>JAURHS010000058.1 GCA_030833205.1 Prosthecobacter sp.
CCAAGGCAATCCCGCCAGCCCGACCACTCCAACGGCGTGGGATAGCACCGCATCATCGCAGAGCAGAAAATTGCAGGCGGGATGAGAACGCAGTTCGACCACCCCAGCGCAGCAAGCGCGAAGCGATTGCGCAGCGAGTCTGCCTAGGCCGCAGGCCACAACAACCCAATCGCCCAGGGGCCTGGCACTCGATGCGTTGTAGAACTTGACCCATGACCCGCAGGCGGAGCTGGAGGGTGAAACGCTGGCGCAGGAGCTGCGTGAGAGTGGGGAGTATGTGGCCATGCCCGAGTATGCGTATGACTGCCACACGCGGGAGGGCAAAAAGCGCGGCAAGACGAAGGCGGACTTCTTCAAGGCGGAGCAGGTGGCCCTGGAGCCGTTCCAGCGGGTGTTGTTTGATCACCTCATTGAGGAGTAATCCTCAAAATCAAAAACTACCATGAGGGTCACTTTGGCCCGTCCGTGACGATGGGTGTCAATCGCCTTCATCTTATCGAGATTTGGCACTCACCTTCATCATGCCTGCGCTAGTCCGCCGCGCATTGGCGGCTTCAGGCACGGTGTAGTGCCCGAGGATGCTCTTGCCGTCAGTCGCACGCATTCCACGGAAGGTTACGCTGCGGCCGCGCTTGCCGCGACTCTGGCCAAGCACCATGCTGCCGGTGACCATGCCGCTGCGCGCATTGTAGCTGAGTTTAACTTGCGAAACCTGCTGCTCGGCGGGCATCGCCAAAATCTGACTGCTGCGCAGGCTCAGCATGGCCTCGCTGCCCGCAGGCACTTCATCACCCATCAAATCCAGCTGGGCATCAGCAATGCTCTGCTCCAAGCCCAGGCGATTGAGCCCCTGAGGCTGAGCAACATGACGCGAACCAATGACGCCCTCATAGGTAATCAGGTCTATGCCTCCGGGAAATGCACCTCGATTGCTGGCTTGTTGTTGCCAGGTCAGCTGCCCGGCTGCATCGCCATCTGCGTTGAGAAAAAGCTCTCCCATTAGTGCGCTGGAGCCGCTGCTGTTGTTAAGAAGGGCGTAGACCGGGATGAATGCGCCAATGCTGCTCTCCGTCAGGGTGGTAGCCAGCGAGACCGGCGGGCTGCCATCCGCCGCCCACACCGTGATGGTGGCATTGCCCGCCACGGAAACCGTCATTGACATGAAGCCCGCACCGCCAAAATCCCCCTGCTGCAAGGCCTCGTCGCGTGGCACAAAAAGGATGTTCACAGGCTGTACGCTGGCATAGGGGCTTGGCGAAGCCGCTGAGCGCGCTGTGGCGCGCCATCCGCCAAAGGCGACAGCCTCCTGCCCACCGCTGGCCTGTCCCACGAAGCGGATGAAGGGCGAGTTTTCATCCACACTATAGTCCCTTTCCTCAGTGAAGTTGCCGCCGAGCTGCACACCCGAATTTGGCGGGCTGATGGCCCATTGATCTGACTCCTCGTCAAACTTCACGTCTGATGACGCGAAAGGGAAACGGCGACCCTGGTGAATCAGAAAGCCGCTGATTTGCCCGCCAGAGGTGATGTTGAAGCGCAGCCTGCCGCCCATGTTGCCGTTGAGCGTCTCGCTGCGTTCAATGTTGCAGTCGTAAACGCCCGCGTATTGCTCCAGCGTCAGGGAGGGGCGCACCTGCAAGCTTAGGCTTTGCGTGTTGGTCTTCGCCCCATTTGGCAGGGTGACTTGCAAGCTGATTTCGAAGTTGCCAGCCTGGTTCGGCCGCCCCACCAACCACCCCTGCGACGAGAAGGACATGCCCTCGGGGAGGCCACTGGCATCACAGGTGAAAGGCCCCTCGCTGCGGCGGCCGAATTGGTCCTCCACGTAAAACCATGGTGCCTGGTAGCCATGGTCACTGTAGCTGACTCCCTGCCTCAACGGCCACAGCGAGATTAGGGTGAGTTGATACTTCCGCGCCGCCTCATCGTCAGGCAGCACCTTGATGGTGAACTGCGAGGAGGCAATCAGGGCGTTGTCATCAAGCCAGCGAAACTCAACGCTCACCGGATAGGTGCCAGCGGTTTGGGGCGTGCCCGTGAGCATGTAATCACCCTCACCACGTTGAGAAGTCAGTTCAACACCCTCAGGCAAACCGCTGATGTTGACCTGCACGGCAGCGCGCAACAAACGGTAGTGATCGCTGACCACCTGCAGACCCGCATTGCCGATCTCCGCCCCGGCCAGCAGTTGCTCCGTGCCCCAAGTCTGCACTCTGTATTGGCGCTTCTTGGGATCCTCAATGAAAAAGGTGGCAGTGGTGGTGTTGGTTTTCAGGCCATCGGCCATCGTGGCGCTGACCTGCACCGTATAAGTACCCGCGCGGGTAGGGGTGCCAGCAAAGTGCGCCAGATCATGGAAACCCGGTCCCTTTTGCATCAATTCAATGCCAGGAGGCAGTTCACCGACCACCTCCACGCGGTGCGGCAGGCGATACCAGAAGTTGTCGCCAGGGCTGGGGCGCAAAATCACAATCCTGCCCTCATAACTCAAGGGCTCACCTACTGTGAGAGTGCCAAGCCCGACCTGGATCGCATACTGAGGCGCGGCCTGCAGGGGAGCCATAGCCCAACAAAGCAAATTTGCAATCAGTCCGGTCGCCAGGGATATTTGGCGGAGTGACAGCCGAGAACTGGCCATAAAGGGCAATGGATTGATTTTCATGAGTCAAGATTAAACCCAACAGCTGAAAATACGTCCCTGGCCGCCGTGTAGCGATCCCGCAAATGTGACATTTTTTCGCAAAACACGTTTCACTAATGGTTTATAAGCGCATCAAATAAACTAGAACGCTTATATTTGATCTGACCCCGAAGTTTGATCCAGTTTCTATGAGAGTCTGGTGATGCGCTTCGCGCACCTCAAACTATCATAGCACTTGGCTCAACTCTTGGGGAGCAGACCACCAGCACTTTCGCCTCGGCCAGTGTGGCGAAGATTTCTCGGTTTAGAAGCTCGTCCCGCAGGCGGCTGTTGAAGCTCTCGCTGCAGGCGTTCTGCCACGGACTGCCCGGTTCGATGTAGAGCGTCTGGAACCCTTGCCCTGCGATGCATTTGCGCACAGCCTTGGCGATGAACTCCGGCCCGTTGTCGCTGCGGATATACGCAGGCGCTCCGCGTTCAGCCACGGCGGCTGCCAGCACTCGCACCACGTCCTTGGCCTCCATTCTTCGCTGAACCTCCAGGGCCACGCTCTCGCGCGTGAACTCGTCGCAGATGGGCAGCCATTTCAGACGCCTACCACCGGGGCAGGGCTTGCCTTGGCTTGGGCTGGCTTGGGCTGGTTTGGGCTGGGGCGCTGTTCTGGGGCGCTGTTCTGGGGCTTATGGCTGTTGCAGCCATTCGAGGTTGAAGCGGGCGAGGGTGAGGCGGCCGCCGGAGTAGGCGGTCATGCCTTGGTTGTTGCCGGCGCTGCCGTAGAAGCAGAGGATGTTGCCGCTCTTGGTGACGGCGAGGTCGGAGTAGGTGCTGGGGCCGTCTTCGAGGAGTTTGTTGATGGGCCAGGTGTTGCCTTCGTCGCGGCTGATTTTGATGCTGAGGTTTTTGCGGTCGCGGTTTTGTCCGGGGATGGTCTTGCCCTTGGCTTTGTCGAGGTTGTGGGGATTGGAGAAGAGGATGAGGTTTTCTGTGCCGTGCTTGTAGCGGACGATGCCGGCCATGCAGATGGGTTCGAGGAGGGAGGGGTGGAAGCTTGGGGTGCTCCAGTGGGTGGCGCCATCGGGGCTGGTGGTGATGAGGCGGCGGTGGGTCTTGGATTCGTTGCGGACATTGAGCATGACGCGCCCGTCGTTGAGTTCGATGGCCACGGTTTCATTGGGGTTGATCCATTCGTCGGTGCAGGGGACGGCGATGTCTCCGGCCTTCCAGGTTTGGCCTTGGTCGTCGCTGTAGATGGTGGCGGTGACGCTGGGGCGGTGGGCGTTGCCGCCTTCGCCGGTGGAGAGCCAGATGGGGACGAGGAGTCGGCCGTTGCGGAGTTGGATGCTGTGGTTGGGGCCGGTGGCGAGGACTTTCCAGGGGTAGGTTTTGCGGAAGCTGTGGAAGGTGGTGGTGATTTCCACGGGCGGGCTCCAGCTGAGGCCGTCGTCGTTGCTGCGTTGGTAGAAGCAGCGTTCGTACTCGAGGCAGAAGAGCATGTGGATGCTGCCGTCGCGGTCGGCGATGAGGACGGGGTTGTTGTAGGTGACATCGGCGGGGTCCACATTTTTCATGTGGAGGGCCAAGGGGTTTTTGCGTTTGGGGCCTTGGACATTGGCGATGCTCTGCGGGGTGCTCCAGGTTTTGCCTTCGTCGGTGCTGCGGCGCAGGAGGATGCGGATGTCGTCCCAATCGCTGACGCCGGCTTGGCGCTTTCGGGCTTCGCACCAGGCGAGCACGCTGCCCTTGGCGGTGACCAGGATGCCGGGGATGTGGTAGATGCTGTAGGCGGGGTTGTCGCCGACGGTGAAGAGCGCTTGTTTCTCGAGGAGGGGCTGGGCGGCGTGGATGGCCTGGGATGCGGTCCAGAGTGGGGCCAGGAGAATGAGGAGGCTGAGCAGTGAGGAGCGGGGCACCTGCTTAGTACAGCGCAGGGGCGGTCAATCCTGCGGCGGATTCTGCGGGGCAGGCCGGGGCTGACTGGTGGCCGCTGGCGGCATGGGGGCTGCGCTGAGGGCCGTGGCGCTGGTTCGGGCTTACTCGGGTCTTCTGAAGATCAGTGCGCCGGTTTTTTGTTCTTGGGATGAGTCTGTTTTCAGTGCGGGCAGGGTGTAGTGGCCTGCGCCGATGAGGTCGTCTTCAAGTGTGGGGGTCTGTCTGAGTACACCGCTGAAGTTCACTTTTCTGACGGCGGTGAGTTCCAGCAGTTCAAAGCTGCCTGTGTAGGCGCCAGTGGCAGTGGCGATGGTGATCCGCCATTTTCTGGGGTTGCCAAGCGGTGCAAGTACGCTCACGAGGTTGGTCGGGCCGAAGTTGACCCGCGTGGGCAGCTCTGCGTTGGAGAGGCTGCCCGTGTTGCTGTGCGCGACTTCCGAGAGCCCGCTCTCGGTAAGTTCGAGGCGGTTGGTCAGGCGGTTGGTTGAGGTTGGGGCCAGCCAGGGGTCGAGCCTCAGCGTGCTGGTGACGGGGCCAAAGTCTGTGCGGTAGCTGGTGTCTCTGAGTTGCCCCGCCTTGACCCATGCCATCTCGCTGCCAGCGACAAAGAAGCGGCCTTCCAGTCTTGGGTGAGGCAGCAGGGTGAGGTTGCCTCCAAGGTGGCTGCCCCGCCTCGTGGGCAGGTAAGGTTGAATGAAGAAACGGTAGCTCGGTGGTTCGGTGGCGTCCGCGGCCATGCTGGTGGTGAATGTGGTGCCATCGCCGAGTTTGCCTGACAGGTTGAGCATGCCTTTGGAGTTGATGCGGCCAATGGCCCAGCCTGCTCCTGCAGGCAGGGTTGCGGCGGCGGGCTTGGCCGGTTCAAGGATGGCGGTGTAGCTGCCTTCCTGGGCTGCTCTTTGGCCTGCGGGAAGGGTGAGCAGTAGGGTGCCGCGGTCAGAGGCTGCGACGGGTTCTCCAACGCGTCTGACCTCGCAGCTCAATTTGCCTGTCATGGCCAGAGACAGACTGAGTTCATAGGCGATGCCAGAGACGAGTTTGCTTACCGTTGCAGTGGCGAGACGGCTTTCAGGGGAGAGGGTGAGGCCGCCACTCCAGGCGATGGGTGCGATTTCCTGGCCCAGTCGCAGGCTTGCTGTGAAGGTGCGGCTGGCTGCGGGTACGGTAAGGGTGAGGTGGCCGTTGGGCAGGTCGCTGGTGGGATGCCGCAGCAGGGCCTCGTAGCTGCCGACCACGCCTTCCACCACCATGATGCCGGGGCGGTGCACCAGTTGGTAATTGCTGCCGACCAGGCCGCCGCTGGAGGTGATGGGGTAGCTGCCCACCGGGCTGGTTTTGGTGGCGGTGGTGCTGCAGTTGATGGGCTTTTCAATCAGGGTCAGTTCGCTGTCTGTGCCGATGAATCCTTCAAGGACCACGCGCAACGGTGGGTTGTCTTCTCCCGCGAGTCGGCGCTCGTTTTGCACGCTTGCATACAAGGGGGCCGGGTTGATGATCAGGGTGCCGGTTTTGGTCACGCTGCCAGCCACTGCCCTTACTGGGTATTGTCCGGCGTTGACTGGCGGGCTTGAGCCGTAGGCGGCACCGATCTTGTAGGTCAACACCACATCGGCGTCTCCCGCGCCAATCACGCCAGCCTCTTGGGGTTGTCCGTTGTAGGTCCTGATGAGGTCCACTAGGGTCAGGCCCGTGGGATCGGTTTTGACGGTGATGGTTCGTTGCAGGCTGGGCGCAGCGGTGAAGCTGGCATTGCCTGCCTGTCTGGCTTCCACTTTGATGGTGCCGGTGCCCGTGAGGCTGAGCAGGCCGTCCTGGTCAAGGCTGGCCGGGCCTGAGATCACGAGCAGTGAAACGGGCAAGCCTGAGGATGAGGTGGCGCTGAGTTGAACTGGCGACTGGCTCAGATAGACGGTGGTGGGAGGGGCAAAGGCGAGGGTTTGAGACCGTGGAGCCAGTGGGGAACCCACGCCCTGCACGGCAAAGCTGATCGGGCCGTTGGCGAGGCTGGCGCAAGGCAGGATGACCCGGGCGGTTCGTTCTCCGGGTTGGGTCGGCGCAAAACGCAGGTCGAAGGAGATGGCTCCTGCTGCGGGGATCTGGGTGTCGGGGATGGTGCCGAGCACAAAGTCCGCGGCGTGGTCGCCTTCCACGGCGATCAACGCAGTGCCGGTCAGGGCGATGGGCTGTGGCCCAGGATTGAGCAGGGTGAATCTGCGGTTCAGGCCCTGTCCAAGGGAGACGCTGCCGTAGTCGGTGCCGTTGAATTCAACGGGGCTGGTGCTGCCACTGAGGATGGGTTGATCAAGACCTTTGAGGCCAAGCAGCGTGAGGGAGGCGGAGGCACTGGCCTGGTAGATTGGGTCTTCGACGGCGCCGGCCACGGCATAAGTGCCGGGCATGGTTGGTGCAGTTGCCTTGCCTGCGTAAAGCGTGGCCACGGCGAGGCCGGGTGGTGTGGTGGAAACGGCGACGGAGCGGGGCGTGCCGTCGGCCACCTGTGTAAGCTGGGAGAAGGCAAGCAATGCCTGCGCCTTGGAGACGCTGAAGCTGCGGCTCACCGGTGGGGCCGCGAAGTAGTTTTCGCTGCCTGCCTGCGATGCGGTGACGGTCACGCTGCCTGCGGTGGTGAAGGTCAGGACATTGTCGGTGATCGCCGCAGGGCCGGAGGCCACGGCGAATGTCACGGGGTTGAGTGAGTTGCCGCCAGTGGCGTTGAGGTTGACCGAGTTGGTCGTGAGCTGATCCGGGATTGCTTCGAAGGTGATGAGTTGGTTGAGTTTGGCAATGTCCAGCCTGCCAGCCGCGCTGCCCTGATGGATGAGGTCGTTGATGCTGACGAGCACTTCGTAGCTGCCTGCATTGCTTGGTGCTGTGGGCGAGCCGGCGTAGGTGAGGTCGAAGGCGAGATTGGCAGGAGTGGTGGTCACAGTGACCTGACGGGGGCTGCCATCAAAATTTTGCGTCAGGCCTCCGAGGGTGATTGAGGCTGGGGCCTTGTTCACCGTGAAGGTGCGGCTTACTTCAGGGGCGGCGAGGTGCGTGTCGCTGCCGGCCTGCGAGGCGGTGATGGTCACCGGGCCTGAGGTGGTGAAGGTCAGGACATTGTCGGTGATCACGGCGGGGCCGGAGGTCACGACAAAGGTCACCGGGTTGCCCGAGCTGCCGCCAGTGGCGCTGAGGTTGACTGAGTCGGTCGTGAGTTGATCGGGGATAGCAGCGAAGTTGATGGCTTGGCTGGTTTTTCCGAGCTCCACATTGAGGAGAAGATCGCGGAAGGTGACGGCGCTGGTGTCGTCGGCTTGCAAGCGCAGGGCGTAATTGCCGTTGGCGCTGACTGATGCCGTGGTGTCCACCAGTGCGGCATTGCCAAAGAGGACTGCAAACGGGCCGCTGATCTGGCTCCATCTTGTGGTCAGGTTGACGGGGGTGGGGAAGTTGTCGTCAGTGACGGTGCCATCCAGCGGAACATCATGGACCGAAGAGGAGGTGAAGTTGGCGATGTCAATGACCGGCGCCTTGTTGAGCTGCACGATGCTGAGATTGGAGAAGGTGCAGACATTGAGCACACCCGCTGTGCCGCCGCTGTTGTCCACGGCCAAGCCGACCAGAACCGGGGTGCTCATGATGACGGTTTGCGGCTGGCCAAGCTGTGTCCATGCCCCGGGGTTGCCACCTGCATCTGCCGCGTGGAAGGCCGTGACGCGATTGCCCTGACGCACCAAGCGCATCCAGCGCACGGTGTTGGTGAAGCTGGGGACGCCGCTGCCTCCACCTCCGGCGAGAGAACGCCACATGTATCCATTGAAGGCACCCTGCGCAATGCGCCCGAGGTGGATGTAGCCGGCGGTGTTGTCCATGCTCTCGCGGATCATGATGCCTGACTTGGCACCGAGGGCGCTGGAGCTGGCACTGGCAAGTTTTGCGGTGACCATCAGATCCCCGGAATACTGCCAGCCGTAGAAGGCGCCCGTTCCGTCCATGCTTCCACTGCCGCCAATGGTGTAGGTGCCGCCGTTGAGCGAGAAGGTGCTTGGCGTGGGGGTTGTGGTGCCGAAATCCTCAGTGATCAGGGCAGGGCCGTTGGGGGTGGGGGTGAGGGTGACATGGTCAAAGGTTCCCGATCCAAGAACGCCAGCCGTGCTGCTGTTGCCCGTGGCGGTCAGACCGATCTGGGTGAGTGAGTCCGTGGTGTTGATCGTGGTGGCGGTGCCGAGTGCGTTCCAGGTGGCCGGCGAGCCCGAAACATCGCTGGCATAGGAGGCGGTCACTGTGGAGCCGTTGCGCTCCAGTTTGATCCACACCGGCAGCGTGATTCCGGGCTGCGTGGTCACACTGTCGGCGGTGGAGACCGTGGTGCGGGTGCGGAATTGCAGGCCGATTCCAGGAACATAACCAAGCACCGCGCGATTGCTGGATCGGGCGAGGCTGTCGCGAATCGTCAGGCCGGCGAGGGGGGCTGCAGCCGGGCCTCCGGTGGCGGTCAATCTGGCCACGATGCTGCCATCCCCCGAGACTTGGCGGGTCATGACATGGGCGGCGTCGGTGGTTGTGGCGGCATAACCTGCGCCCATGCCGGTGAGAATGTAAGTCTCGCCAAGCCGCGAACTCTGGCCGCGTTGTTGGGTCGTGGGGCTGAGATCCTGCGCGATCCACTCCGCCGGGGTGATGGCATTTCCAACGATGACGCTGACCTGATCGTTTACGGTGAACTGGCCGTCAGTTGCGGTGATGCGCAGCACATAAACGCCATCGGCACTGAAGGTGACGGTGGAGGTGTTTTGTGTGGGTGTGCCAAAGGTGGCGGTGCCAGGGCCGCTGACCTGCGTCCAAAGCTGGGTCGTGGCCTGCGGAGCGCCATCGTCCGTCACCAGGGCGCTGACGATCAGACCGTTGCCGCTGGCCACCAGCGTCCCCTGCGCCGTCGGGCTGGTGACATAGACAGTGGGAGGGCTGTCATTGTCTTGAATCGTCACATTGCCAAAGTCGCTGCCACCAATGAAATAGCTGCCTGAAGCGATCTGCAGGGTCAGAACCTCATTGCCCTCGGTGAGGGCATCATCCACGGGCGTCACCTCAATGACCTTGGTCTCTTCGCTTGCCGCAAAGCTGAGGCTGGTGCCGAGGGTTGCATAGTCGGCTGTGTTTGTTGCCGAGCCGGCGATGGTCAGATTGACGGTCAGTGCGACATTGAGGGGGGGCGTGCGGCTGATGGTGAACTGGCCCTTGTTGCCTCCAGTCTCACTGGCGGTGGCATCATTGATGACAATGCTCACCGTGCTGCGGTCATCATCTGCAATGGTCACAGTGGCGCTGCCTGGCGTGCCAACGCTGTAATTGCCGCTGGGGGCAATGGTCTCGATCACGGTTTCGGGACCCTCATTGGTGCTGTCATTGCTGGAAAGTGTGACACTGAGCGTGGCACTGGATTGACCGATCGGAATCACCAGGCTCAATGGCGACGCAATCGCCGCGTAGTCGGTGCCGCTAATGGCGCTGCCTGAGCGATTCAGGGTGACGGTGAGTGCGCTGGTGGTGGGCCCGGTGCGCGTTACGGTAAACTGCCCAGGGTCCAGGCCTGCCTCTGCCGCGTTGGGGTCGTTGGCCACAATGCTGACCACAGGCAAATCATCATCACTGATGCTGAGGGTGTGGAGACTTTGCGAGCCCATGTTGGCTCCCGTCGCGTTCGACAGGCTGACAAGCACTGTTTCCGCAGCCTCAATCGTGGAGTCATCGAGCACGGTGAGTGCAATGGTCTTGACCAGTTCTCCGGGCGCGAAGCTCAGTGTGCCGGAGTTGAGGGTGAAGTCAGCGCCCGGGGTGGCGGTGCCGCCGCTGACGGCGTAATCAACCGACACATTCGTGGTTGCCGGTGTGCTGAGCGAGACCGACAACAGCGCCGCGCCTCCCGCCTCGACGATGCTGCCGGTGCTGGCGGCAAAGCCGACAAAGGGAAGGGCCGGCAGCGAGTCGTTGTCTTCGATGGTGTAGGTGAAGCTGCTGTTGGTTCCCAGTTGTGCGGCGTTGGGGTTGCGCAGCATGAGGCTGATGACTTCATCAGGTTCAACAATGCTGTCCTCTGTGATGGCGAGCGGAATGGTCTTGGTTTGTTCGCCAACCGCAAAGTTCAGCGTGCCCGAGGGCAGCGTGTAATCCACCGTGGCTCCAAGGGCGGTGGTTACCGAGGAGGAGCGGGCGATGGATTCTGCCGCCCCGTTGGCCACCATGCCGCAATAGAAGGACCGGCTGCGGTAGCTGGCCACATCGCGCAGCATCACTCCGGCCTGGGAATTGGCGGCGCCGCCCGACTGTGAGGTCACTCGCGCGGTGATGGTGAAGTCCCCGCTTACGGGCATGGCCAGAAAGTGACATTCGTCCTCAGAGTTGCCGATGGCGGCACCTGAGCCACTCACCGTGTAGACGCCTTCACTGAGACTGTCGGTGCCCTGCGCATTGACATAACCCACGGTGCGTCCCGTCAGTGATGGCGTTGCCACCCCCGTGATGGTCAACTGATCAAAGGTGGCCGTGGCCAGAGTGCCATCCGAGCGGGCGCTCACCGCAAGGCCAGCGAGGAGATCCTGACCGAAGGGCAGCGTCTGACTGCTGCCGACCTGAGTCCAGGTGCTGCCGTCAGGGGATGAGAAGGCGCTGAACAGGCTGCCTGCGCGTTGTGCCCTCACCCAGTAGGGGCGAAGCACGGTGGTGCTGGCCGTTGCGCCATTGGCAGTGAGGCGATACACACTGCGCGCCGTGCCGTCCTTCTGCGCGGTCATGGCCAGGTGTTTGGCGGTGGTGGCGCTGGTCTCACGGATCATCACGCCGGCTTTTGATGCGGCAACGCCGCCGCTGATTGAGGAGATTCGGGCCGTGATGGTGCAGGTGATGGAGTTGGCGATGGGAAAGAACACATAGCGGCAGATGTCTGCCGTGCCTGACTGGGACAAGTCGCTGCCACCCGCGTTGATGGTGTACACCCCCGCGGCCTCCGAGCTTGAGCTGGTGGGTGAAGATGTGCCGACGGTGGCGTGGGAAACGCTGCCCACGGTTCCCGCGGCTTCCAGCCCGGTGATGCTGACATTGTCAATCGTGGCGGTGCAGGCGGTGCCTCCGATGCTCGATGCCGCCAGGATTCCTGCGGTGTAATTGGTGGACGACATGCTGAGGGTTTGCGTGCTGCCCACCTGATTGAAGGTCACGCCATCGGTTGAGCAATAGCTGGTCAATGCGGTGCCGTTGCGCACCACCCGCACCCAATACGGCAGGGTGGAGGAGAGCGACGCCGTGGAAGAACTGCGGGCGCCGGTGTCCACCATGTAGTCCACTGTGGTGGGCACGGTTGCAGGGGCGGTCAGCGACACGGCAATCGTCGGGCTTGTCAGGTCTTCCCCCCCAGAGCCGCCAATGCTGTCGAAGGCGACTTTTTGTGTGCCCGTTTCATTGTCGTCGAGGTAAATGGTGGCGGAGAATGTCTTGGAGTAAGCCCCGTCGGTAGGGGTCAGTGTGATGGTTTCCGTGCCTTCGAAAACCGTGTCATTGATGATGGTCAGGGGCACATCGGCTCCCTGAGAGCCGGCTGGTATCGTCAGGACTCCGGTGCTTGTTGCCGTGTCAAAGCTCAGCGTGGCGCTGGTGGTCACTGCGTAGTCGGAGGCTGCCGTGGCTGTGCCTTCGAGGGAGAAATTGACGCTCAGGGCGCTGGTTGTGGCGCCGGTTCGTGAGACATAGAATTTCACGGGGTTCGCTGTGCTGCCCTCGGTCAGGCGGATGGCACCACTGCCGACCTGCGCATCCACCCAGACTGTGGGCTGATCATCATCACGCAGGGAGAGGGTGGCGCTGGAGGTTGGCCCGAAGGATTGGTAGGCGGCGTCGGGGACAAGGGTGCAGATGACGCTCTCCAAATCCTCCAGTGCCGCGTCATTGACCGGTGTGATCGTGAGATCAACCGTGTTGGTGCCAGTGCCTGAAATGACCACGCTGCCACTGCCGGTGGCAGCATCGAAGCTGCTGCCTGCGGGTGTGGTGGGTAGAGTGACGGTGTAGTCACTGCCGCTGGTGGCGGTGCCGGTGAGGGCGAACTTGACCGCGACATTGCCGGCCACCGTACCCTTCAGCGAGAAGCGGAATTTGCCCGATGTTGCGGGCTCAGATGCAGACAAGGTGTTGATCAGTTCAAGGTATGGAGCATTGCCGCTGGCCCCGTCATTGATGGTCACCGTTGCGCTGGAGTTGGCACCGAGCAGGTAATTGGTTGGGCCCGCCCCGAGTTGCAACACGACCTGTTCTGCCGTCTCTCCGAGATTGTCCCAATGCGGCAGGATGCTCACGCTGGCCGTGGCTGAGCCGGCGGGAATCTGCACGACGCCGGGCAGTGCTTCAAAGTCCACTCCGTTGAGCGCGGGCACGCCGCTGGTGGTTCCAGCGATGCTGTAATAGACCGTGAGCGCTTCGCTGGTGTCGCCGCTGCGGGTGATGAGGAATGTCCCAGTGTCCGCAGCTGCGCCGCCCACGCTGAGGTCAACCTCCCTGGCCGAGGCATCCGTGGCCGACACGCTCACGGTTGCGGTGTCGTCGTCAACGATGTTGATGCTGGCCACCGAGGCGCTTGGATTGAGAACATAGGCGGCATTCGCCGCGAGGGTCAGTTTGACGGTTTCCAGTGACTCCACCAAGCTGTCATCCAGCGTGGATGCAACGATGGTCGTGCTTGCCATGCCCTCGTACAGGATGGCGAACCCCTTCAGCGCAGTGTAATCGGCGTCGGCGCTTGCCGTGCCGCTGATCGTGTAGTTCACGGTCAATGCGCCTGTCGTCGAGCCTGTGCGTTGAATCGTGAACGCGCCAGGCGTGCCGCTGTTTTCGATCGTGCTGACGGTGGTCGCCATCAGGCTGACTTTCGGCAGGGTGGTGTCATCATCTTCGAGGGTGACCTGTGCGCTGCCGCCGCCTGCGCCAATGAGATAACCGCCTCCGGCAGCCAGCCGCAGAATCAGGGTCTCCGGACCTTCTGCCGTGGAGTCATTGAGGGCGCTAACCGTGATTTCCACCGCGGCGCTGTCTGCGGGAATGGTGAAGCTGTTGAATGGCGAGCCTGAGCTGAGTGTGGGCAGCAGGGAATAGTCATTGGTGGTGGCGCTTCCCTGCGCGGTGCTGAGATTGACGACGAGTGGCTGGTTGAGCACACCCGTGCGAGTGATGCGCAGCGTCGCCTTGTCCACCCCGCTATTTTCCAGGGCGCTGTCGTCAACTGCGGCAATGGTCACCACGGGCAGGGCAATTGCCTCAAAGTTGGCCCCGTTGTAGTTGGGGCCGACGGTGACGCTGTTGTTGAACAACTCATTGAAGGTGTAGCCATACAGCAGCGGCGTGACCGAGTAGGTGTTTGCCGCCAGGTTGGCGATCGTGTAGTAGCCGTCCGCATCCGTGACCACGGGGTTGGAGTTGTTGGCATTCATCAGCACATTGGGCAGGCCGACGCCATCCGCCGTGACGCGGCCTGAGATCAAAAACTTGCCGCCGCCCGTGCCCACGGTGATCAGGGTTTCCCGCGTGACAGTGCCGCCCTTCATGTCTGATACGGTGCAACTGACCACATAACTGCCTGCGGAAGTGAAGGTTCGAGTGATGGAGGCTGCGTTGGGTGAGACAATCTTCACGGCGCTGTCACCCCAGTGCTGCCACTGGTAGGCGAGGGTGTCGCCGTCGGGGTCGGAGGCAGTGGCGGAGAAGGTGACGGTCGCATTCAAAGGCACCACATTCGAGGAGGCGGCGAGACTGAGGACGGGTGGCTGGTTGCCCGTGAAATCGCCCATGTTGACCACGACATCCACATACTTCGGCGTGCTGCTGCTGACCCCAACGGTGGTGATGAAGATGCCGGCTTCGGGATCGCTGAAAGTGCTGCCCAGAGCAATGGCGGCATCGTCCTTGAGATAGGGCGATCCGGGAGTGGTATCAATGCGTTGGATGTTGCCACCGCCTCCGGTCGGGAACTTCCAACCCAGCAGCATCCCCTTGTCCGCCCAAGGGCGGGAGAGGCTGGCGTTGTAGTTCTGGCGCAACTCACCCCAGTAGGTGCGTTGGGCATCCTTGACGATGGTCAGCGCATAGCGGTTACGCGGGTCAAGGATGGGTTGATCCATGGCGTGGAGGCGATACAGGCCGCTGCTGGTGATGTTCTGCACATAGTTGTCAGGCATCCATTTGACCTGATTTTTTGCCGCCGCGTTGTAGTGGTCGGTTGGAACTGCTCCGCTGCCCATGTTGTCATAGGAGTCGCCGTACTCTGAGTTGGTTCCAGGTCCGATGGCGCTGGTCCCTGCGGTGTCCCAGAAATTGGCGTGAGCCAGACCAAAGGCGTGGCCGATTTCGTGGGCGGTGACCCCAACGCTGTCGCCATAAATCCAGACCGAATTGCCGCCACCCCAGCCGCCGGTTGGCCGTGCTCCACCGCTGAGGCGAAGCACCGTGCAATCATAGTCATTGAAGTCAAAGCCCATTCTCCTTGCCTGCTCGCGCGCATCAGCCATTTCCAATCCCAGTCCGTCAATGTCTCCACCGTTGGAGGTGTCGCGCTGCACATACCAGGCTTCGTTTCTGGGCAGTTTCACGGGAGGGGTCACCGTGGTCAATGTGGTCAGCCTTCCGAAGGACGATTTCAGGTAATAATCCGCCACATCGCGCATGACATTGTAACAGGTGGTCTCGGTTGCAGGCACCGCGTTTGTGTCCTGGAAGGTCATGGGAATGAACAACACCTTCAGTGTGCCCAGTGCAGGGGTGGGGGCAGCCGGCAATGCACCGGTGATCTTGGTGGGCCCACCAGTGGAGCCTTCGCCGTACACGAGCTGGGTGGCGAGGATTGGGCGATGATAACCACCGCAAAGATAAATGACCTCCTCTGGCGTCTCGACCACGGCCTCTGCCTGCTCCTCCTCCACTGGAAGGGCGGTCTGCGATTCATTTGCCGTCGTGAGTCCACTGATTGGACAGATGGTGACCTGCGGCTTGGATTGATTGGGGATCTCTCCCACCTCCAAGACGCGAAGGGGTTCCTCATTCGCGGCAATTTCCCGATCAATGGCCACCCCGTTGATTGAGGCGTTGGGAACATTCAGGATGGATTCGGCACGCCGACCATACACATGGAGGTTGTAGGCCCCTTGTCCGGGCACTTGGGCGATCCGATGAGTCAGGGTCTTTCCCGGTGCGGGCAAGGGTTCGCCTGGTGCGGGCATTCCCTGATACACGGTGACTGCTGCGCGATCATTGATGCGCCGCTCCAAGTGCATCAGGATTGGTTCAGGGAGTTTTTGTCGCACCACCATTGGGACCGCCATTTCCAAAGCCTTCCGTGGATCCTCCTTGATGAGCTGCTTGAAAAGCGGCCGGCGCGCCTCAGCCAGCATGCGCCCCTCGGCCTCCAGCGCGATGCGTTCGGTCGCCGATGCCTTGAGGTAGCGCTGCGACCATTGATGAAAGTCGTTCAGTGGTGAGTCCGAGGTCTTGAGTGCCTGAGTGACCGTGGTTTTGTCCTCGTTGGATTCCACTGCCTGTGGCAAGGCGATGCCATGATTGAGCCGTGGTGTTGCCGGCAATCGCTCGCTCTTTTGCGGTGTGCGCGGGGAAGGCTCTGTGCTTCGCCAGAATAGCGTTAGCCCAATGATGGCCAACAACAGGAACAGGACTTTTGGTAGCCGATGATTCAACATGGTGAGTTGGCGAAAGTTGTCTGGGTTAAACCGCGAATGAAGTCCCCGCCCTGAAGCTCATCATGGCAGGGATTGTCGGTGAGGCACAACCTTAGTTTTTCGTTGAGCTGCGCTGCCCAAGGGAGGGCATCGAGGAAGCCTCAAAGCGTTTCGCTACAGCTCTTGAGGAGCTGCGAAATTGGGTCTCATTCATAAGATCGGGTTAACTCTAGTGAGCCATCGGAGACTCGAAGCTGGAGCCCAACTTGAGCTGATGAAACTCATTGAGGCAGCGCGAGTGGCCCGCGCCATTCTGTGGTCCTGGGTTTCGTCGTGAAACGCCGCAGATTACTCATGGAGAGTCGCTTACCATCGCCCCGAGCAAATTGAGGCGGCGGCTTGATTGCGCGCTCGTCGTGGCGCAGCAGCGGCCCCTGAAGGTCAGGCTGCCTTCGAGTGCCCCACACTCATGGCCTTCTGCTTGAGCTTTGGCGCTGCGGCAACGCGGCAGTCTTTCGGCATGGGGCTGCGCTGAGGGCCTTGGTGCGATGGGTTGCGGGGCTGGTTTAGTAGCCGCGCGCAAACTGGATGTCGAGGGTCTGCAGGTAGGTGTGCAGGCCGGCGTCCTGGACGGGCAGGACGATGGCGTCCTCGTCGCTTTCATTGTGGTGGGAGTGCCACCAGCCGGGTGGGGTGACGAAGGCGCCGCCGGCGACCCAGTTGGCGCGGACGGGGTTGATGATGTTGCCTTCGCTGTCGAGGTCGCGGCCGATCATGGTGTACACTCCCTCGCTGGCTTTGACGGCGAAGTCCAAGGCGATGGAGTTGTGGCGGTGGGCCTTCTGTTTGCTGCGCGCGGGCAGCAGGTTGTAGAGGGACCACATGGAGTGGGTGAGGGTCTTGGTCTGCGGGCAGTCCGGATTGGCGAGCAGGATGCCGTTGCGGTTCTTGTCCTTGCCTTCGTTTTGGCGGCGGACTTTCTCCAGTTCGCTGGTGAGCAGTTCCTGGGAGAAGTAGAGCGGGCGGAAGCGCGGGCTGGTGGGCTTGGCGCCGAGGAAGTCCATCAGGGGTTGATCATTGACCCAGTAGAAGGCGCTGTCCTGGCTGGCGTGATGCAGGATTTGGCCGGTGATGGGCAGGGCAAAGAGGTCGCCGGTTTTCCAGCTCAGGGTCTTGCCGTCAATCTCGCTGTGTCCGGCTCCGCGGATCACATAGAAGACTTGGCTGCTGGCATGGCAGGCGGTGGGCAGGCTGTCGCCAGCGGCGATGTGGATGAAGTTGGCCAGCAGGCTGGGGCCGGTGGCTGGGGCATGGAATTGGAGTTGCTGGGAGAGGTCCAGCGGGATGATGCGGGATTCGGCGATGTGATGCAGCGCGGGTGCAAATCCATCAATGGCGATCTTGGGCATGCGCGGGTTGGCGGCGCTGCCGTATTCAAAGAACAGGCCCTGTTGTTCCCACTCTTGGTTGCAGGTGAGGGCGGCAGTGGCGTTGTGGTTTGAGTTCATGGGGCGGGAGTGGAGTGGGGCGGAAATCAGCCTGCTGAAGAATTGCCATCATTGAGGCGGCAAGGGAAGCGCTTTTGTCGCCGCCGGGTCGCGCGCTTGATCTTGCGGGCTTGAGGCGCAGTTGGTGGGCCGCGATTTCGGCGATGTTCTTCGGTGAGTAAGCCAGCGGCAGGTACTGGCCCTTGGCCCACATCGGCAGCAGGCCCTGATCATGCGGGCTGCCTGGTTGGCCGGATTGACCAGGGGCGCTGCTGGCCAGTCCAGGATCCCAATCGGCGAGGTCGAAGAGGTGTCGGTGAGTAGAGCCGTGGCCTGAGTCGAGCAGTCGTTGGCAGGTTTGGTGCAGGTTTGTTGTAATCTTGGGCGCAGCGATGCGTTGTTGCGCAGGCATGAGAGTCTTGTTGTTTGCTTTGCTTGGGTTGGCCTGTCTTGCTGCTGCCGCTGATCGCCCCAACATTGTGGTGATCCTCAGCGATGATTATGGCTGGGGCAGTGTGGGCTGCTATGGCGCGAACCCGGAGCTGGTCAAAACGCCCAATCTGGATCGCCTCGCCCGAGAGGGGCGACGCTTCACTGATGCCAACACCACTTCATCGGTCTGCTCGCCAACCCGTTATGCCTTGATGACCGGGCGTTATTGCTGGCGCACCTCGCTGATCAGTGAGGTCTTGAGCACCGTGGCACCGCTGCACATTGAAACGACGCGGCTGACGATGGCTTCCATGCTCAAGTCCCAAGGCTATCAGTGTGCAGCGGTGGGCAAGTGGCATCTGGGTTATGGCACGGCGGAGCGCTGCGATTACACCAAGGAGCTGAAGCCTGGGCCGCTGGAGATTGGATTTGATGATCACTTCGGGGTGCCGAGCAATCACGGCGACATGGCCGGGGTGTATGTGGAGAACCATTGGGTGGCCGGTCTCAACCGGCAAAGCCCCTCACAGCCCAGCCCGCCCTATGTCACGATGGGCCAGCAGAAGGGCAAGCCAGCCAAGACGCTTGATCTCAATGCGCCCAAGCGCGTTGATGAGGATGTGATGGCAACGCTGACGGACAGGATCGTGAATTGGATTGGCCAGCAGAGCGCACAGAAGCCCTTCTTCGTGTATTTCACGCCGGTGGCCGTGCACAACCCGATCACGCCCTCGAAGGCCACGGCGGGCAAGAGCAAGGGTGGGCCGTTTTGTGATTTCATCGCTGACTTGGATTTGAGTGTGGGGCGGGTGCTTGAGGTGTTGGATCAAAAAGGATTCGCCAAGGATACGCTGGTCATCTTCACTAGCGACAACGGCGGCGTGAACAAGCCGGAGAATGCCAATCTGGTGCAGACCGATGCGCAGAAGGCTGGGCTCAAGCCCGTGGGGCCATTCCGCGGTGGCAAGCATGATGTGTGGGAAGGCGGCTTCCGAGTGCCTTATCTGGTGCGCTGGCCCGGCCATGTGCCTGCGGGCACGGTCTGCGATGAAACCATCAGCTTGGTGGATACCTTGGCCAGCGTGGCCAAGATCACGGGCTACAGCCTGCCCAAGGTCAGTGAAGGCGCGGAGGATAGCCATGATGTTTCCAAGGCCTGGCTGGGGCAGAAGTACGAGGGCAGCCTGCGGCCTGATCTCATTGTGCACAGTGCTGATGGCGTCTTTGCGATTCGCAAGGGGCCTTACAAGTGGATCGAGGGCCTGCCTGCCGACGATGTGAAACCCGCCGCCAAGCGGGCCCATGCGGCGCAGCATCAGCGCATGCTTTACAAGCTTGATGAGGACATCGCCGAGCAGCGGGAGATTTCTGCGGCGAAGCCAGAGGTGGCCAGAGAGCTTGAGGCTCTGCTCAATCGCTACCGCGACGGGGGTTACAGCCGCGAGCTGCCCCCGGCTGGCCCAAGGCCAAAGCCCGCCTTTGAGCCCCTGCCTGCCTTGCCAAACGCGCAGCCGGTGGATTTGACGCAGTACAAGGGCGCGGGCTGGGTGGCGCGTGACGCGGCCTGGTTCGTGAAGGCTGGAGAAAAGGGCGCGCCCTTCACCGGGCCGCTGAACCTGACTGATGGCGTGCTGGAGTTTCAGCTCCGTCTTGGCAATGCGGATCGGCATTCTCTGCGCATTCACACGGCGGACAACGCGCATAGTTTCCGGGTGGTGATCTCGCGTGCCTTTCTCGACATCGCCAAGAATCCCTCCAAGGGCGAGGCCAGTGACCAAACCCTGCCGCTGGCCAAAACTCGGCTGCGATTCAAAACCAGCGAGTGGCTCACCGTTCGGCTCAGCTTCCAGAATGAGGAATTGACCGTGGAATGCGCGGGCAGCAAGACCAAGGCCAGGCATCCGGCCTTTGCCGCCGTGAAGGCCCAGGCCAACTTCATTGCCTTTGAAGGCGAAGTGGGGCTGCGCGGCGTGCGCTTGGCCAAGTAGGCCAGCGCTTCAGCCTCGAAAGGCCTCGTGGCGCGTGGGTGGGCTGCGGCGGGCCATGGCTTGGCGCTCCCTGCCTTGGGCAAGGACGGCGGCAGAGGTCTGGATGTGCCGCGGTTGATGGTGGAGGCGGATCAATCCAGCCTGCGGAAGCTCTGAGTCAGCCATCGTTTCGGCTCCTGGCCGATCCGTCAACTTGCCTTGGCTTGCCGCCACTTCGCCGGGCTGGAATGCGATTCAAAAAATGCGGGATTCCCGAGCCGGCATCGTCTAGGCTGCAAGGCCTTCAGGGGCTTGGGCATTTGCGCCAGGCCCGCCGCTGCGCTCCCCGTTGCGGTTGCTGTTGCCGTTGATCCGCCGTTTGTCTTTTCCTCCACCATGAAGTCCCTGCTCCTCCTGACTCTGTTGTTGACCCTCATCGCCCAGGCTCATGAGCCAGGCGCGCCTGCCGCCAAGAGCAGCGGCATGAAGGTGCTGGTGTATTCCAACACTGCCTATTATCGCCACCCTGACATCCCCAAGATCAATCGTTGGCTGGTGCTGCTGGGACACGAGAACGGCTTTGAGGTGGATGTGACCGAGCATTGGAAGGACCTGCGCCCACAGGAACTCAGCGCCTACGATGTGCTCCTGCTCAACAACGCCAATGAACTCGACAAGGTGCTGCCACCCGAGCAGCGCAAGTCCGTGGAGGACTGGTTCAGCAAGGGCGGCAAGGGCATCGTGGGTCTGCACGCCGCGCTGGTGCATCAGACCGCCTGGCCTTGGATCAACGCCCTCGGCGGCTGCGACTTCAACAGCGACTCCGACTTCTCCAAGGCGCGGGTGCTGGTGGATCCCGCCGCCAGGGATCATCCCGCCGTGGCGGGTCAGCCCGCGGAATTTTGGATCGAGGCGGACTGGACCAATCACGATCGCTCCGTCACCGGCCTGCCCGGCTTCAAGGTGCTGCTGCGCGTTGACGAGGGCAGTTACACCCCGGTGCGCGAGTATTTTAAAACCCGTGGCGGCAAGCCGATGGGCGCCGACCACCCCATTGCTTGGACCCACGAACCCGCAAGCGGCGGCCGCTTCTTCTACACCGAGTTCGGCCACGACCTGCGCTCCCTGAGCACCCCATTCGCCAGAACCCACATCCTCGAAGCCATCAAGTGGGCCGCCAAGGCGCGCTGATCACCGCCTTCGCAACGCAGCTAAAAATCGGCCTGAGCTTGGCAGAGTGGGCGGTTGGGGGCTTTTGGCTTTGCTTGGCTTTTCTTCGCTTTGCAGGGCTGCCTTGTTGTGAGGTCTTGTTGTGAGGTCTTGCTTAGTTGCCTTCTTCTTCCTCGTCGTCATCGTCGTCGCCG
>JAURHS010000141.1 GCA_030833205.1 Prosthecobacter sp.
TGGCGGCATCGGCCTTCTTCGCGTCGCCTGCCGCAGGGGCGGCGGGCTTGGCGGCATCGGCCTTCTTCGCGTCAGCAGCGGGTGGCGGCGGGGGCGGAGGCTCCTCGAAGACTTTGGTTCCGGCATTTCCGTTTTGCTTGCGTGTGGTCAGAACGGCCAACGCCAGGGTGAGAATGAACAAGAAAACCGCAAGATAAACGGTGCCGCGCTGCAGCACATTGGTCGTTTGGGCGCCAACGAGCTGGTTCATCGTGCTGTCGCCAAAGGAGGCGCCCAGGCCCTCCTGCCGCGGGCGCTGCATGAGTACCAACAAAATGAGGAGAAGGCAGACGATGACTTCAACGACCGTCAGGATGCCAATGAGAATGTCCATAAAAGGGGCAGTCAATATGGGGGAAAGCGGGCACTTGGCAAGCGGCTTCTGGGCGTCTACCCCTCAGGATGAGCACAAGGGTGCAATCCCCGCCCTGGCCATTGAAGCCTCTGACGGTGAGTGACTTTCTGCGTTTCCGCCAAGATCGCACCCGCCCCGCGACTGCCGCAAGGCTGGCCTCAGGGCAAAATCTGCGGCTGGATGACGGCCACTCCCTGGGGGGTCAGCGCCTCGACGAGACGCTGAAACATCGCCTCATCCTCATAGGTGCCAACGATGGCTCCGCCGCTGCCAGTGAATTTGGCGCTGGCTCCGCAGGCTCGGGCGGTCTCGACCATGGCGAGATTGCCCTCGCTGATGCGGTAAAGCCTGCGCCGCAGGTCGAAATTTTCATTCAGCAACGGGCCAATCTCTTTGCCGCGCCCGGCCAGCAGCATGTCGCGCACGCGCTGGGCCAGGCCTGCCCACTGGTGCATGGCGCTGACCACCTCGCGCTCGCCGCGCTTCCATCGCCCGCGAATGTCGTTATGGAATACCTCCGTGCCTTCACTGAGCCTCGTCGTGTACGCAACGAAGAGTTTGGGCAGCAGCTGCGGATCCAAGGGCTCATAAATGCCGTAACCGTGCCTCTCGACATGGGCTTGGTTGAAGTCCATGAACACCACTCCCTCGTAGGCTTGGATCACGCGATCCTGCAAGCCTGCGGGGATGCCGAGTTCTTCGTTTTCGACGCTAAGCACCAGACTGGCGAGAATGTTGTTGGGGATGCTGACTGCGTAAAATTGCATCAGGCTGCGCCAGCAGGCCGTGATGATCGCACTGCTGCCTGCCATGCCCACCTGCGTGGGAATATCGCTTTGGTAGCTGAGGGTGAAGTTGCGTCCGTGCAGTTCGATGCGTTCACGGCGGCAATACTCGAAGAAGCGCTTTACACTGGCCTTGAGCAGGCGCAGTCCGCCGTAGTAACCGTGTTGGCGCACATCGCGAGCCAAGTCCTCGATGCTGCTGAAGTTGGAATGGTCGCGCTGGTTGGGCTCGATGCTCAAGGTCTCGGATTCCCGCAGGGTGACCTGAGCGCAAAAATTGCGAATGATGAAGGAGATGGTCTTGCCGAAGTAGCCGTCCGAGGGATTGCCCACCAGACCGGCGCGAGCATGGGCCTGAGAGGTGATGATCATGAGGGGCAACGGTTGTCTTGGGAGCGTCGTGGCGGACACAGTCTCTCCATCCATGGGGACAAGGCAAGGCTGCGCTTGCAGCTGGAATCAGGACCTGCCTCGGGGTCTTCCACCACGGCCAGGCGGGCCTGCAGAGCGCGGGCCGCGCGAAGGGCCAAAGCCAGCCTTGCTCGGGCCATGGGATTTGCCTGCAGGGCCGCGGCGGGGGCCCGCAGGGCGGCGTGGGGCATCGAAGCCCTCGCCGCGCGAATCCTCGCGCCTTGAAGGCTCCTCGCGCTCGCGGCGCGGACCGCGGGCAGAGCCGCCAAAAGAGGACTTGTGAGGTGAGGACTTGCGAGCTCCATGGGAGGACTTGCCGTAGGCAGCGCGCCCAGGACCTGAACGGCGTGGCGCGTCTTCGCGCGCTGACTCATCAAAATCACGGCGCGGGGGCCTACCCCCTGCGCCTGCAAAGCGGCGGGGGCCCGCAGGGCGGCTGGATGGGGAGCGCTCCCTGCCTTCAAAATCTGGGCGCTTGGCGGCAAAGCTGCGTCTCGCCCCCTGCGGGCGGTGCGTTGCCTGATCGCCAACGGGGCGCTCGCGCTGAGCACTGGGAGCTGAAGCAGTAGTGGATGGTTTGGCAGGCCGGCCCCGAGTGCCAGCCTCGGTGAAAAAGCGTTGCACTTCGGTCTGGCTCAACTCGCGGTAGCCAGCCTTGGGCAAACCCTTGAGTTCGAGCCAACCGATGCGGGTGCGGGTGAGGCGCTCGACCTCAAAACCCAACTGATAGAACATGAGGCGGATCTGTCGCTTGAGGCCCTGCTTAAGCACCACATGACAACGATGTGGAGTGATGAGCCAGGCGCGCTCGGCCCGAGCTTGGCCCTCTTCGGTGAGCATGCCGCGGGTCAGCTTGGCCATGGTTTCCACATCCATGGGTTGGTCCACCACCACCTCGTACTCCTTTTCCGCTCCCATGCTCGGGTGCATGAGGCGATGGGAGAGTTCACCTTGATTGGTCAGCAGAAGCAGGCCCTCGCTTTCCTTGTCCAGACGCCCCACATGATGCAAGGCCTGATACTGCCGGGGCAGCAGGGCATAGATGGTCATGCGGTCCCGCTCATCGCTGCGGCTGCAGACATAGCCTTTGGGCTTGTGCAGGGCGAGAACCACAGCGGCCCGAGCGCGAACGACTCGGCCGTCCACCTCAACTTCATCATCGTCCTGCACCAGGGTGCCGAGTTCACCAATGGTCTTGCCGTTGATGCTGACACGGCCTTCGCTGATGATCTGTTCGCAGCCGCGCCTCGAACCGAGGCCGCACTGACTTAAGAAGCGATTGAGGCGCACGGGAAATGGAGCCGGGTGAACTGCCGGGCGCATGCCACGGCAAGGTGTGCTTGCTGCACTACTCGGACTTGGTCTTGGGCAGGCCAGTGGGCAAGCGGCCTTCCTTCCAGAGTCCACGAGACTTCAGCAGCTTGATGCGCTCACCGCGCTTGAGGACACTGCGCTTGGAGCCGACGGAGCCGCCGGAATTCTTGAGGCTGCGATGTTGCGACATGGGCGGAAGGGGAAAAGGGGGCTGGAAAGCTACGCCAAGGGCGAGGCCCGCGCAAGGGCTTTGTTTCAGGGGTTGCGGGCCAAGCCCTCAGCAGCTAGTGCGCAGCGCCCTCAAGTTGGTCCAAGGCGAGGGCGGCATTGCCCACGATGCCGGCCTCGTTGTTGAAGCGCGCCGGCAGAATCTGCAGGCGCTCCCAGACTACCGTGCTGAGCATGGATTGCACCCGGCGGCGCAGGGGCTGAAAAATCAGGTCGCCGGCCTGAGCCACTCCGCCGCCAATCACAAAGGCATTGGGATTGAGCAACCAGGCAATGCTGGCCATGGCCGTGCCCAGCCAGTCGGCCACCTCCTCCCATATCTGGCGGGCGATGGGATCTCCAGCGGCGGCGGCCTGCGCCAAGTCGCGTGGGCTGCACTGGGACGCCAGTCGGTGTTGTCCCGCCTGCTCGTAGCGCAGGGCAGCGTGTTCGGTGATCTCGCGGTTTCCAGTGTATTTCTCCAGGGCGCCAAGGTTGCCGTAGTGCCCGCTGCGCCCCTGCCAATCAATGCTCATTTGGCCAATCTCGCCAGCGGCACAGGACGCGCCGCGGTGCAGACGACCGTCCAGCACCAATCCCCCGCCGATGCCAGTGCCAAGGGTCAGGGCCACGACATCGCGCAAGCCGCGCGCTGCTCCATGGCGATACTCGGCCCAAACCATGGCGTTGGCGTCATTCTCCACCGTGACAGGCAAGCCGATACGATCCTGCAAAATGGTCTTCAAAGGCACATGCTTCCAGCCCGGAACATTGGTGAGCTCGTGCACAAAACCCTGCGAGAAGTCCACCAGGCCAGGGACGCCAACTCCCACGGCATCAATGTCTTGGAAGCGGGAGCGCAGGCCCTGAACGCGGCGCGCCATCTCGTCAATAAGGGCGGAGGGCTCACGGAAGTTGGGGGTGGCAATGGGCTCGTCGAGAGCCAGGATTTCGTCGCCGCGGCACACCCCGATCTTCACGAAGGTTCCGCCAAAATCGATGCCGATGGAGCTGCGGGTGGATGAGGGCATGCGAGGGGTCCTGCCTACAAGGCGGTCGCATCTTGCCCCCCCAACGCCAGCGCGCAAGGCCAAAGCGGCGCAAATCCGATTGCTGGGCCGCCGCCTCGGTGCTAAATTCCCCACCCCGTTTTGCCCCCGCCTCCATGACTATGCCTGCCCTGCGCCGCGCCCTGTGCTGCCTGTTGGTGGCCCCAGCCGGGCTTCTTTCTGGATCGGGCCTGTGGGCACAGCAGAGCCCGTCCGTTGGCATCATCAGCCCATCGCAGGCCGGTGCCAAGTCGATGGTGCCGCGCATCCACACCCCCACACTTCCCCGAGTTGCCTACTCGCGCTATCCCTGGCGAACCGACATCGTTGCCACAGTGTTTTGGATCGGGGAAACTCCCTCCGGCAACAACCCGACGCCCAACCACAGCAGCTCCTGGGACAAGGATTGGGCACGCAATTATGGCGGCTTTGACAATCCCGACCCCACGCAACGGGATGCCAACTTCTGCCCCGTTGGGTTCAAACCGGGGCTCAACCCCTTTTATGTCGCGCTGCCCTACAACGACTGCCTCAACTACAAGACGCACAAGCCTGAGGCGAGATTCGTGATCCCTTGGTTCAGCGAGCGCTACCAGCGCCCCGGCAAAAGCGTGCTGCGCGGCCAGTGGCTGGCGATCCGCCATGGCGGCAGGGTTTGCTACGCCCAATGGGAAGACTGCGGCCCCTTCACCACCGACGATCACGAATATGTCTTTGGCGGCGCTCGCCCGAGCAATGGCCAAAACAACGGTGCTGGCATTGATGTGTCGCCCGCCGTGCGGGACTATCTGGGCATGTCCAGCGGTCGTCGCTGCGACTGGCGCTTTGTTGAAGCCACGGAAGTGCCCGACGGGCCCTGGCGCAACTGGGGCAGCAACAACACCTTCGTGCGCGCCAAACAACTGCAGCAGACCCAGCAGGCTCAACAGTCCACCGACCGCCTCGAGGAACTGCGCCGCATCCGCGACGAATACTTCAAGCGCTACGGCAACTCGCAGTACCGCAAGTTCTAATCCACCACGGCGGCCTCAATCGCCCCTTGGACAACCCCACGCAACTCCCCATGTCCCTTGAACAAGACCGCCTCGAACTGGCCCAAATCCTGCGCCAAAAGTCCGTCAAAAAAGGCCAGTTCACCCTCGCTTCGGGCAAGCAGAGTGATCTTTATGTGGACTGCCGCCTCACCACGCTCGACGCCCGCGGCGCCGTGCTGGTGGGCCGTGTGTTGCACGGACTGTTGCGGCGAGAGGAAGCAGCGCGGGGCATCGAAATCGGCAGTCTGGGCGGCCTGACCATGGGCGCCGATCCCATCACACTGGCCGTGGCCATGACCTCCGACCTCAGCGGCGATACCAAGCCCATCCAGGCCTTTGTGGTGCGCAAGGAACCCAAGGGTCACGGCCGCGGCAAACGCATCGAAGGCAACTTCAATCCCTCCCTTCCCATCGTGGTGGTTGACGATGTGATCACCACTGGCGACTCCACCCTCAAGGCCGCACAGGCCATCGCCGAAGAGGGCGGCAAAGTCGCCTTCGCCCTGGTGCTGGTTGATCGTCAGGAGGGCGGGCGCGAGAACCTGCAAGGCCATGGCATTGCGGTGGTCAGTGCCTTCACACGCGCCGAGTTGGTGGATTGACCCGCTGACTGCCTGCGCACCGCTGCAATGCCATGCTCACCCTGAAGTTTCTGCTCCAAGTGCTGCGTCTGGCAGGTTTCAGCGCGCTGTGCGCCGCCGTGATTCTGGCCCATACACCTGCCGCACTGCCAGAGTTGCCGACCAAGGGCAACGCGAAGGCTGTGGAACTCACCGACAGCCTCAAGCAGGCCGCGATCAAAGGGACAGGCGTTCTGGAAATCGGGCAGGACGAACTCAATCGGCATCTGCAACGAGAACTCCAAGTCAAGCCAGCCGCAACCCAAGCTTGGAGCCAGACCCAGCAGCCCCGGATCGAACTGCTGCCTGGGCGCTGCCGCGTGCACCTTCACTGGCAGCTTGGGCCCCTGAACCGGACCGCCGCGATCGACCTGGCCGTCAGCCGTCTGGCGCACGCCTACCGCATCGAAGTGCTTGGCGGCGCCTACGGCAAACTGGAATTGCCGCGCGCATTGATGCGGCCGCTGCAACCAGTCCTTGAGCAGTTGCGGCAAAGTCTGCAGCCCGAAATCGCGGCGCTATTTCAGATGCACGGCATCGAGATTGCCCGCGGCAAACTCATTCTCGACCCCCACATCCCCTGAAGCCGGGACGCCACCCCACCCATCATGCCCACCGCACGCCTGATTGTTCTCCTCATTGCTTTGGGCCATGTGACATGGGCCCAAATTCCCAAGCCCGGCGAGTTGCCAGCCTCTGGCATCAAGGCCCCCGCGGTGGCGCCTCCCCTGCCTGGAGAGTGGCAGGGCCAGGAACCCAAGAAGGCAGCACCGGTCGCGCCTGCCTCAGTCCCCCGCGCGGTGCCCGCCATCACACTGGGTAAGGGCAAGATGGAGAGCTCCACCAGCAGCAGCGGACAATTCATCGTTCACGGCAATGACCTGACTTTGCGCAGCGCCGTGGCCGGCCGCTGCGATGAAATTGATCAGGAACTGCGACAACTGCTGCGAGACCGCCAGCCCTGGGTGCTGCCGATTGTCATCATGCTGCAACCTCCAGAGAATGCAGCGCCGCAGGCGCCGCCGATTCGCATGACGCTCTCAGAGATCACCCACGGCGGATTCCACATCCAGCTCGACGCCGCACTGCGCGCCGACCTTCAACCCGCACTGCTGCGCGCGGAGGTGGTTCGCGCACTGCTGGCTGAACGCGTGCTGCGCCTGCAAAAAGGCAGCCCCAAGCGGCAGCAACTTCTGCCCCAGTGGATGCTGACCGGTGTCCTTGAAGCCATGGACTATCGCCGCCTGGCTCGCCCCAGCGCCCTGTTTGGCGCCATCTTCAAGTCTGGCAAAATCTACAGCATTGACGAGATCATTGATGCTGAGGTGGACGCTCTCGACGGCATCTCGCGCACCATCTACCGCAGCTCCTGCTGCGCGCTGGTGTTGGCACTGCTGGATCAGCCAGAGGGCAGCACGCGCCTGCAACGCTTTCTGGGCACGCTGGCCGCCGATGCGCGCCCGCTCAAAACCCTGCTCGACGAGGCCTTTCCCAGCTTCGCCACCAGCCCCACCAGCCTCAACAAATGGTGGGCCCTGCAATTGGCCAACCTCTCCCGCCCTGGGCTCTCCGAGCCACTGTCCACCACCGAGAGCCTTGCTGCGCTGGAAGACGCCCTGACCCTGCGCTACCGCGCCAAGGCCAGCGAAATTCCCGAACCAATGCCGACGGAATTGCCCGCTGAACAACCCCCGTCAGCATCCACCACCAAGCCGGAACCACCAGCAATAGGTGGCAACCTGGCCACCCGATTGTTTCGCTGGCTCAATCCCTTCTCGCGCCGCAGCAATCAAGCCGATGACGCACTGCAGCAAGCCATTGCCAGCAACCAGCAAAGCGACGAGCAGGGCGAAACCGATCCCAGCTCCGAAATCCAACTGCCTGACACCGCGGCAGAGGGCGCGAGGGTCAAGGCCAGCGATGAACAACGGCCTTGGTACAACCGCTGGTTTGGCGGTAGCCGCAGGCCCAAAACCGAGGCTCAGGAACCCAAGACCACGCCACCCGCTGAAACTCCAGAGCCTGGCGAAAAACCCCGCGGCCTCCTTCGCTGGTTCAAGTCCTCGGCGCTGCCTTCCTCAAGCCCGAAGGATCAACACAGCCCAAACCCATGGCTGCGGGACTGGCAGACCCAGAGCCCCCTTGTTGCCCTCGTGTTGCAAAGCAGCGCCAAACCCAGCAAGGCCGAAGCTGCTCCTGCAACCGCGCCAGCATCAGCCGCACCCACCAAGCGACGCTTCCGCCTCTTCGGTTCCGACAAGCCTGCCCCAGCCTCAACGACGCCTGCGGCTGCGCCGGCTCCAGCACCGAACACCTTGGCCGCCCCCAGCAAAAAGAAAGACAACACCAGGGAAAAAGCCGCCACTGCGCCCTCGGCAAGCCGCCTGCCCCCAAGCCTGATCGCTCAACCTGCCCTCAACGAGAAACCAGCAGCCATGCCCGCTGCCAGTGCCAGCACGACGGCTTCTGCTGCTGCGCCAGCAACCGCCACTACTCCTGCCACTCCCGCCGCCGGCACCCCCACAACGCGCAAGCGCGGCCTCTTCGGCGGTCTGTTCGACAACAAACCTGCGGCCGCTCCCGCCACGACTCCCGCCATGCCCGCGACCGCTCCTGCCTCCAGCACTGACAACAAGACCAACAAGAAAACCAGCGACAGCAAGCCTCGGCCTGCCACTGCGCCCTCGGCAAGCCGCCTGCCCCCAAGCCTGATCGCTCAACCTGCCCTCAACGAGAAACCAGCAGCCATGCCCGCTGCCAGTGCCAGCACGACGGCTTCTGCTGCTGCGCCAGCAACCGCCACTGCTCCTGCCACTCCCGCCGCCGGCACCCCCACAACGCGCAAGCGCGGCCTCTTCGGCGGTCTGTTCGACAACAAACCTGCGGCCACTCCCGCCACGACTCCCGCCATGCCCGCGGCCGCTCCTGCCAGCCCAGACACTGCAGCCGCAGCCAACAAGGATGGGGAGGGCAAACCCAGCGTCCGCTCCGGCAGCAAAGCCAAATTGCAAAATCCAAAGCCCGCGGCACCCGCGGAAAAACCGGCACCAAAGAAAAGTGAAGCCAAGCCACTGCCCAAGCCCGCTGACAAGCCCATGAGCGATGCGGCCAAGCCCACCGCCACTCCACAACCCGAATCCAAAAAAACGGAAGCCAAGCCACTGCCCAAGCCCGCTGACAAGCCCATGAGCGATGCGGCCAAGCCCACCGCCACTCCACAACCCGAA
>JAURHS010000155.1 GCA_030833205.1 Prosthecobacter sp.
CAGTGCTTGTACATCCAAATCCAGCCCTCTGGGTATTGGCGGATTTCCCGCTCGAAGTGATCCCAGACTCGTTGGGTCAGGGCCTGGGTGTCTTCTTCAGGGCTGGGTTGAATCGCCTCAAAAATGCGCACCTCGTATCTGCCATCTGGCAAGGGCTGACAGACCCCGGTTAGGATCGCCAGTTGAAGCCGTTTGGCCAATTCAACATGCAGGGTGGGCACGCAGGTCTTGAGCCCGAAGCAGTTGATGACGGTGGCTGCCTTGCCGGGTTTGATGTTGAGGTCGGTGAGCAGGCCGGCATGACCGCGTTTTTTCAGCGTCTTCATGAGGCGGAGCATCGCCTGCTGCTGGGGAATGACCTCGTGTCCGGTATGTTCGCGCAGGCGCTTGAATAGTCGGGTCAATGCTGGGTTCTTGAAGTCTTGGGCGACCACGGTGAAGGGCACGCCGCGGAAGCCCCAGATCAAACTGACGAACTCAAAATTGCCGAAGTGTGGGGTGACCCAAAGGGCCCCATTGCTGCGGGCCTTGGCCTCCGCATGTGGGTCGTCCATGCGGATGGAAACATGGCCTTCCCAGTTCGACGGGGTGAGGCTCTGTGCCCAAAACAGGTCGAGAAAGGTGCGAGCGAAATTCTGGTAGGAAGCGCGGGCAATGCGTTGAATTTCAGAGGCAGGTGGCTCGGGGCCAAGGGCACACCGCAGGTTGGCCAGTGCACAACGCCGACCCCGTCCATCGAGCAGGTAGGCGAGGCTCCCCAACCCACGGGCAAGAGCCAGGATGAGCCTGCGCGGCAATCTTGGCAGCAGCCATGCGGCGCCTGCCAGTAGGGCGGCCTCCATGAAATGACGCAGCTTCTTCACCTTGGGAGTTGGACGAATCGCAAATCTTGCATATCTTGTCCAGCTATGGCTGTGCCCAACCTCGCCTCAATACTCAAGCGAATTCTTAAAGTTCCCACTGCTCCATTCCACGAGTATGGGGTGCGTGCCGAGATCGAGAGCCTGCTGCGCGAGTGCCCGCATGTGAAGCTGAAGCGCGACAAGTTTGGCAACTTGATGGCCACCTACAAGCGGGGCAGGAAGGTCAGCAATCCGACATGGGTGCTTGGCGCCCACATGGATCATCCTGGCTTCGTCAGACCGGCCCGAGGCAAGTCCAAGGACTGGGAGTTTTTGGGCGGGGTGCCTGAGGACGCGGTGGCACAGGGGGTGCGTGATGGTCTGCGCAGCAAGGCCAAGGGTCGCATTGCCACCTGGGATTTTCCCGTCGAAATCAGTTTCGAGAAGGTTCAGGCGGCGGCTTGTGACGACCTCGTGGGTTGTGCGGTGATCGTGGCCACATTCTGGGAGTTGGCGATGCTCGATGCCAGCACCACCTGCCATGCGGTATTCACCCGCGCCGAGGAGGTTGGGTTTCTCGGAGCCTGGCAGGTCGCACGCAAGTGGCCCTTTGGAAAGAATGACGTCTTTGTCTCCATCGAAACCAGCCGTCCAGTCAATGGCGCGGTGATGGGTGGCGGCCCGGTCGTGCGGGTCGGTGACCGCCTGTCGGTTTTTGACAGTGAAGGGGTCTCGGTGCTGATGACGACGGCCAAGGAGCAGGGCATTCGGGTTCAACGCTGCCTCCTTGATGCTGGCGCTTGTGAGGCGACCGCAGTGCAGGCTGCGGGGCACCGTGCCGTGGGCATCTCCCTGCCGTTGGGCAACTATCACAATCTCGACGAAAACCGCCGCATTGCTCCAGAGTACATCATGATGAGCGACATTCGCTCCCTGGTGGATCTGCTGAAGGCCCTGGTGGCCACCAGTCACGATGGCATCGGCGAGCGCAGCATTCGGGAGCGTGTGGAGTTGCGCATGAAGGAGTACAGCGCCCATCTGCGGGCCGCAGAGCGCTTCTTCAAGTAGGAGGGGCGTGCGGTTGTCCTGTTGGAGGGGAGCTTAAGGGCTTGCGCTCAAGCTGCTTTTGGGCTTGTTGGCCCCTTCCAATCATGTCCAGCGAGTCGCGCAAAGCCTTTCCATTTACCCAGTTTGAACCCCTCTGGCAGCAGCGCTGGGATGAGGCTTGCGCGCATCGCACGCCCAATCCAGGGGATGCGGATTTTGATCCCTCCAGGCCGAAGTTTTTTGTGTTGGACATGTTCCCATACCCCAGCGGACAGGGGTTGCATGTGGGGCACCCCGAGGGCTACACCGCGACGGACATCATTGGCCGCTACAAGCGGATGCGCGGATTCAATGTGCTGCATCCCATGGGTTGGGATGCCTTTGGGTTGCCTGCTGAGCAGTATGCCATCAAGACTGGCACCCACCCGCGGCAAACCACGGAGCGCAACATCGCCAACTTCAAGCAGCAGTTGCGCAGTCTCGGGTTTGCCTACGACTGGCAGCGCGAGATCAACACCACCGACCCGGGCTATTTCAGGTGGACCCAATGGATCTTCCTCCAGCTTTACAATTCGTATGTCAACAGTGAGGGCAGGGCTCGTCCGATTGCGGAACTTGAGGCGCAGGGGGTGTCGCGCGATGAGTTGGATGCTCGGCGCTTGGCCTATGTGAGTGAAGCACCAGTGAACTGGTGCCCGGCCCTGGGAACTGTGTTGGCCAATGAAGAGGTCATTGACGGCAAGAGCGAGGTCGGTGGTCATCCCGTTGAGCGTCGGCCCATGCGGCAATGGATGCTGCGAATCACCGCCTTTGCCCAACGCCTCATGGACGAGCTCGATGGCCTCGACTGGCCGGAGAGCATCAAGTTGTTGCAGCGCAATTGGATTGGCCGCAGCGAGGGCGCGGAGGTGAACTTCAAGCTCGAGCACGGCGGCGAGGTGATCACCGTGTTTACTACCCGCCCCGACACTCTCTTCGGAGCCACTTATCTGGTGTTGGCTCCGGAGCATCCCCTGGTGGATGGTCTGGTCACTGAAGGGCAGCGTCCCATGGTGGAGCAGTATCGCAGCAATGCCTCCCGCAAGAGCGATCTGGAACGCACCGAACTTGCCAAGGAAAAGACCGGCGTCTTCACCGGTGCCCATGCTGTCAATCCGGTCAACGGGGAGCGCATCCCGATCTGGGTGGCCGATTATGTGCTCACCGGTTACGGAACGGGTGCCATCATGGCCGTGCCAGCCCACGATCAGCGGGACTTTGAGTTTGCCCAAGTCTTCGGGCTTGCAGTACGACAGGTGGTACAGCCTCCATCAGGGCAGGAGTGGCGGGGTTTCACCGGCGAGGGCATCGCGGTGAACTCGGGATTGCTCGAGGGGTTGCCCACCGCAGAGGCAAAGTCCAAGATCATCACCTGGCTGCAGGAGCAGGGTTTGGGGCGGCGCACGGTAAATTTCAAACTGCGGGACTGGCTCTTCAGCCGCCAGCGCTATTGGGGAGAGCCCTTTCCCATCGTCTGGGAGAATGGCCAGCACCGCGCTCTGCGCGAGACGGAGTTGCCGCTTTTGCCGCCGGACCTCGAGGACTTCAAGCCCACGGGCACACCTGAGCCGCCTCTCTCCAAGGCCCCTGAGTGGGTGCAGTACAGCGCCACAGCCAAGCGTGAACTCAACACCATGCCGCAGTGGGCGGGGTCCTGCTGGTATTACCTTCGCTACTGTGACCCGCGCAATGACCAACGCTTCGTTGGCGAGGCGGCGCAGGATTACTGGATGGGGCGCGGCCACGGCGGAGTTGATCTCTATGTGGGTGGCACCGAGCATGCTGTGCTGCACCTGCTCTATGCGCGCTTCTGGCACAAGGTGCTGTTCGATCTGGGGCATGTCACGACGCCCGAGCCCTTCCAGCGTCTGGTCAATCAAGGTCTGATCCTCGGCGAGGACGGCCAGAAGATGTCCAAGTCTCGTGGCAATGTCGTCAACCCTGACGATGTGGTGAAGGAGTACGGTGCAGATGCGCTTCGGCTGTACGAGATGTTCATGGGTCCGCTTGAGCAGGTCAAACCTTGGAGCATGAAGGGCGTTGAGGGGGTGTATCGCTTTTTGGCCCGCGTTTGGCGTTTGGTCATGGAGGCTGATGAGCAAGGGGAGTGGCGACTTTCAGCCGCCTTGGTCGATCTCGCTCCGCCCAAGGACCTCAACAAGGTGCTGCATGAAACCATCAAGAAGGTTGGTGAGGACATCGAGCGCTTGAGTTTCAACACGGCGATTTCGCAAATGATGGTGTGCACCAATGCCTTCACTGCGGCGTCACAGCGCTCCGCGCCTGCGCTCGCCTGTTTTCTGAAGCTGCTCAGCCCTTTTGCACCGCATCTGGCGGACGAGTTGCACTCCCGCCTGGCCGCCCAGTTTCCCGGCCTGTGCAGGGAGTTGCTGATCGCGCAGAGTTGGCCAGAGTACGATCCGACAGCCTTGATCGAAGACGAGATTGAAATCGTTTTTCAGGTCAACGGGAAACTGCGCGACAAGGCCAGGGTGCCCAAGGATGCGGACAAGACTCAGCTTGAGACGATGGCCTTGGCCAGTGCAAGGGTTCAGGAGTTCATGGAGGGCAAGCCAGTCCGCAAGGTCATTGTGGTTCCCGGCAAGCTCGTCAATGTTGTGGTCTAACCGCCCTGCCAAGCCTCAGGCTCGGGGACCGACGGAGCCCCACCCCTCAGGTCTGGGGCAAATCAAAACGCCGCGCATGGCCCGTTCTGGGGTGCGCGGCGTTTTGTGACGAAAGACAGATTACTTGGCTGGAGAGGTGGCCTTGCGCTGCTTGGCCCAGCGGCGCTTTTGGGCCTCGATGATGCGCTGGCGGGCCTCAGGGGAAAGCACTCGTTTTGCTTTGCTCTTCTTTTTCTTGGCGGCCTTGGGGGCGGCAGGGGTTGCCGCTTTGCCGCCCTTGGCGGCTTTGGTTTTGGTGGCTTTGCCGCCAAACAAGGCGGCCAATTCTGCCTGCAAGGCCTCAATTTGTTCGCTGATGACAATCGCTCGCTTGAGGGTCTCTACCGATGGGGATGCTTTTTTCATGAGAGGAAGTTGGAAGCGTCCCTTTTCGCTGTTCAACCATGAAAGTCAAACGAATATGTTGGGGGATTCGCCTAGGTAGATTTAGGGTCTGCCGGAAATTTTTGAAGGCATTTCTGATGATTTTCACCCTTCGGGGTTGAGTCCTTGGTTCCGCGCATCCATCTTCATCCGTTCATGGCTGTTTGTTCTGTTGCTAGCTGCATTGTGGCGCCATCCTTGTTGGCGGCGGATTGGTCGCGGGTGGGCGTTGAGGTGCAGCGAGCCAAGCAGGCGGGGGCGATCTGGCTTCACCTCGATGTGATGGATGGGCTTTTTGTGGAGAACATTTCCTTTGGGCCGCAGATGGTTGAGGCAGTGCGCCGCGTCAGCGATTTGTTTCTCGATGTGCACCTCATGATCCAGCGCCCCGATCGTTATCTGGAGCGCTTCATCAAGGCTGGTGCCAGCCAAATCACCGTTCATGTCGAGGCTGAGCATGATGGCGGAGTGGAGCAGACCTTGCGTCGGATCCGCGCCGCTGGCCTGCGCTGTGGCTTGGCGTTGCGTCCAGAGACTCCCTTGGAAACCGTGTTGCCTTACTTCGGGCTGATTGATCTGTTGTTGGTGATGACAGTGGTTCCAGGTTTTGGCGGTCAGGCCTTTTTGGAAAGGCAGACCATGCCCACCCTTCGGGCGGCTTGCGATCGGCGTCATGCCATGGGCTTGAATTTTGATCTTCAGGTTGACGGCGGCATTGATGCGCGCACTGCCGTCATCGCCCGGGAGAATGGGGCCAATGTGCTGGTATGCGGCACCTCTTTTTTCGGTGCGGCTGATGCTGCAGCCGCGATGAAGGCCCTGCTCGGCCAGGGTGCCGGGTCCGGGGCCTGAGGCACTCCGCAGCCATTCGCGGTTGACCCCGGCAAGGGGCGGGGGTAAACCCTACTTTTTCCCCGCGCTCATGCCCGCCCCAGACCGTCAACACACCTTGGCCTCGGTAGCCTCCATTGCAGGCGTCTCCCTCCATACCGGCGAGCAGGTCACCCTTACCCTGCATCCGGCCCCTGAGGACTTCAGCTTCAAGTTTCGCCGCAGTGACCTTGAGGGCAAGCCCTTGGTCGAGGCCTCGGTGCACAAGGTGCAGAAGGTCGAGCGAGCCACCACCATTGCCGAGGGCGCGGTGAGCGTCCACACCGTGGAGCATGTGATTTCCGCCCTTACGGGCATGGGGGTGGACAATGCCATCATCGAGATGGACGCCAATGAGCCGCCCATTGTTGACGGTAGTGCGCAGCCCTTTGTGGAGCTGATCAAGAAAGCAGGCGTGGTGGCTCAGTCGGCGGCACGCCGGGTCTTTGAAATTCGTGAGCCAATTTATCAGGAAACTCGCGACGGGACGATTTTAACCATTGTTCCGGACAAAAAGTTCCGCATCTCCTGCACTCAGGTGGGTCCGCAGGGGAGGCATACCCAGTTCCTGTCTCTGGAAATCAACCCCGAGACCTACGAGAGGGAAATCGCGGCTGCCCGTACCTTTGTGTACTACGAGGACATTGCGCCCCTGATGGCGAAGGGCCTGATCAAGGGCGGAACGCTGGAGGCGGCAGTGGTTCTGCGAGGGGAGACACTGCTCTCCAAGCAGCCGCTGCGTTTCGCGGATGAGTTTGTGCGGCACAAGATGTTGGACATCATCGGCGATTTGGCCCTCTGTGGGCGGAGGTTCACTGGCCATGTGATTGCCGTGCGTCCTGGTCACGGTCCCAATACGGAGTTGGCGCGGGCCATTGACGGACAGTATCAGGCCATGCGTGCAATGATGCCGCCTCCGATGATGATCCCGCAGGGCGAGGCGGTGCTCGACATCAATCAGGTGATGAAGATCCTTCCGCACCGATATCCCTTCCTCTTGGTTGACCGCATCATCGGCCTGGAAGGGGATGTGAAGTGCACCGGCGTCAAGAATGTCACCATCAATGAGCCGTTCTTTCAGGGGCACTTCCCCGGCCACCCGGTGATGCCGGGTGTGCTGATCATCGAAAGCATGGCGCAGACCGCGGCGGTGTTCGTGATGGAAACCCTGGGCACGGACGCGCATGGCAAGCTGGTCTATTTCATG
>JAURHS010000200.1 GCA_030833205.1 Prosthecobacter sp.
CGGAAGACGACATGGCCGACATCATCAGTAAGGAGAAGATCAACGCGCTTTCCGGCACCAGCAGCATCCTCACCCCGGGAGATGCCGAGACCCTGAGCAAGATCAACGCCCCCAAGGCCCGCGAGGCCGCGCTGGAAACCATCGTCCGCCTCCGCATCGACGAACGCGAGCGCAAAGCCCGCGACGCCGAACGCGCCAAGGAGTTAGAATCCAGCCGCAGGTTCACCGACGTGCCCGGCACCGACTACATCATGAACGAGCGCGGCCAGACCCTGCCCAAGGCACGGCCCGAGAAGCCAGCAATGGAACCCCCGGAAGGATTCGAGATCACCGGCTACAGCGTCAACGGAACTCCGATGCTGCGCAAGGTGAAGACGGAACCCGCCATGCGCACCGTGCTGGACGCCATGGGCGACGTGAAAGAGTTCCCCGCAGGCAAAAAACTTCCTCCAGGTTGGAAGGAGTTAGAGGATGAAACCCCGGCAGATTCTGCTAGCGTGCCAGCACCTGCCCGCGCCAAGATCAAAAGCATCACCCCCGTTCCCTAATGCCCACCTTCCTTGTTGAGCTCGAAGATGGTCGCAAGTTCAACGTCGAATCTGACATTGCGCCCACCGACGATGATATAAATGACTTCCTGAGTCAAGGCGCACCGCCAGCACCCGCCGCCGCACCATCAGATTCCTTCCTGGGCCAGTCCTACCAGAAGCTCCGCACCGGCACACAGCAGGCTCTTGCCGGAGCTAAGACCACGCTCGCAGCATTAGGCGGATTCAATGAAACCACGGGACAAGGGCTGAGTGAGTTGGCCGCTGCTGCTCAACAGAGCCAAGCCGAGCGCACCCCGCAGGACATTGCGTTCCAAAATGAGATGAAGCAAAACGCCGCCGAGTTTGATGCGGCAAGCGGGTTCATGGCGAAGGCAGGGGAGTTTGTGGATTACGCCGGCATCGCGGCAAGGAATCCCCGCGCTGCCTTCCAGATGGGGCTGCAATCGCTGCCCAATGCCGTGATTTCTCTGCCCGCCGCCGCCGCAGGCAAAGTCATTGGAGCAGGCGCAGGAGCTCTGGCTGGCATCGAAACCGGACCGGGCGCAGTCGTCACCGGTGCGGCCGGCATGGCACTCGGTTCCGTTGGAGCCAATTTTCTCATGGAGGGCGGTGGTGCCATCGCTGACAAAATCAACGAAGCAACCGGAGGCAAAAGTGCCAACTGGACACCTGCGCAGTTTACCGCGTATGTCCAAGCCAACCCCGAGATCGTCAACGCTGGGCTCAAGTCAGGCGCCGTTCGTGGTGCCATCATCGGTGGAGTTGATGCGGCCAGCATGGGCATTGCAGGGCGAATCGTGAAACCCGCCGTTGGCGCCGTTGGCAAAGCTGGTATACTAGGCCGAGGAGCCGCCGCTACTGCAGTGAAACCCGCCGTTGGCGCCGTTGGCAAAGCTGGTATACTAGGCCGAGGAGCCGCCGCTACTGCAGTGGAGATGGCAAGCGAAGGCGGTGGCGAGGCCCTTGCTGGCTACGTGGACAAGGGCAAGGTAGACTCTGAGGCTGTCGCCCAAGAAATCTTGGGTGGCATCGGTAGCGGTCCTCCCACTGCCATTGTTGGCAGAGGACTGACTGCCACGTTTGGGAAACCGCAGGAACCCACCGCAGCCGCTCCACTCACCGAAGACCTGGGTGACCTCACCGCCGATGAAGTGGCAGACATTGAGATGGCTACCCCTCTTGCCCCTTCTCCCCCCTCTAATTCCTCCCAAGGTAATCAACCAACTGATGCGTCAGCTCTGGGAGTTCCCCCAACAGGACCAGCAGTGCCCCCATTCCCCACAGGATTAGGAGCGAACCCACCACCACCCCTAACAGCCTCAAGTTTTCAACCAGTTCCTTCATCTAGCCAGACTAACACACCAGCGCAGACTCCGCAAGCTGCAGCAACTGTTAAGGATTCCTTGACGGTTGCCCCCGCCGACCCCGCCAGCATCGCCAACATCGGCATTCGCGCTGCCGTGGGTGCCGGAGATGCCCGCCTCCGTCCCGTCATCCCGGACAGCCCGCTGGGTGCCCCTGACCTGCTGGACTTCCTCAATGACAATCCCATCGGAGCCCCGTCAGAGCTTGAGCTCAGCAACGAGAACTGGGAAGCGCAAACCCAGATCCCCGCCCCCCTGCGCAAGTTCATCACCGACCCTCAAGGCCGGGCGCCGGAGCAGGTGGCTGAGGATGCATTCAACAACAACTTGATTGATGCACCGACGCCAGACGCACTCATTGCCAAGATCAACGAGGTGTCCGCGGCCCGTGAATCCGCCGCCGCTCTGGCCAAAGGCCAAGCGCAGGACAACCAAGGCAGCGAGCGCCAGGCCAAAGCCTTTGAACGTCAGCAGCGACAACTGGCAGACTCCCCCAACGCCCAGGCCGTGCCCGTGGATGACCTCCGCCAAGGCCAGACCATCAGCATCGGAGGCTCCCCCGTCAAAGTCACCAACGTCAAGACCGACGAGGCAGGACGCAACACCCAGGTGACGCTGGACGGTGGCGCAGACTTTGGGCGGATTGTTTTAAACAATGAGGGCAATCTGATTTTGGCGGATAGGCAGACGGCAGATCGTCAGACCGCTACGCTCCCAGAAGCCAGACCGGAGCAGCCATCCTCCGACCCCTTTTCCCCCCGCCGCGAGCGGGTCCAAGCCGAGCGCGTGGTCAAGCAGGAGATGGAAGGCATGGGCCTACCCACTGAACCAGGGTCATACCGCAACGGTGCAGCACTGGTGAAACGTGCCCTTGCCGCCATCGTGGGCAACAAGTCGCTGCCCGCCACCCTGCGGATGATGGCCAAGGTGTTGGAAGGTGCCGACCTGAACAACCTTTTCCTCCGCATTGATGCCCGAGGTGACAAGGAATACGCGGGACTTTATCAGGACTTTGGCAAGGGCCAGGGCGAAGTGAGCCTCAACATGCGCGGTCATGCCCCAGGGCAGACCGTGGCCGAGACTCTGGTGCATGAGGTGTTGCACCATGCCACCTACCGCGCCCTGCGGAACCCGCAGAACCAGCGACAGAACAAGTCCATCGCCGCACTGGAAACCCTGCGCACCAGTTTGCAAGGCCGTCCCGGAGCCAGTAAATGGGCTTACCAGCTCAGCAATACCGACGAGTTCATTTCCGGCCTGTTCACTCTCCCAGGCTTCCAGCAGTGGCTAGCCAACCAACCCGCGCCGGAAGGACTTGGCACCCGGTTCAAGAACGCGCTGGCCGCAATCTTCAACTCACTGGCGCAGTTGGTCACCGGCAAAGATGTTGTGCCTGGAAGCGCTCTGGATGTGGCGTTTGAGGAGAGTTTGAGTTTGGTGGAGACACCAGAGACAAGAACTGGCGCCAGGAGCAACTCCCGCGCAACCCCTGCCGACACCTCTGATCGTCAAGTAGCGTCCCCCCTCGCTTCCCCCACACGGTTGGCTAAAGCGGCAAAGGTCAATGTTACTGCATGGAGCCGACCACAAAACAGCACTGATATTGCTCAGTCGGTGGAAGTGAGCAAGGAGTCGATCGGCGTGTCGCCAGCACTGGAGCAAGTGCTGAA
>JAURHS010000172.1 GCA_030833205.1 Prosthecobacter sp.
CGACCTGAACAAGGTGGGTAGAATCGGTATGCCAGCGCGATGGCTGTGGATTTGCCGGACCCGCTTGGCCCCACGAGTGCGATTCGCTGGCCGGCCGCAGCCTCCAAGTTGAACTCCCGCAACACCTTGACCTCGGGCCTTCCGGGGTATGAGAAGCCAATGGCCTCCATGCGAAGCTCTCCGCGCAGGCGAATGCCTTCGCTGTTGCCGAGTTCCTCGGTGGCCTCTGCCAGCAACTCGCGGACGCGGTCAGTGGCGCCCAATGTTCTCTGCAATTGAGTCATGAGCTCGGGAAACTGCGCAAACGATGAGGCCATGAGGGCACTGACCCCGCCAAAGAGGGTGAGCGCTGTGGTGGCAATTTCGCCTGCCTGCAGCATTTGCAGGGCATACCAAGCCACGGCAATCAGGGCGAGGCTGAAGGAGAAGATAATGAAGGAAATGAAGGCGGCGCGCATCGGAGCGGCCCGCAGCGCCTGAGTCAGGAAGGCGTTGATGTGTTGGTCGTAGCGCCGGCTCTCGAGGTTTTCGTTGGCGAAAGCCTTGACACTAACCATGCTTTGCAGTGCCTCCTCCACGATCACCTGGGAGTGCGCAAGCTGATCCTGCGTGCGTCGCACGAGGCTGCGGATGCGCGACCCAAAGAGGGCGATGAGCAGCAAGGCAACGGGGATGGTGCCCATCATGACCAGCGCCAACTTCACCGAAATGGAGAGCAGAAAAATCAGGCAGCCCAACAGAATCACGCTGTGCCGGATCAACTGCGGGATGGTCATGACCAGGGTTTCCCGCATCGCGTCAACATCGTTGGCGAGACGACTTCCCAACTCACCAACCCGATGACGCCCAAGGGTGGCCATCGGCAGCCGGATGATGTGTGAGAACGCTTCCCGTCGCAGGGTGCACAGGGCGCGCTCGGCGGCCTTTGCAAAGAGCATGATGCGAAAGAAGGCAACTGTGGATTGCGCCGCAATGATGGCGATGAGCCACAGGCTTGTCTCAGTGAGCTGCTGCTGCCACTCTGGGCCCTTGGCCCCCGCAAGCCCTTCGCCGACGATGCGGCTGAGCAACTGGACGAAGGCGATGGTGAGGCAGGAGGTGAGGGCCAGGGCCACCATGGCGGGTATAAAGACCCGTGCATGGGGCTTGAGGTAACGGAGGAAAAATGCAGCGTCACGCCAGGCCCCGCGGTCCCAGATTTTTTTGCCCTTGGAGTCTTCAGCCATCTTGAACCAGCAGCCTAGGGGCGGGGCGCTGATCTGGCAAATGGACGGCGAACTTTTTTGTCTCTGCGGTGAGGGATTGTGAATAACTTTTCGGTAACGCTGAGAACAAAACATTGACTCGCGGCCCGCTTGACTCAACCCTCAGCAGATGCGCAGGCCTTGGATCAAGATTGAGGTAGCCACTCCGGACAAGCCGGAGATCTGCTCGTTGGCCCAGAGGCTGCGCCTTGATGAGGATGCCGTGGTGGGGAAGTTGGTGCGGTTCTGGTCATGGGTCGCGCAAAATCGGCTGCATGGCGAGGATTTGGGAGTGACGGTGGAGTTTCTCGACCGGCTTGTTGGCAAGCGCGGTTTTGGCGAGGCCATGGTTGAGGTGCGTTGGCTCTCTCGGTCTGCCGATGGCCGTCTTGGGATTCCGCACTTCGACAGGCACAACAGTGATTTGGCAAGAAACCGCGCATTGACCAAGCAGCGTGTGGCAAAGCATCGGGCTTCAAAATCCGAGACTGCAGAAGCTCCAGCACCCGTAAAGCGTGGTCGCTCTCGGATTCGATCCGCCGTGCCGCCTGAGAAGAGCTCGGCCTCGGCGCCCGAGGTCGCGGCTGTCTCCGCTCCCAAGCCCGCCAGTGTCGCCGCGGATTCGGGGGCTCAGCCTCCAGTGGCTCTGCCAGAGCAGGCGATCGGGGATTCCAAGGGCCCTGAGGGGGCTCACTGGTTGGATCAGCCAATGCTGTTTTAAGCCTGATTGTGCAGCATGGCCCTGGCGCTTGAGTTTTCGAGGTGGCTGTGGCGAGGCGGTCAGGGGCAGTGGGATCCAGCGCTTTGGTCCCGGGAGTTTCCTGGCGGGCTGTGGATGGTGGGCAGCGAGAGTGTGGCGCAGTTGCCCACACTTGATCCACTGCTTGCCTCGAAGATGGCTGAGGTGTTTTGGTTTCGCAGCTCTGGCAGCGGCGGCGTGACCAAGTGGCTGGCCCTTCCTCGCGAGGGAGTGCGCCGCTCAGCCCTTGAAGTCAATCGCTGGCTGGGAGCGGGCCCTGAAGACGATTGGGCGCTGTGCCTGCCGACGCATCATGTGGGCGGATTTTCGATCCTCGTTCGTGCGGCTCTCAGCGGTGCGCGGGTGCATGGTCTTGCGCAGCGCTGGGAGGCGGGGGCGTTGCTGGCGTTGATTCGTAGCCATGGGGTGGCTTTTTTGTCGCTGGTGCCGACGCAGTTGCACGATCTTGTTCAAACAGGGCAGCGTGCACCACAATCGCTGAAATCAGTGCTGGTCGGTGGGGCGGCACTGGTGCCCGAGTTGGCTCTGCAAGCTCGCAGTCTTGGCTGGCCCATCGTGGAGACCTACGGAATGACCGAGGCCTGTAGCCAAGTGGCCACCCAGAGACCCGGGGCCTCAGGGGCGCTCGAGGTGTTGCCTCATTGGCAGGTCTCTCTCAATGCAGAGGGCCGACTCTGTCTTGCCGGACCAAGTCTTGCCTTGGGAGCGCTCAGTCTGCGAGCTGATGGATGGTCTTGGGATCCCTTGGCCAGTCCTTGGTGCAGCGAGGATCGAGTTGAACTGATTTCCTGCGGAGAAGTCTTGCAGCTTTGTCCCTTGGGGCGTGCGGGCAGCGGGTTCAAGGTTTTCGGGGAATTGCTGTATCTTGAGCCCCTGCAAGGACGGCTCGATGGCATTGCTCGCAGGCTTGGGTTTGGGGGCAAGGCTGCTCTGGTGGACCTTCCCGATGTCCGGGCTGGGCGCAGGGTGTGGTTGGGGATTGAGGGGGAGGTTTGCCCTCAATTGAGGGAGATCTATGATGCGCAGTCCGCTGGAATTGAGCGAATTGCTGGTGTGATCCAGCTGCCTCAGTTGCCACGAGGTGAATTGGGCAAGATCACACTCCACAGCCTGCGGAAGATGATGATTGAGCGAGGCGCGCTGGATCGTGGAAGTGGTTAAGAAAAAAACTTGCCCTCTGGCGCGCGGGAGGCTTTATTTCTGCCTCGACCACCTGTTTTAGGGTTAGGATCAGCGGCATCTCGGGTGCGTCTTGGCTTTCGACGCTTGGGCACCTGCAGAGGTTCTTGATCCGGCTCACCTCAGCGTCGTTTCAATTGTTACCTATGAATACCAAAATGTATGTGGGGAATCTCCCCTTCAAGGCCACTGCCCAAGAAATCACGGACCTCTTCAGCCAATACGGCGCGGTCACCGATGTGTTCCTTCCGGTGGATCGCGACACTGGGCGCCCCCGTGGCTTTGCCTTTGTCAGCATGGACACCCCTGAGGCAATGAACGCTGCCATCGAGGGTCTCAACGGCAAGGACTTTGGCGGTCGCAATCTTGCCATCAACGAAGCGCGTCCTCGTGAGGAGCGACCAGGTGGCTTCGGCGGTGGTCCGCGCGGCGGCGGTGGCGGTCGCGGTGGTTATGGCGGCGGAGGCCGTGGTGGCTACGGCGGCGGTGGTGCCGGCGGCGGTGGCGCCGGCGGTGGCGGCAAGAAGTGGGATCGCGAGGATCGTCGTCGCGGCGGCTTCGAGGAAGGCGGAGACCGCTGGCAGTAAAGGATTGGGCATGGGGATCGTTCCCCGCCCAAACAAATCGGCCCATCCCGTGAGGGATGGGCTTTTTTGTGCCCTTGCCAGAACGCGCGGATTCGACATCGTGGACTCCATGAATCTTCTCGAAGGCAGAGTGGCGGTGGTGACTGGTGCTGGTCGCGGCATCGGCAAGGCAATTGCAGAGGCGCTTGCGGCGCAGGGTGCCAAGGTGGCTGTGGTCAGTCGCACTGAGGCCAACTCCAAGGCGACGGCTGATGGCATCAACGCCCTGCACGCGGGGGCTGCGCGCCCCTATGCCCTCGATGTGGCTGATGGCGAAGCCGTCGCTGAATTGGGCAAGACGGTGCTGGCCGATTTTGGGGCGGTGGACATTCTCGTCAATAATGCAGGGGTCACTCGCGACACCCTGCTGTTGCGCATGTCTCAAGAGGATTGGGATGTGGTGCTCAACACCAATCTGAGGGGGGCGTTTCACATGGTGAAGGCCTTTCAGCGCAGCATTCTCAAGTCCAAGGGGGGGCGCATCATCAACATCGCCTCTGTGGTGGGCCTGATGGGAGCGGCTGGTCAGGCCAATTACGCGGCCAGCAAGGCCGGCTTGATTGGCTTCACCAAATCATTGGCTCGGGAGTTTGCTGGTCGCGCGGTGACTGCCAATGCGATTGCTCCTGGCTTCATCAGCACTGACATGACGGGGGTGCTCGACGACAAGATCAAGGCGGCGATTCTGGAGAAAATTCCCCTCGGCGATTTCGGTCAGTCCCAGGACATCAGTGCCATGGTCGCCTTCCTCGCGGGTCCGCAGGCGCGCTACATCACCGGACAGGTGATTGCCGTTGACGGTGGGTTGGTGATGTAGGCTTGCAAGGCAGAGCCTCTCAAGGCAGAACCTCTCAAGGCGAGTCCTCCATGCGCTGTTCGGTCGCCGGCATGTGTGAGGGCAGTTGGGCCTTGAAGTTGCCAAGGCTATTCCAGATCGCTGGCCGGTTGAGGTCCACCTCAGTGATGGCGATGCTGCCCCATTGTTCCGCTTTGGCGAGGACTTCACCATAGTGGCCGAAGATGCCACTGATCATCCACTGGCTGGAGGGGTCGGTGTAGGTGCTGCTGACGAGGTAGACATGATTTTCACAGGCGCGTGCAGCGGCCAGCAGGGGGTTGCAGCCCCAGACTGGCCAGGCGATGACCTCAGCGCCGTTGCGTCCAAGTTGGCGCGCCACTTCGGGGAAGAAGCCGTCGTAGCAGACCATCATGCCCACCTTGCCAAAGCGGGTGTTGAAGACGGGGTAATCGTGGCCAGGTGTCAGGCCAGCCTCGATTTCACCTCGCGGCAGGCAAGTCTTGCGATACACACCAACCAGCCCTGCGTCAGGGCCAAGCAGAACTGCAGAGTTGTACAGCGTGGCGCCGCTGCGTTCGACGAGTCCGGCAACGATGTAGAGGTCATGTTTGCGAGCCAAGGCTCCGAAATAGGCGGTAGTCGGACCAGGGATGCTCTCCGCACACTGGTCCATGCGAAGTCCCGTGCCGTAAAATGTCAGGGTTTCTGGCAGCACGACAAGATCGGCTTTTTTGGTGGCTGCTTCCGCAATCAACGGCTCGAATTGAGGTGGCTTTTGCGAGGGGAGTTTGCCCATTTCCGGGCGAAGGTGTGCCGTTGCAAGGCGCACCAAGCGGGCGGGTTTTTCAGCAGACTTTCTCCACAGTGGACTCGACCAGGACACCTTCGCATTGGAGGCCCATTGCAGCGTGAGCTCAACCCGTGCGCGCCGTGCCGCCGTTGGCGCCCGAAGAATCTCAGCGAAGCGATTCCAGCCGGGATTTCCCAGACCAAGGTCCGCTGGGTATTCGGCCTCGGCGCGTGGAATTTTGCCCTTGGCATAACCTTCTGTCGCCGGCTCCTCCCAATACACGGCCTGCCCCTGCTCATCCAACCAATGAACTCGGGCCACCACGCACCGCCTCGCCTCGGGCATGGCAGTGAAATGACGCCAGACCTCGAACTCGTAGCTGGCCCCGCCCTCGACAGCGAACTCCTTGCACCACGAACCCATCCAGTGATTGCCCGTGCCGGTTTCGATCAGCAGAGCCCCCTTGCCATCGCGGCCCTCCGAAGAACTGATGTGGTGGTTGGGTGCGGCCTCCGCGCGCGGGAACCTGAACTGCCAGCCCGACAGACCGCTCAAGTCAGCCATTGAATC
>JAURHS010000026.1 GCA_030833205.1 Prosthecobacter sp.
CCGTTGCGCCAACTCGTCAATCTCCAAGGCTGCCGGCTCAGGCTTCATGGCTTGCCTCCCGCGTTGAGCTTGGAATCAGGCCAAAAAAACCCGCCGAATGACGCATGCAAGCCGAGGCGCGGCGGGTCAATGATGCATTGATGCTGCACGATATTCATCACTCCAAAAACAAAAAAACGGCAGCCCGCCATCTCGCACTTTTGCGGTGCGAATCTGCAGTTCTCTGAAAAAAATCCGCATTCGCCTCGCTCCCTGCCCTTCCACAGATGGTTTTCATTGTGCTGAGGCAGTTGTCAGCCGCTCCCTTTGCGTTCTCAAGATTCTCCAGGGTCTTCTCACTCTCGCTCATCACAGACTGAGCAAATTGATGGTATCGATGGATCAGGCTTGACGACAATGCCACATTCCAGTTGGCAAAATTAGGAGCTAGCTCTTTGTATGCATTCCTTGCATCCCACGGCAGGTCGGGACCACGCAAATCCTGCCATGGCTTCAGGCTTTCTAGCTTCGATTGAAAAACCTCGAGCAAGCGTTTAAGATCCATCCTCCACCCCGATACTTCCGCTGCAGGCACGAAAACCAAGGACCTTGCCCAAGGAAGTAGGGCATTCAAGTCCGATAAAGGGCGCTGCATCGCAGCGCGTAAGGTGTCCTCTTCGCTTCGCTTGAGCTCCTCTGTGACTAACTTAGTAAGCTCATCCATGAGATGGATGATTGCTTGGGTTTCTGCGGTTTCCATGCTGTTGGCCACAGACTGGTCTGGTGCCAGCCTGCATGGCTGCGCAGCTAAGCCCGTTGCTGCCGCTTGCGGCAAGACAGGATCCACGAATCTGCGCGCTGGCGTTGCAGCCTTGAGAAAATCTTCGGCTGAATTTCACTCGCTGAGATTGCGCCTGGCAAAAACCAAGGAATCCTGCTGAGGTCTCAGGTGAACATCGACAGGCCCGAGCTTTAGCGCCATTCCATTGCTCTCCGACACCATGACTCTCGACGAGTTTAAAGCGGATTTTGCCCAATACCTTAACTCCATCAGCGACGAGGAACTTCGTGCGGCTCTGGAGCGAGCGGGCTGTCTGTTTCAAGATTCACAAGGGCCACCTGCCCCCGCCTCTGCGTCTTCCGCAACAGCTGCAGGGGCAGCAGAGACCATCGAGCCACAGCAAGGCGGTTCTCAGCGTCAAAGAGATGCAGTCAGTGAGGCGTGATGACTGCGCCTGCGCCCTAGGCTTGGGGCGCTTCAGGCTCGATGAATTGCGGGGCCTTCCAGATCGGGACGCTGGCCTTGATGCGGGACAGATACCAGCGACAGGCCTCGAAGGCGGCGGCGCTGTGGGCGCTGCTGCAGAGGATGCGCAGGCTGGGTTGGCCTGCGGGCACAAAGCCTAGCCGGTGCTCAATGAAGACCGCATGCGCCGGCAGGTCAGTGGCGCCCTGGTTGAGGATTTGCTGCAGCTCTGATCTGGCCATGGGCTCGTAGGCGCTGTAGGCAATGCCGCTGATTGCGCGGCCTTCCTCGAGGCCGCGCACCACTCCCAAAAACTGCAGTTGGGCGCCAAGGCTTGGGCTTAAAAATGGCTGCACCTCCAAGTTGATGGGCGCGCTGCTCAAGACATAGGCGCTGTGAGCGGCTGCAGGCGCAGGGTCTGCGGCTGGTGGCATGGGGCTCGGGTCGGCGGGCATCATGGCTCAGGGCTTGGCCAGGGTCTTGGCGGCAAGGATGCGCAGTCGCGCAGCGGGGCTGGTCTGCAGGGCGGCGCTGTCGTGTTCACTGCGCGCGGAGCTGACTGCGGCGTGGCACCAGACTTCCATTGGCTTGACCCATGCGGCAGCGCTGAGAGAAATCGGGCGCTCCTGCTCGCCTTCGCGGATCTGCACGCCGTTGAGGCCGATGTCGTCGACAATCACGCCGTGGGGCAGGCCGTGCACATCGAGATTGATGATGCCGTTGTCACCGTTGCGCTTGGCGCGCAGCATGGCCTTGACGCGGCCACCGGCCACGAGGCGCAGGTCGCCGCCGTCCTCGGCCAGCAGGCTGAGGGTGTACTTGGGCGCAGGCACCCATTGCACCTTGCCGAAGTTGCCAACCTCGCGGCTCTTGCCACCGCCGCTGGCGAGAATGCGAATGGAGGAGAGGTCCGCTCCAGGAGCGGCGTTGGCGGCCACACTCAGGGAGCCGCTGATGAGGTCATGGCCTTCTTCGATGACCAGCGGCGTTGAGGCGCGGATGCCTGGGGGCAGGCCGCTGATGTCAATGCGAATGGGGCCCTCGAAGCCATCGAGACGCATGGCGCGCAGGGAAAAGCCCATCGAGTTGCCCGGGGCCAGCTTCGGGGCTTGACCTTGCAGGGCGAGTTGAAAGTCGGGCTGCGGACGGCGCAGGCGCAGCAGGTAAGTCGAGCGCGGGCTGCCCCAGCCGCGAGCGTCGCTGATGCGCAGGTGGTAGCGGCCCGTCTGAGTTGCGGTGAAGTGCAGGCGTGAGTCGCTGCCGCTGCGTCGATCAGCGCTGTCGTCGTTGCGATGCTCCACGGTGAAGCAGGGCAGGCCATTGGCTGCGGGCTTGGCGTCCAGGGGCCGCGGCTCCACGACATAACAGGGCTCATCAAGGGCGTGAGCCACGGCCGTGCTGTCGAAGTAGGCGCGGCGCTTGCCCGCAACGCTGTAGAAGAGGCAGCCGGCATCCGGCCCGCGCGGCATGCGGAAGATGCGCATGATGTCGCCGCCAAACCACACGAACTGCTTGAGGTCCATCTCCTGCCAGTTTTGCAGGCGGATGTCCGGGTTGTTGGCGTCCACGCCGCGGAAGGTGCAGTAACTGTCGCGCACGGCCTGCATCTTGATCCGGGGCAGCGGCTGGCCCTTGGCGTCGAGCAGCTCGATGAGCGTGTCGGCAGGCGAGCCGCGCTGCGCGGCCTCGGTTTCAAAGATCCAGGATTCACCGGCCTTGGCGTCAAAGGCGTAGAGGTCTTGATCGCCCTCGCGCTGCAGCAGACCGCTGACGCTCTGCGGCAGGGTCAGCGGCTGGGCCTGGGCAAGTTGATCATTGGGCTCGGCTTCGAGGCAACAGGCCCAAGGCTCCACACGCAGCTTCACCGGCATGAGCCAACGCAGGGCGGCTGGCGCCTTGATCTCCATTTCACCGGCGGCGCCCGCCTTGAGCTGGACCTGCGTCTCGGCGTTGAGGTGATGCCCAATCCATTGCAGTGCGCCGGACTGCCCCTCCTGCAAGGCCAGCGGCAACAGGCCCGTGGCATAGGGCAGCGCGCCAAGGCTCAGGCGATAGCGGTGCGCCGCGCTGCCGTCCATGGTGATGTTGCTGATCTGCACGAGGTACCGCCCGGCCGCAGTGGCCTTGAAGTGCAGGAAGGGGTCGCGCCCACTTTGCAGGCCGCGACTGGCCGCGAGGGTTTTTCCCTGCGCGTCGAGCACTTCCAGCAGCGGAGTCTTGGCGGCACTGCCGATCTGCTGCACCGCCAGGTCCAGGCAAAGTTCCTCTGCGGCGGCAAGCTGCAGGGCATAACGGTCGTGCTGGCCGATCTCGGTGAGTGCACCCCACAAGGCCAGGGGGCGCTGGACCACTTCCTTGGGGCCCTTGGCAAAATCCGCCGCGCTGCTGTTGGCCTGCGGCAGGTCATCGGCGTGAATGGTGAAGGCGGTACTTTGCCGCCCGCCATCCTGCAGGGTGAGTTGATGCGCGCCGCGCGGCAGCTCGGCAGTGGCGGTGATCTCGCACTGCAGGCGCTTGGGCGAGAGCCGCTTCAGCTCACCGATGCGGATGCCTGGATGCGAGGCCTTGAGCATGGGCTTGTCGCCCAGATGGCTGCAATCCAACTGCAGCGACATGCGGCTGCCAATCTGGCAGGCTGGCGGCTCCACCGCCAGGATCAGCAGCGCCTCAGGCTTGGGCTTCATGGCTGCGGCCTTGGGCGCGGCCTTTGCCATGGTCTTGGACGCTGCTTTGGACGCTGCTTTGGATGCTGCGTTGGGCTTGGCAGGGGCGGCCTTGGTGGCGGGCTTGGCAGCCTGTGCCAGAACCGAGCCGCTGGCCAAGGCCAAGGCAATGCAGAGGCAGGGCAACAGGGGCAGAGAACGGCTGATCATGGACGGAAGGGGGCGCGGTAGTGTTGCAGGCTGCCGTCAAAGCGGCCGACGCAAAGGGCGGCGTTGCCCTCAAAACAAAGCGCGGCGGCCCAATCCGGCTGGCTCTGCAGTTGGGCGTGTTCGTCGAGACTGCTGGCGTCCCAGAGCTTGAGAGTTTTGTCGGTGGCGCTGGTGACCAGCAGGCGGCCATCGGCAGACAGGGCCATGGCCACAATGCTGCCTTCGTGAGCAAAGCGGGTGTCGAGCAGGCGGTTGCTGCCCTCGAGGGCCTGCTTGCTGATCGCCCATTTGCGCACGCGGTTGTCAGCACCGGCTGCATAGAGGAGGCCGCCATCGGCACTGAAGAGCACGCGGTATTGCTCCCGCGTGGGCTGGGACAAGGTGTCGAGGCGCTGCCCACGGCCCACTTCCCAAAGTTTGATGGTGCGATCGGCACTGGCACTGGCCAGCACCTGGCCATCGGGGCGAAAGGCCAGGCCTTCAATGCTGCCGTGATGCCCAATGAGCAGGCGCAGGCGCCTGCCTGTGGCCGCGTCCCAAAGCGCGATCTGTTGATCATAAGAGCCGGTGGCCAACACCAGACCATCCGCGCTCAAGGCCAGGGACTGCACGCTGTCCTGATGGGCGACAAAACTTTGCAGAACTTTGCCACTCGCCGCATCGAGCACCTGCACCTGACCTGCAATGCCAGGCTCGCCACCAGCGGCGTAGAGTCGCCGGCCATCCGGCGAGAAGACCAGCGCATTGACCTTGCCCACCAGTCCCGTGGTCTCCGCCTTGGGCTGGGTCTGCTGGGCTTCAAACCACTGCACTCTTCCGTGACGGCCCACGGCCAGCAGGCCTGCCTTGAGGCTGAAGGCCGCAGACTGCACGGCCGGGCGCAACTGCGCGAAGGCAGGCACTGCCTTGGTCTTGACTTCTCTGGCCTTGGGCATGGCCAGTTCCCCGGTCTTCGGGCCGGGCGCCCCGGCATTGATCCAAGCCTCGATCAAGGCCACTTCCTCGGGCTTGAGTTTGGCTTGTTTGCCCGGGGGCATGAACTCGTACTTGCCGCCACGGCCACTGTGGCCATGCAGAAACTTCACCAACAGCGAGTCTGCGGCCTTGCCGGGAATGAGGGCCTTGCCCTCCTCGCCGCCCTTCATCAGGCTCTGCCAATCCTCCATGACCAGCCCGCCGTCGGCGTCCTTGGCACTGTGACAGTCCAGGCAGTACTGCTGCCACAGCGGCACGATCTTCTCCACATAATCCACCGCGGAGAGTGGCAACGCCATCAAGAGCCCAAGGGCAAATAACTTCAGGGGCTTCATGACATCAATGGGTGAAGAGAAACTCGCGGCTGCTCATCAGGCCCCAGAGCACATCCTCAAGCAGAGCGCGACGCTCAGCGGCCGGGCAATCCTGCCATAGCGCCAGGAGTTTTTTGGATTCGCGCGCACTGGGCTCGCGGCACAACGCGCTGAGGTAGGCCTCGCTGAACATCGCGGCGGGCTGGTCGCCAAGCTTGAGCAGGGCGTCCACGCGGTTGTTTTTCTGCGTGAGTTTTTCCTGCAGCGTGTCGCCATTGGAAAGGTGCAGGGCCTGGGCCATGCTCGGGTCATTGCTGCGTTCGCACTCGCAGGTGGCGATGCGGTCGGCGCGGCCAAAGCTTTTGAGGAAGTAATTGGCGATGTTGCTGTCGGGCAACTGCAGGGCGCGGAAGCCCGCAGGGTAGCGCTCGGCGGTGCCGCGATTGGCATTGCGCCGATCCAGCTTGAACTCCGTGGGCACCCCGGTGACCTGACTGGCCGCATCCAACAGCACCTCGGCCTTGAGACGACGCGGCACATGATGCGAGCCATAGCGCAAATCCTTGGCGTTGGCCGGCAGGGCCTCACTGCTGCGCTGATAGGTCTGGCTTTGCAGGATCAGGCGCATGAGGGCCTTGAGATCGTAGCGATCGCGCACCAACTGCGCCGCCAACTCCGCGAATAGGACCTCGTTGCTGGCGGGATTGGTCAGGCGCAGATCATCCACCGGCTCGACCAGGCCACTGCCAAAAAAGTTGGCCCAGACGCGATTGACGATGGAGCGCGCAAAGAGCTTGTTCTGCGGGCTGGTGAGCCAATCAGCCAGGGCAATGCGTCGATCGCTGCCGTCCTCGAGACTCAGGGCCCGACCGCCCTCAAGGGGCTGCGGCGGCAGGGCGCGGGCCAACAGCGGAGCGATGAGATCGCCGCGGGTGTCGCTGAGCAGGACGCGATCCTCGGCCTGCTCGCCGTTTTTGGCGCGCACGCGGGCGAAGAGATTGGCGAAGGCGTAGTACTGCTCGTAGGTCCATTTTTCCAGCGGATGGTTGTGGCACTTGGCGCAGCCAATGCTGGTGCCCATGAAGGCCACGCTCACCGTCTCCGCGCATTTCGTGGGCTCATCGTTGAGCACAAAAAAATTGCCGGCGCCATTTTCAAGCGTGCTGCCGGTGGCGGTGAGCAATTGCCGCACCAACGCATCCCAAGGGGTGTTGGCCTCGACTTGCCGCCGAATCCATTGGTAGTAAGACCACATCGCCTGGGTGGTGAGCTTGTCGCCGTTGACCAGCAGCAGGTCACTCCAGCGATGGGCCCAGTAATCGACAAACTCAGGGCGCTTGAGCAGCGACTCGATGAGACGATCGCGCTTGTCTGGGCTTGAGTCCGCCAGAAAGGCGCGGGTCTCAGCGACACTGGGCAGCACGCCGATGCAGTCGAGATGGGCGCGGCGCAAAAATTCTGCATCGCTGGCCCGGCCCGATGGCGGGATGTTGAGCTGGCGCAGTTTGTTGAGCACCGCGCGGTCAATGAGGTTGCGCGGGGCAAGTTGGGCAAAGGCAGGCTCATCCACCGCGCCGGGCTGCGGCGAGCTGACGGTGACCACTGCGAGACGGCTTAGAAACCAGGCACTGACCATGCCTTCTCCCGGGCCCTGCGCGCTCATGAGGCCCTGCTCATCCACCGTGGCCACGCTGGCGTGGCTGGCGTTGAACTTGCACCAGGCCGTGACATCGCGGCGGCTGCCATCGCTGAAGGCAGCCATCACCCGCAGGGCCTGACGCTCGCCGGCCTTCGGGCGCCACTGCGGCGGGTTGGCTTCCAGAGCCACGATGCGCGCGTCACTGGGCGAGGGACCGGGCGCCCCGGCGGCAATCCAATCCAGCAGGACTTGATGGGAGGCGGAGTCCGCGCTGAAGCGCTGTCCGCCCTTGTGCGGCACAGCTTCGGTGGCCTTGAGCAGAAGCAAACTGCGCGCCGGATCCTCAAGCAGAATGCGGCGGCCATTGCTGCTGTGCGTCAGCGAGAGCCAGTCGCCTTGGTCATCAAAACCGCGCAGGGACAGGCGAAAACCGCCCTGCCCGGCAGCAGCACCATGACAGGCGCCCATGGCACAACCAAAGCGCGTGAGGATGGGCTGCACCTCATTGCGAAAGGAAGGCGCGGCGGCGGGAGCTGCGGCCTGCGCCGATGCCAAGGCCGTCAACAGCAGGAACTGACAGGTGACCTGAAACTTCATGATCAACGAAAACAGGGAGGGCTTGGGCCTTGAAATCAGGCAAAGAGTTCGCGAATCGGCGCGGTGCCAAAGTCCACCACCGGGAAGGGGCGACCCTGTGGCCCGGGCAACTCGGTGTCCAACTCCACGCCCATGGCATGGTAGATCGTGGCGACAATTTCCTTGGGTGCGACTGGCCGCTCCGTGGGATAGGCGCCCATGTCGTCGCTCTTGCCGATGACCTCGCCGCCCTTCACGCCGCCGCCGGCAAAGTTGACAGTCCAGCAGTTGGGCCAATGATCGCGGCCACCGGCGGGATTGATCTTGGGCGTGCGACCAAACTCAGCCAGGGCCGTCACCAGTGTGTCCTCGAGCATGCCACGCTCCAACAGGTCGGCGATCAGCGCACAGTAACCCTGATCATACATCGGGGCCACGATGTCGCGCATGCCCTCGATGCTGGTGAAGGGCTTGCTGCCGTGAATGTCCCAGGTGATCTCGCCAAAGACCGTGATGAAGGTGTTGACCGTCACAAACCGCACGCCGCGCTCCACCAGGCGACGGGCCAACAGCAGGCTCTGACCAAAGCGATTCATGCCGTAGCGCTCGCGCACCTTCATCGGCTCCTTGGTCAAATCAAAGGCCTCGCGGGCCTCGGCGCTGCTCATGATGCGGTAGGCTGAGTTGAAATGCGCATCCATCAACCTGGCCTGCTCGCTTTGCTCGAAGTGCCGCACGCTGCCGTCCACCAACTCGCGCAATTCGCGGCGGCGCTGCAGGCGCACCTCGCCGATTTCACGCGGTGGCAACAAGTCCGGCACCTTGAAGTCCTTGGCCGCCGGGTTGGAATTGAGCACAAAGGGATCGTGGGCCTTGCCCAAAAAACCCGCGTCCTGACCATGCGGCATGTTGCCGCCGGTGGGGCCCATGGTTTCAGGCAGGATGACATGGGCGGGCAGATCGCCGCGGCGTCCGCGCATGAACTCCAGCGCGCTGCCGACATGCGGCGTGATCACCCCGCCGGTGAACAAACGCCCGGTCTGCATCATCTGATGGCCGGTGTCGTGCACGGCCGCCGCCGTGTGATAACAGGAGCGCACGAGACTGAAGTGCTTGGCCATCTTGGCGTGCTGCGGCAGAATCTCGGAAACTTCAAAGGCGTCGCTGCTGGTGCGAATCGGCTTGAAGGGGCCGCGAATCTCACTGGGCGCATCGGGCTTCATGTCCCAGAGATCCTGTTGACTGGGCGCGCCCAGGTTGAAGATCATGATGCAGGACTTGTTGTCGCGCTTGGGGTTGACCTTGCCCTCGGCCTTGAGCTGCAGAAAGCCCGGCAGGGAGAGGCCCAAGGCTCCCAGGGTGCCGGCCTGCAGGAAGTCGCGGCGGCCCAGGCCATCGCAGGTGCTGACGCGTCCTTGATCCGTGAAGGTGAACATGGCTCGTGAAGGGAAGTGATGATGGCCTCAGGGCCTGCCGCGCTGCGGCGCCTGACCTGTGGAGATTACGCCACGGCTTGCATCTTTAAACAAGCAGGGTCATGGAGTATCCTGCCAAGGCCAAGGCCCTGCCAATCAAGCCTCAAGAAGCTCAACGGGCAAATGCTGCCACCACTCGAGGCTCGGCGCCTTCTCGCAGGGCAAAGACCTCTGGGCTGGCCGCATGGGCATCCTCGCGGAAGCGCTGCGCCAAATCCTCGGTAAACTCCTCGATGGCCTCGGGCATGGCCGCGAAGACGAACAAACTGTGGCGGTCTGGTGCGGCCACCCAAATCTCAGGGCCAAAGAGTTCACGAAAAACCTCGGGCAACTTTGGTGCCACCAGCAGGCAGGCCATGATGGGCCGATCCGAGCGATAGACCGCATAGGCCACGCTGCCATCGCTGCGGCGAATCACCTCGGGCTTGAGAGCGGCCAGCAGGCGATCGGCAGCGGACTTGGCCCTGAGCGCAAAGCTCTGCGGGCCGATGCCGAGTTTGGCAAAGGCCTGCGCATCGTAGACCTCAAGACCTGGCACAGCCTTGATCTCACGAGCTGGGCTCCACACGGTGAGCTTCGCGCCTTCGGGCTGCAGCGAGCGCTCGGAGCGCATGGCCTTGGGCTCGGGCACCAACAGCATGGGCTCAAGCGCTGGCAGTTGGGCCCGCAGCGATCCCAGTGCGGTGATGCCAAGCAGGGCCAGCAGAAGGAGGCGCGGCGTCATGGCCGCAGCATGGCGCATCGCACGCAAAGATCAAAGCCCTTGCACAAGCCTGGCATCGCATTTCAAGGTGCGGCCATGATTGCCCATCTGCGCGGAACCCTCAGCCAGGCCATCCCCAACGAGGCCATCGTCGATGTGGGAGGCGTCGGTTATCAGGTGCTCATTCCCCTCTCCACTTACGATCGCCTGCCAGCCATGGGTCAGGAGGTCAAGCTGCTGACCCATCATCATGTCACCGACCGCGACCACACCCTGTTTGGTTTTTTAAGCAGCGAGGAGCGCGATCTGTTCCGCCTGCTCATCGACCGCGTCTCCGGCATTGGCCCCAAAATGGCCTTGAGCGTGCTCAGCGGCATGCCACCGCAACAATTCCAACAGGCGGTGATCAACGGCGACATTGCCCTGCTTGGCCAAATTCGCGGCGTGGGCCGCAAAACCGCCGAACGCATCGTGCTTGAACTCAAGGACAAGGTCGGCGTGACCCAGGCCTGGCAGGCCGCCACTCAGGCGCGCCAGAGCGATGATCCACGCCAGCAGGCTGCCAGCGACGCGGTGCTGGCCCTCATTGCCCTGGGCTACAAGCAGGCCGAAGCCCAGAAGGCCGTGCAGGCCCTGATCAAGGAAGGCAAGGTGGGCAACGATGCCAACGCCGCCCAGCAGTTGCTGCGCGAGGCCCTGCGCCAACTGCAATAGCCGAGCAGCGCGGCTCGGCCCCTGCAACGGCACCTGTGGAGCCGCGGCTCATTTCAGGCTGCGGATGTAGAGCAGCAGGCTTTCAATCTGCATGTCGTTGAGGATGCCCGCGTAAATGGGCATGCCGGTGTCGAATTTTTCAAAGCCCTTCACCACCTTGGCCGAGGGATTGACAATGGACTCTCGCAGATAGGCCTCATCGGCGAGCACCTGCGCAGGGCTGCCCTTGGGCACCTTGGCCAGCGGGCGCATGCTGCCGTAGAGCCCGCGCCAACTCGGACCCACCTTGCCCACCAGCGAGCCGTCCGTGCTGTGGCAGGCCATGCAGCCCATCATCTGATACAGCCTCGCGCCCTCCTGCAGCGAGGCAGGCTTGCTGGCCTTGGCGCTGACCGCGCGCGGCTGCAGACTGACCTGCACCTCGCCAAAGCCCATGGCCTGGCCATCGAAGCGCGCCAGGCTCCAGGGGCTGAAATAAGCGGCCTGCTCCAAGGCCTGCCCCGCCGCCGTCTTGATGCCCCAGCCCAGACGCATTTGATGCACGCCGGCCTTCATGTCGGCCAGGGCCACCAGCACACTGCGCCCGTCCTTGCCCAGCACCACCTGCGTGGGCGCCATGTATTCCTGCCCTGGCTTGCCATCGAGCTTGAGATGCGGGCTGCCGTAAAGCTCACTGCGCCGATAATTCCAGCGTTCGGCGCTGTAGTTCTCCGGGTCCTGGGCACTGACCTTGTCCAGCAACTCATTGAAGTGCAGAACCACGCCCTTGTCCGTGGCCTGCCACTGCAGCAGGCGCGGCAAACCGCCCTCGCCCACCCGCAAACGCGACAAGCCACTCAGGCGCTTGACCACCGTGCCCCAGACCTGAAAACCGATGAGATACAATCTGCCATCGGCCGGATTGATGGCGCCGTTGAGGGTGGGGAAATCAAAGTCGCGACTCAGGCTGATGACCGCAGCCTGATCGCCACTGGGCAGCACCAGAAACAGCTCCGGACGATTGTAGCCGAGGTGCAACAGTGAACCCGCAAGTGAGCCCATGCGCGCGCCCTCAAGCCAAATCTGGCTCGCCCCGCTGGCATTGACGGGATGCGGAATCCAAGTCCAGGGCTCGGCAATGGGCTCTGCGTATTGCCGCGCGGGCACGATGGTGGGCAGGTGCCCATAGAACTGATCGCCGCTGAGACGATGCAGCGGTGTTGAAGGCACATAATGCCCCTGCTGATCGCTGGCCGTGACCAGCCCGGTCTTGGGATGGACACCGATGAAGGGTTGCCGCAGTCCATGGGCCAAGCGCTCGATGCTGCGGCCATCCGCAGCGATGCGAAACACCGCCCCGTTGTCGCGCCCCAGCGTGCTGCCCTGCTGCCCGCCCTTGGCCACAAACAACTCGCCCCCGGGGCCAAGCTTCATTGAGTTGGGGAACTCGCGCGTCTCTGCGGTTTGGGCCAGGAGGCCACAGAACAACTCGTGGCGCTCGGCCCAGCCGTCGCCGTCGCGATCCTGCAGCCGCCAGATGCCGTTGCGATCAAACACCAAAATCTCCTCACCGCGCGCCACAATCGACATGGGCTCGTGCAGACCACGCGCCCAGCGCCGCCAACGCAACGGCCCGAGCCTGTCGCTGAGGCCCTCCACGCACCACACATCGCCATCAAAGGCCACGGCCATGGCCTGCCCAGGCTTATCCGTAAAGGCCAGATCGGCCAGACGCACATTGCGCTTCCAGGGATTGTCCACCGGCAGTGGCAGGGCATCCTGCAACAAGCCCTGATTGCCCTGCGCCAAACGCGCCTGCGTGATCACCACGCCTGCGGGCGGGCGCGCCGCCAAAGGCTTGCTGCGGGACAGCCCGGCCTTGCGGCCAAGCGATTGCTCCCAACTCACGGTGCCTTGCCCGGCAAGCGGCCACAGCGGCTGCGCGGCAACACCCGTGAGCATCACCAGCTCCTGCTGATCGGCGGCAGCCTCGATGTGGCGACACAGCACATACTCGCCGCCACGCTCCTGCACCTCGATCTGCTCGGTCAGCTCGCGCCCGGCCACCAGCAGCCGCAAACGCAGCCTGCCATTGGGCTGCACCACCAGATCCAACAAACGGCCCATGCCCTCCGGCAGCGGGCCGCGGCCGACTTCCTGGGGGCTTGGCGTCGGCGCGCGCGGATCCTGCAGCACAGCGCTCTGCACGCGTTGCCAGCCCGCAGCCAGCGGCGCGCTGATGAGCACTTCGCCAATGGGCTGCGGCAAATGCTCCTGACCATCCTTGGTCTTTTGCCCGGCCACATGATAGGAGCCGGTGGATAGGGCCACTGCCGTGATCGGCAGGCCTGCCTTCTCAACGCGCCAGACGCAGGCCAGGCGCAGCAAGTCCACATCGTAGCAGCCCCAAAAGCCATGACCCAAATCCATGATCAGTCCGCGTGGCACCAGATTGTTGTCCACGGGGTTGGGGCCCAGGCCGCGCGCATCGAGTACGCTGCCAAAAAAACTCTGACCATCTTCAAGCCACTCGCCCCAAGGCGAATCCGCAGGGGGCTGGGGACTCTTGGCTTTTTCTGCAGCGGCAAGCGGCAACAGCAGCCCCAACAGGGCAAGCGAGATGCTGCCCCAACGACTGACCATGCGCTGCCACGAGGACAAAAACGCCCGACCCTTTGAAAGATGCATGCCCGAATTCAACCCCTTGTTAACAGGCGTTGAATCCAGCCTCTATCAAGCGCCTTGTGCGCTTAGTCCTCGCGACGCTTGGGCCTGGGTCCAGGGCCACCGGGGCGCTTGTTGGCCCAGGGCCTGCCACCACCGCCACCGCCACCGGGGCGATAACCGCCGCCACCGCCACCGCCGTAAGGCGGCCTGCGTCGGGGTCCGCGGTCGGCAAAATCACCGCCGCCCTCAGGCCTTGGGCCTGGGCCGAAGGAACCACCGCCACCGCCACCATCAGCGAGATCCATGCGCACCTCGCGGCCGCGGAAATTCGAGCCTTCGATGCTGGAGAGCACTGCGGCCACCATGTCCTCGGGCACCTCGACAAAACTGCACTTGGGCAGAACATCAATGCCACCGAGGCTGCCTGCGGGGATCTGGCTGGTGTTGTAAATGATGCCGGCGATGTCGCCAGCGCGTGCCTGATCCATGCCGCCGATGTTCATGAACAAGCGCTTCATGCCCGCCGTAGGCTCGCGGGGGCCAACCTGACGCGGTGGCCTTGGTGAGCGCGGCTCGCGACCATCGCCATCGGGCGCGGACTGGCGCTGGGGAGCGCGATCCTCGTCAATGGCCTGGGCCTCGCGGCTGCCTTCCTTCATCCACAGGTCCAACAAGGCGCTCATCACATCCGTGGGCACATAACCCGCATCGAGCAGGCGCTGCACCGTTGGCTCGTGACGGGCAAAGTTGCCGCCGTCCAGGGTGGCCTTGAGCTTCTCAAAACTCATGTCCACCTTGCGGGCCTCGACCTCTTCCTGCGACGGCACCTGCACGCGCTCAATGCGCGCCTGCGTGAAGCGCTCAATGCGCTGCAGCAAATAAATGTCGCGCCCGGCGACCAGGCTCACTGCGGTGCCCTTGCGTCCGGCGCGGCCGGTGCGGCCAATGCGGTGCACATAGTCCTCGGTGTCGTAGGGCAGATCGTAATTGATGATCAGATCCACATCCTGAATGTCGAGACCGCGCGCCGCCACATCCGTGGCCACCAGCACTTCAATGGTGCCGGCGCGGAAGTTGCGCATCACGCGCTCGCGCATGGTCTGATTGAGATCGCCGTGCAGGCGGTCGGCGGCATAACCGCGGCCCACCAGCGCATCGGTGACATCGTCCACCGCCTTCTTGGTGTTGGCAAAAATGATGCACAGCCTCGGGTTCTCCAAGTCCAGCACGCGGCAGAGCACCTCGGTCTTGCTGCGGCCGCGCACCTCGTGGTAGCGCTGGCTGATGGTCGGCACCGTCATGGCCTTCTGCGCCACGGTGATGCGCTGCGCATCCGTGGTGTACCGGTCCAGCAAGTGACGGATGCGCGGGTCAAAGGTGGCGGAAAAGAAGATGGTCTGCCGCTGCGCAGGCATCATGCCCATGAGCTTCTCGATGTCCTCGGCAAAACCCATGTCGAGCATTTCGTCGGCCTCATCGAAGACCAGCACGCGCACGGCTTCCATGCGCAGCACACCGCGTTCAGCAAAGTCGAGCAAACGGCCGGGAGTGCCCACCACGATCTGTGAGCCGGTCTGCAGGGCGCGGATCTGGCGATCATAACTGGCGCCGCCATAGACCGGTGTGGCCTTCAGGCCGGGCTTGTGCTGCACCACGGTGTGCAACTGGGCACAGACCTGCATGGCCAGCTCGCGCGTGGGGCAAAGCACCAGCACCTGCGTGCGGCGGTCTTCGGGGTCGGCGCGCTGGATGGCGGGCAAACCAAAGGCCAGGGTCTTGCCACTGCCTGTCTGGCTTTGGCCCACCACATCGCGTCCCTCGAGGGCAACGGGAATGGCTTGAGCCTGGATCGGCGAGGGTTGTTCAAAGCCCTGGGCCGCAACGGCCTGGAGCAGTTCCGGCGCAAGGCCGAGATCAGCGAATGTCTTTTCCATGAAGTGTGCAAAACGGGCAGAACCAACAGGCCGGGAGTGGCAGGCGGGGCTGGCTCATCATGGCATGATGAAGACCTCGACCCAGAAACCAGTCTGCTGCCCGCAGACACTGGCTTCCCGCACTGCAGGCACCGCCGCTCCCCTCTGGTTTCAAGCAGACTCAGGAACGCGCACCGACCTTGGCGGCCATGAAGATGCACCCATTTTGGGGGCAACGCAAGTGGCAATGGCCTGATCCGGCGATTGAGCGCCCCGGACAAGCGCGTAACCTCCTGCCCTCTTCTCATGCCTGCGCTGCTCTTTCTTGCTCTGCTGGTTGTCAGTTCGGCCCAGGCCAGCAGCCTGAGCTTCAACCGCGACATCCGGCCCATTCTCTCGGAGAACTGCTTTGCCTGCCACGGCTTTGACGCCTCCAAGCGCAAGGCCAAGCTGCGTCTGGACAACGCCGAGGGCGCACTGGCCGCAAACGCGGAAGGCCGCCGCGCCATTGTGCCAGGCAAGCCCCTGCAAAGTCAGGCCTACCTGAGGCTCATCAGCGAGGACAAGGATGAACTCATGCCGCCGCCGGAGTCGCACAAAAAACTCAGCGCTGCGCAAATCGAGGTGCTGCGCCAGTGGATCGAGCAGGGTGCCGCCTACGAAAAGCATTGGGCCTTTGAGCCGCTGCGCGCAGCGACCAAGCCACTGGACATCGACGCCATGCTCGCCGCCGAGTTGGCGCCGCGTGGACTCAAGCTCGCCGCCGAGGCCCCGCGCGAGGTCCTCATCCGCCGCGTGGCCTTCACCCTCACCGGCCTGCCGCCCACCGCGCAGGAACTTGAGGCTTACCTCAACGACCTCTCGCCCCAGGCCTATGAACGCATGCTCGAGCGCTACCTCAGCTCCGCCCATTACGGTGAGGAAATGGCGCGCCACTGGCTGGATGTGGCGCGCTACGCCGACACCCACGGCCTGCACCTCGACAATGAGCGCCACATGTGGGCCTACCGCGACTGGGTGGTGCAGGCCTTCAATCAAAACCTGCCCTACGATCAATTCACGCTTTGGCAAATCGCCGGTGACCTCATTGAAAAGCCCACGCCACAAAGCATCACGGCCACGGGCTTCTCGCGCTGCAATGTCACCACCAGCGAAGGCGGCGCCATTGACGATGAATACCGTCATCTCTACGCCGTGGACCGCGCCTCCACGCTGGCCACGGCCTGGATGGGACTGAGCGCTGGCTGCGCCCAATGCCATGATCACAAATACGATCCGCTATCCACGCGCGAGTTTTACTCGCTCTACGCCTTCTTCTTCAGCAGCGCCGATCCGCCGATGGACAAAAACATCAGCACCACCGAGCCCTATCAACTGCTGCCCACTGCGGCTCAGCAGCAACGCGTGCACAGCGCACAACAACAGCTCGGCAAGGCTGAGGCGCGGCTCAGCGAGCTGGTTGCCAAGCTGCGCGATCCCGGCCCACTGCCCAAGCCCGCCGCAGCGCCAAAACCCGGCGCCAAGGCCGTTGCTGCCAAGCCCGCTGCCAACAAGGCAGCGACAGCCGCCATTCCAGCAGGCCCCGATGCAGCACTTGACCTGCTGGTCTTTGATGATGACTTCCCTCTGGGCTGCGAGGTGCGCAACACCTCGCGCAATGCCTCGCGCTGGCTCGACAACGCCGCCCTGACCCATCGCGGCAAGCGCGCGTTGCATCAGGAGGGCGGCCGCTTCTTTGAGCATCAGCTCAGCTTCACGCTCACACCCTTCAAGGTGCCGGCGCAGGGCCATCTCAGGATTTGGGTACGCCCCGATCCGCAGAGCCCGCCGCAGGCCATTGCGCTGATTGCCGCCGGCAAACGCAGCTTCTGGGGAAGCGGCGCCGCGCTTGATCCCAACGCCGAGGTGCCGCCTGCGGCCAATGGGCCACTGCCCAAGCCAGGGCAATGGAGCCTGCTCGATGTGGACCTCATCGCGCTTGGACTCAAACCTGGCCAAGCCCTCAACACCCTGACCCTGCAGCAAGTCGGCGGCATCGTGCTTTGGGACGACTGCAGGCTGCAGGGCGCAAGCCAGCGGGAAAACGCCTGGAGCGTTGACTTCAATGCCTGGTGGCAAGCGCTTGAAGGCATGACCAAAATCCCTGCCGATCTGCCCGCGGAACTGCTCGGCACCCTGCGCGCAGGCCCCAAGCCCCAAGCCGATGAGGGCAAGCGCCGCGCGCTGTTTGTCCATCATGGCAAGACCCTCGCCAATCATGGCAATCCCGAGCTTCAACAGGCGAGGCAACAATGGCTGAGTGCGCGCGCGGAGCTTGCCGCCGCCAAGGAAGACATCAGCGGCACCTTGGTCTTCGGCGACGCCCCGCAGCCGCGCCCCACCTTCGTGGCGCTGCGCGGACAATACAACAAACCCGGCGAGCAGGTGCAGCCTGGCGTGCCTGCCATTTTGCCCGCGCTCAAACGCCGGGAAAATCAGCCGCGCGCCACGCGGCTGGATCTGGCGCGCTGGTTGATTGACCCCGCGCACCCATTGACAGCGCGCGTGAGCGTCAATCGCTTCTGGCAGCAGGTCTTTGGCGTGGGCCTGGTGAAAACCAGCCACGACTTCGGCGCGCAGGGCGAGGCCCCAAGCCATCCGCAACTGCTCGACGCCCTGGCCTGGCAATGGATGAGCCAAGGCTGGGATGTGAAAGAGTTGATGCGCCTGCTGCTTGGCAGCCGCGCCTTTCGTCAGGACTCGCGGGTCAGTGCGGCGCTGCTGGACTTGGATCCTGAGAACCGCCTGCTGGCGCGTGGACCGCGGCTGCGCCTCGACGCCGAACAAATCCGCGACAACGCTCTCGCCCTCTCCGGCCTTCTCAACCCCAGCCTTGGCGGGCGCGGCGTGCGGCCCTACCAGCCGCCCAACATCTGGGAGCCTGTGGGCTACGCCGACAGCAACACTCGTTACTACCTGCAGGACCATGGCCCCGCGCTTTATCGGCGCAGTCTTTACACCTTCCTCAAACGCACGGCACCGCCGCCCTTCATGAGCAACTTCGACGGCCCCAACCGCGAACAAAGCTGCACCAGGCGCGAGCGCAGCAACACACCATTGCAGGCCCTGCAACTGCTCAACGATGTGCAGTTCTTTGAGGCCGCACGCGCCCTCGCGGCGCGCACGCTGGGAGAATGCAGCGGCAACGATGAGCAACGCCTGCAGTGGATGATGCGCACGGTGCTCTGCCGCCGCGCCGACGCCCATGAACTGGGCCTGCTGCGCGAAGCGCTGGCGCAACAGCGCCGGCATTACCAACGCCATCCCGACGATGCTGAGAAGACCCTGAGCGTTGGCGAATCCACCACCACGCTGGCCCTGCCCGCCACGGAGCTCGCCGCCTGGACGCTGCTGGGCAATCTGCTGCTCAACCTCGATGAAACCCTCAACCGCAACTAAGGCCATGAACCCCGCACAACGCTGCGCCGACGAACTCAATCGCCGTTTGTTCATCGGCCAAAACGGCCTGCGCCTGGGCGGCATGGCCCTGGCCCAACTGCTGGGCCGCGAGGCTGGCGCCGCGACAAGCCCTGCCGCCGTGCACCCCGCCCTGCCTGATCTGCCGCACTTCGCGCCCAAGGCGCGCAGCGTGATCTACCTGCACATGAACGGCGGGCCCTCGCAGATTGACCTTTGGGACCACAAGCCCCAACTCAAGGCCTGGTTTGACAAGGACCTGCCGCCCAGTGTGCAGGGCGGACAGCGCCTCACGGGCATGACCAGCAAGCAGGCCCGCTTCCCGGTGGCACCAAGCCAGTTTGCCTTTGCTCAACACGGGCGCTGTGGCCGCTGGGTCAGCGAGCTTTTGCCGCACACCGCCAAGCATGTGGATGACATTGCCCTGGTGCGCAGCGTGCACACCAACGCCATCAATCATGATCCGGCCTGCACCTTTGTCATGACCGGCCGCGAGGTGCCCGGCTTTGCCTCCCTGGGTTCCTGGTTGGCCTACGGGCTGGGCAGCCTCAACAACGACCTGCCCGCCTTTGTGGTCCTCACCCCCAATTGGAAGTCGAAGTCCGCTGCGCAGGCACTCTTCACGCGCATGTGGAGCAGCGGCTTTTTGCCCGGCAAGTACAGCGGCGTGGCGCTGCGCGCCGTGGGCGATCCCGTGCTCTACATTCAAAACCCAGAGGGCGTGGCAGCACCAAATCGCCGCGCCATGCTCGACAGCCTGGCTCGCCTCAACGAACACCGTCTGCAGCAGCAGGGCGACCCGGAGATTGCCACCCGCATTGCCCAATACGAGATGGCCTTCCGCATGCAAAGCAGCGTGCCCGAGTTGGTGGACCTCAAGCACGAAAGCCAGGCCACCCTGGATCTCTACGGCCCGGATGTGCAGCGCCCCGGCAGCTTTGCCGCCAGCGCCCTGCTGGCCCGGCGCTTGGTGGAGCGTGGCGTGCGCGCGGTGCAGATCCTGCACCGCGGCTGGGATCAACACGGCAGCCTGCCGCGCGACCTCTCGCTGCAATGTCAGGACACCGACCAACCCATTGGCGCCCTGCTCAGCGATCTGAAGGCACGCGGCCTTCTGGACAGTACCCTGGTGGTTTGGGGTGGTGAATTCGGCCGCACTGTCTACTCCCAAGGCGGCCTGACCCGCGACAACTACGGGCGCGATCATCACCCCCGCAACTTCTGCATGTGGATGGCCGGCGGAGGCATCAAGGGCGGTGTGGACTACGGCGAAACCGACGACTTCTCCTACAACATCGCCCGCGACCCGGCGCACCTCAGCGACATCAACGCCACCATCCTCAAGCTCTGCGGCATTGACCACGAGCGCCTGACCTACAAATACCAGGGCCTGGACGCGCGACTGACCGGAGTTGAGAAACAACGCCCCATCAAGGCAATCATCGCTTGAGGCGCGGCGGCTCATCGAAGCCATCCACCCCAAGGGCTCTTCTGGGTCTGATCAAGGGCCATGAGGGTTCCGTCTTCCATGGTGCTGCGGTAATCATCCGACGCTCGGGACAGATTCCATTCCAGGCGCCTCTGTTCCCCTGAAACAGTTGATATTGAACAGATTACGCGAAAAAAGACCAATCTTTAGTCTTGTCAATCACCACTGGAGTAACCCATCATCCGGGAGCCATGAATCTCCCGCTCTTCTCTCCCGTTGTTGCCGTCGTTCTATGCTCACTGACCCCTGGCGATCTCGACGCGCAAGGCATTCTCTACTGGGACAGCAACGGCAACAGCCCCGGCCTTGGAGGCAGCGGCGCGTGGAGCGGTCTTTATTGGAGCAACTTCAGTTCGGGAACAGCCACAACGAGAGCCTGGTCGACGGGCAGCACGGCCGTCTTTGCGGAGACTCCAGGCACGGTCACTGTGGATGCTTCGATCACGGTCAAAGGAATGAATTTCAACAGCAACGGCTACCTGATCAGAGGGTCGTTGCCTGTGAATCTCAGCAGCACTGCCAGCCTTGACAGTGCGGCCAGCAGCAGCGCCACCTTGCTCGTGCCCCTGGCGGGCAGCGGCAGCCTGAATAAAACAGGCAGCGGCGAGATCATTCTCACCGCAGCCAACACCTACACCGGCAAGACCAGCGTCAGTGCTGGCCGCCTGCAGTTGGGCAACGGTGACACCAATGCTGCCACGAATCTTCAATTTGCGGCGGGTTATGCGCACAATCTGGTCCTGAGGGATGACGGCAGCCTCTGGGCCATGGGTGACAATAGCTTTGGTCAGCTTGGACTTGGCGATAACCTGCGTCGCAATGTTGCCACCAAGGTCATCGGCTCAGGGATCCGCGCAGTCGCCGCCACTTATCACCAAAGTCTGATTTTAAAAACGGACGGCAGTCTGCATGCCGCCGGATACAACGGCTACGGTCAGCTTGGACTAGGCAGCACCAGCAACAGCAACAGCTTTGCTCTGGTCTTGAGCAGCGGTGTCAGCGCAATGGCCACTGGCTATCATCATAGCCTGATTCTCAAGACCGATGGAAGTCTATGGGCAATGGGGCGCAATAACTACGGCCAACTCGGACTCGGCGACACGAACGATCGCTCCACCCCAACCATGGTGTTGGATGGGGGTGTCATCGCCATTGGTACAGGCAGCCATCACAGTCTCTTCATCAAAAGTGATGGCAGTCTCTGGGTCATGGGTTGGAACAACTATGGCCAGCTCGGCACCGGAGACAGCAACGATCGCAGCAGCCCCACCCGGATTCTTGCCGCTGGAGTGGTTGCGGTCGCAGCAGGAATGGGCCACACCCTGATCCTCAACAGCAATGGCAGCGTGTACGGGATGGGATTCAACATCTATGGCGAGCTTGGCCTTGGCGACTACCATGCACGCGTCCAGCCCGAGCAGATTGTGAGTCAGGGAGCCCGCGCCATTGCTGCTGGTGATTACCATAGCCTGATTCTCAATGAGGATGGCAGCGTTGATGCGATGGGACTGAATTCCTATGGACAACTCGGGCTTGGGGATGCCGACCAGCGCAACACCAAGGTCAGGGCCCTTCAGGGCAATGTCAGCGCCATCGCTGGAGGCTTTACTCACAGCCTGTTTCTGCGCACTGACAGCAGCATTTGGGCAAGCGGAAACAACGACTACGGCCAATTCGGGCTGGGGGATAACAGCAGCCGCAGTTCACCAACCGCCCTGCCCCTGACCTACGGCGTCGGCGCCACTGGCACGCTGGGCAACACCGAGGTGAGCGTGGAGTCCGGAGCGACCATCGCCTTTCGTCCTGGAGCCGTGGCCTCAGGCACCGACCTGGGCTCTTCACTGACTCTGAAGCCAGGTGGCACCTTGAGCATCGCAGTTGCCTTGAATTCAAACGCTCAGGACCCCATCAACATCGGCGGCACTCTGACTCTGAATGCAGGCCATGCGATCAAACTGCATGCCCCCGCCCTGCCCAAACCCGGCAGATATGTCTTGCTCACCGCGGCCTCTATCCTCGGGCAACTTGCAGCACCCACCCTCAGCGGGGATTGGCGTAATGTTCGCCTGCATCTGACCGCCGCCAATGGCAGCCTGATTCTCTCGGTTGCACAGACGGATCCTCTCGAGGCTGGCATTGGCGAGCCTTTCTCGCTTACTCTCGACAGTGGCACATGGTACCTGAGCAGCGGCACTCCGCCCTCAGGCCTTAGCATCAGCAGCAACGCTGGCGTCCCGACCTTCAGTGGCAGGCCAAGCGGGAACGCAGGATCCTATGATTTCACGCTTAGCAGCTCCTCAGGCTCCGGCAAAATCAATGTCTACAATCTTAGCCTGCGTCCAAGTCTGTATTGGGACGCCAGCGGCTCGACACCAGGTCTCGGAGGCTCCGGCTTATGGAGCGCAAGTTTGTGGGCCGCTTCCGATGGCGGCAACTCCACAACCGGCAACTGGCTGAACAACGCCTGGGCCAATTTTAACGGCGTTGGCGGCGACATTGCTGTGGATGCAAATTTTCAAGCCTCAGTGCTGAACTTCAATGACGCAGGCTTTGCCCTCAATGGCGTCTCCCCGCTGAGCCTTGCCTGGCCTGCCAGGATTCGATGCGCGGGCAATACCAGCACCCTTGTTGCGGCCTCATTGCGCGGCGTCTCGGGTTTGCAAAAGACCGGCATTGGCGAGCTCGTGTTCACCGGCAGTCAAGACTACTCAGGAGACACTCAAATCAGCGCGGGCTGCATTCAATTGGGCAATGGCAGGTGCAACAGCACTCCAAATGCCGCCATTGCATCGGGCGCCAATCACCTTCTGATTCTGAAGCGTGATGGCAGCCTGTGGGCCTGCGGCGACAACGCCAGTGGCCAACTCGGTCTCGGTGACAACACCTCCCGAAGCCTGCCCAGCCTCGTCCTGGCCAGCGGCGTCAGCAGCGTTGCCGCAGGAACTACCAACAGCTTCATCATCAAAACCGATGGCAGCCTCTGGGCTACAGGGGCAAACTGGGCGGGCCAACTCGGGTTGGGCGACACCAGCAGCCGCAATCGACTCACCCGCGTTCTCGACAGCGGGGTCAAAGCCGTCGCCTCGGGCTTCGCCCACACCCTGATCCTCAAGAACGATGGCAGCGTTTGGGCAGTGGGCCTGAACGAGTATGGCCAGCTTGGGCTGGGCGACACCAGCAGCCGCAACAGACCCGTCCAAGTCATGGACTCGGGAGTCTCCACCGTGTCCGCGGGCTACAGCCACAGCCTGATTCTTAAAAACGACGGCAGCCTCTGGGCGATGGGAGCAAACAACTGGGGTCAATCTGGCTTTTCCGACCCCAACGCTCGGCTAGTTGCGACATCACTTTTCAGCAGCGGCATCAGCGCAATTGCCGCAGGCTTCTACCACAGCCTGATTGTCAAAGGCGACGGCAGCCTTCACTCCACGGGCTACAACCTTTTCGGACAGCTTGGACTCGGCGATCTCAACAACCGCAGTGCCTTTACGAAGGCCGTCAATGGCGGTGTGCGCGCCGTGTCTACAGGCCTCAATCACAGCCTATTTCTGAAGTCTGACGGCAGTCTCTGGGCGATGGGCAGCAATCGTCATGGGCAGCTTGGTGTGATCAGCGTGAACAACACTTTTACGCAGGTTTTAAGCAGTGATGTTGATGCCATCGTGGCGAGCAACAATCACAGCCTTTTTCTCAAATCCAATGGCAGTCTTTGGGTCATGGGTTTCAACGGCTACGGCCAACTCGGCGTTGGGGACAAAAGCAACCGAATCCTCCCAACGGCCACATCACCTGCCTTCAAAATCGGCAGCACGGCAACCCTGGGCAAAACGCCGGTCTCAGTGCAGGCAGGCGCACGCCTTGCGTTTCGCCCGGGAGAAGAGGCGGCACCGATTGACATTGATTCATCCCTAGCCATCGGCTCGTCGGCGGTGCTGGAGTTGGCCGTGGCGGCCAATATCGGAGACCAAGATCCCCTCAACCTTGGTGGCGGGCTTCTTCTCAACGAAGGGCACCGTCTTGAGCTGCGGGCTGCCACCGCCCCCGCGCCGGGCAGTTACACACTGATCGCAGCCACATCAATCAGCGGCACGCCCAGCGCTCCTGCCTTGGTCGGAGATTGGCAGGGCAGATCTGGCACCCTCAGCGTCACTGGAAATCGCCTGGTGCTGACCATTGACGCGCCAACCTCGCTGCTTACGGCATTTCCTGGCCTTGAGTATTTCCAGCAGCTCCCCAGCGGAGAATGGAGCCTGCTGAGCGGCTCGGAATTGCCGATGGGGCTGCGTCTGGCACAAGACGCGGCGGGCGGTTTCTTCATCTACGGCAGACCCACGGCGGTAGTGCAGGAATACCTATTCACGCTGGTGAGAACCCTGTCTGGAACGAGCAACAATGTCCTCTTCAGCATTTTGGTTGCTCCGGCCAACTATTACTGGGATGTGAATGCAGCGGCAGCGGGCCTTGGCGGCAGTGGCAATTGGTCGTCCAGTCTTTGGTCGAACTCAGGTTTGGGAGTGGCTGACAACTGCGCCTGGGTACCGGGAGCGCAGGCCATCTTCGCTGGCAACGCAGGCTGGGTCAACCTTGGCGCCAACACCAGCGCCAGCGCGATTTATTTTCGCAGCAACGGCTACAGCATTGCCGGCAATGCCACCCTTAGCCTCAGTGGTGCAGCGCTCATCGAGATTTCCAATGCCGTCAGCGCGACACTCTTCACCCCTGTTGGAGGCCGCAGCGGCCTGAACAAGGATGGAACCGGCTCTCTTGTATTGAGCAGCAGAAGCAGCTACAGCGGCAATACCGAGGTCAGGGCGGGGCGTTTGCAGTTGGGCAACGGCGACATCAACAGTGCCGCAACCACGACAATTTCCGCGGGAGGCGACCACAACCTGATTCTAAAGAGCGATGGCAGCCTTTGGGTCATGGGCCGCGGCTATTCAGGACAGCTCGGTCTCGGCGACACCAACGATCGCACCAGCCCAACGGGCTTGCTCGGCAGCGATGTCAGAGCAGTGGCCTCAGGGGCCTACCACAGCCTGTTCCTCAAGACAGACGGCAGCCTGTGGTCCATGGGTTACAATCGCTTCGGTCAGCTTGGCGTTGGTGACACCAAGGATCGCAACTTCCCCGTTCAAGTCATCAGCAGCGGAGTCAGGGCCATCGCCGCAGGCTGGGCGCACAGCCTCTTTGTCAAAACCGATGGCAGCCTCTGGGTGATGGGGCAGGGCTATCTTGGCCAACTTGGGCTGGGCGGTGTTTTGGTTCAGGACAAACCCGCCATGGTAATGAGCGGCGGCGTCACTGCCGTCGCCGCCGGGGATTACCACAGCCTCGTTCTCAAGGATGATGGAAGTCTCTGGGTGATGGGCTTCAACTCCAACGGCCAGCTGGGACTGCCCAACATCTCCGTTCAAACCACACCTGCAACCGTCTTCTCTGAAGGCATCTCCGCAATTTCAGCAGGTGGCTTTCATAGCCTGGTCCTGAAGACCGATGGCAGTGTTTGGGCAACAGGCCTCAACAACAGCGGCCAGTTGGGACTGGGCGACAACAGCGATCGCGACAGATTCACCGCAAGTTTGATCAGCGATGTCAGAGAACTGGATGGGGGATCTTATCACAGCCTTTTTCTAAAAAACGACGGCAGCCTTTACGGCACAGGGAGTAATGGCGCGGGTCAGCTCGGACTTGGTGACAGGCTCTCGCAGAACACTCCCGCGCGAATCCTCGATGCCGACATCAGCGCAGTCGCGGGCGGCATCAACCACAGTCTGATTCTCAAAACCGACGGAAGTCTTCTTGCCATGGGACTCAATCAGTATGGCCAATTGGGGCTTGGTGACAAAAACCCCCGGAGGCTTCCCGCCGCCTTGACGATTGCCTTCGGATCGGGGTCCACAGCGACCTTGGGCAGCACACCCGTTACCGTGCTCAACGGTGCATCTCTCATTCATCGCCCGGGGCCTGTCCCAGCAGCCACCGACATTGACTCGTCCGTGACGCTAAACTCCAACGCCCAATTGGACCTCAATGTGGCTGCCATCGCCGAAAATCAGGACCCACTCAACCTCAGTGGGCCACTCACACTGCAAAGCAATCACCTCATTCACCTTCACGCCAATGTCCTGCCCAAGCCAGGCGTTTACACATTGCTGACGGCCGCCTCGATTCAGGGCACGCCGACGATTCCAAGCCTCAGCGGACGCTGGCCGGAGACAACCATCAACTTGTCGGTCTCTGGCAATTCCCTTCAGCTGTTCGTCAGCAAGCTTGCACAAAGCATCGTCTTTGAACCCATCGGCGATCAACTCGCCACTGCCACCGTCCGCCTTGCCGCCACGGCAACCAGCGGCCTGCCCGTCACCTTCAATCTCAGTGCCGACTCCAAGGCCATTGCCAGCATCAGCGCCAACGGCATGTTGAGCTTCACCAACGAAGGGAGCGTTGAGGTGACAGCAGTGCAGGAAGGCAATGCCAACCACCTCGCTGCCACCGCTGTGACCCAGCGCATCGCGGTCACTCGCGCCAACGCCACCATCACCCTCAGCGATCTGAACCCTCTCTTTGATGGCAGCCCCAAACCCGTCAGCGCCGCCACCGAACCCTCGGGCCTGCCAGTGCGCCTGACCTACACAGGCAGCGGCTCCACCTCCTACCCCAGCAGCACCACTGCCCCAAGCGATGCCGGCACCTACCTGGTCTCCGCCACCATGACCGACACACGCTACAACGGCAGCGCCACTGCCACGCTGAACATCCTGATGATATCGCAGTTCTGGGACAGAAATGGCCCGGAGTCTGGCCTCGGTGGCAGTGGCTTGTGGTCAGGGCCTCATTGGGCTGAATCCGATGCGGGCACTGTCAACACCAGTGGCTGGCTGGATCGTTCCATCGCCGTGTTTTCGGGAGCAGCCGGCGATGTCAGCCTGTACACTCCCATGAATGCATCAGGCTTGTCCTTTCTGACTGATGGTTATGGCCTCTTCGGTCCATCGCTCCTCAACCTGTCTGGCAGCGCCACAGTCAACAGCAGCCACGCAGTCAATGCCAGAATCGCCGCGAAGTTGGTCGGCCAAGCTGGACTCCATAAGACTGGCTCGGGCTCTCTGCAGTTGCTCAATGCCAACCTTTATGGCGGCAACACCAACATTAGCGCTGGACGGATTCAACTTGGCAATGGTGATTCTCCAAGCCTGATTTTCTCCGGCAGCATCCTTGAATTTGTGGTTCGAGCAGACGGCAGCCTTTGGGCCATGGGGGGTAACAGCTCCGGCCAACTGGGTCTGGGAGACACGACCAACCGCAACGCACCAACGCAGGTCTTGCCAGCGCCGCTGCCTGGTCAGCCAACCATCAAGACGCTCGCCGGCGGCACCCAACACAGCGTGCTCGTCAAATCCGACGGCAGTCTTTGGGCTACAGGCCTCAATGATTTTGGCGCACTGGGCTTGGGGGATACAAACGGACGACGAGTCTTCACGGAGGTCCTCGCTGCGCCAGCCGTCGGCCAGCCGGGTGTACAGGCGGTGGCGGCAGGGGCGTATCACACCTTGATCCTCAAGACCGATGGAAGCCTATGGGCAACAGGCGGCAACTGGGCGGGCCAGCTCGGCTTGGGCAGCGACTTCAGCAATCGCACTCGCCCCGAGCAGGTCTTACCCCCAACAGAGCCGGGGAAAGCGGGCGTATGCGCGATTGCTGCAGGTGCTTATCACAGCCTGATTCTCAAAACCGACGGCAGCCTTTGGGCCATGGGAAGCAATTCTCAGGGCGAAAGCGGGTTGGGGAATACCTACTCCGCCACAACCCCGACCCTGGTCTTGAGCAGCGGCGTTCGTGCCATCTCCTCAAGCTGGCTATTTAGCCTGATTCTCAAAACCAATGGCAGCCTCTGGGCCATGGGAGAGAATGACTTTGGTCAACTCGGAGTCGGAGACAACACCCAGCGCAAAGTCCCCACCGAAGTGGTGCGCGAAGGCGTGACCGCGATTGCCGCGGGCTGGTACCACAGCTTGTTTCTCACCGCTGACGGCAGACTCTGGGGCATGGGTGAGAACGGCCTCGGGGCACTCGGACTCGGGGATACCATTCACCGAAGAGTCCCCACCCTGCTTCATAACAACGGCACCCCGATTCGCAGCCCGAGGGCCTTCTCGGCAGGCTCCACGATCTCCCTCATTCTGAAGAGCGATGGCAGCCTCTGGCACATGGGCCAGCATCGAGGTTCAGTGCCGGTTGCATTTGGAACCGATTTTTACACAGGCAGCGTAGGCACCTTGGGCAGCAGCCCGGTCACCGTGCAAAGCGGGGCGGCCTTGGCCTTCCGCCCGGGCGCAGGTGCAGTAGCCGTTGACATTGACTCCTCACTCACAGTCAATGCCAACGCTACGCTGGATCTGGCAGTGTCCGGCAGCGACGATGCGCAGGACCCTCTTGATCTCAGCGCAGGCCTGATCTTGAGCGAGGGGAACCTGATCAATCTGCACGCCACAACGCCACCCGTCGCCGGCACTTACACTCTTCTGAGGGCCTCAAGGATCAGCGGCAATCCTGCCATGCCCAGTCTCAGTGGCTTCTGGAACCATGTTTCCCTGAGCCTCGTCACTTCGGGCAACAGCCTCGCACTCAGCGTTACGGACTTGGGCCCACTTGAAGCCGTCACGGGAGAGGCATTCTCTCTGACCTTGGGCAATGGCCTCTGGAGCCTAAACGATGGCAATCTTCCCTCAGGGCTGAGCCTGGAAAGCAGCAATGGGTTGACCACGATCAGCGGCACACCAAATGGCGCCCCTGGAACCTATGTCTTCAGCGTGATTCATCCCGCAGCCAACGGCAGCTCTACCGTCATCAACCACCGCCTCAACCTCAGACTTGGCCAATACTGGGATACCAATGGCACCGTGGCCGGTCTTGGCGGCAGTGGAAGCTGGGCCGCGAACCACTGGAGCGCCACACAGCTCGGCACCAGCAGCACCGCTGCATGGATCCAAGGTGCATTGGCCAACTTTGGTGGCAGCCCTGGGACCGTGACCTTGAATGCGAGTGTTGATGTCTCGGGTCTACGATTTTTTGGCGATCGCTTCACCGTGAGTGGCGCCTCGCCCCTGAATCTTGTGAGCCCTGCCAGCATCCTCAGCGCGCAGGGTGTCAGGGCCGAAGTCGCAACGCCCATCAGCGGCAACGCGGGCATCAACAAAACCGGTCCTGGCACCGTCACTTTGAGCGCTGCCAACACATACGATGGCAACACCAAAATCAACGCAGGGACCCTTCAACTGGGCAGCGGCAGCTGGAACATCGCCATTGCTTCAGGCGACAGGCACGCCCTGTTTCTCAAAAGCGATGGAACGGTATGGGCCACCGGAGCAAACAACTCTGGGCAACTTGGTCTCGGGGACAAAGACGACCGGTCTGTTCCCACTCAGATCGCCATCAGCGGAGTCAAGGCCATTGCCTGTGGCTATTACCACAGCCTTTTGCTAAAAAACGATGGCAGTCTTTGGGCGATGGGCGCCAATTCCAATAGCCAACTCGGTCTGAGTGGCAGAGAGCCCTATGTCACTCCCGAGCAGGTCCTGCCGGCAACAAGAGCCGGAGAGGCGGAAATCACGGCGATTGCAGGCGGGACCGAACATAGCCTGATTTTGAGATCGGATGGCAGCGTCTGGACAATCAACGGCGACTTGATTTTAAGCCGCGACGCCAAGGCCATTGCCGCTGGCCGTGGCAATAACTTTATCCTCAAAACCGACGGAACCGTGTGGGCTCAGGGCAACAACCTCCCAGGACTGTTCGGCCTTGGGGACAACTACCGACGCGACAGCCTCACTCAGGTGGCCAGCGAAGTTTCTGCGATTGCCGTTGGAGACGGCTCCTGTTTCCTGGTCAAGTCTGACGGCAGTCTTTGGGGGGCGGGACTCAATGATTTCGGTCACCTTGGGCTGGGCGACACCACGAATCGAAATCGCTTTTGTCAGGTTGTGAGTGCTGGGGTGCGCGCAGTGGCTACCTGCAGGGCTCAGACGTTTTTCATCAAGACGGATGGCAGCCTGTGGGGAATGGGATGGGGCCCGACTCTCGGGCTCAATACTTTTGAAAATTGTACCTTGCCGATCCAAGTTCTAAGCAGCGGGGTGCGCGACGCAGCACCGCAACTGTTTGATGGCCTGATCCTGACTGCAGATGGAACCATTCTGAAAATCGCATTTTTAGCTGCGCCCACCCCTTTGACCGACTTTGGCGCAGGCAGTACTGGCACGCTTGGGAACACGCCAGTGACGGTCCAGGGTGAAGCGGTGCTCGCCTTCAGACCTGGGCCGACTCCAGCTGCAACCGACATTGGCTCCTCAGTGACTTGCAACTCCGGTGGCACCCTGGATTTGTATGTGGCGCCAACAGCCGCAACTCAGGATGCCCTCAACCTCAGCGGTGCGCTGAACTTAAGCAGCGGTCACCTGATCAATCTCTATGCGCCAAGCCTGCCTTCTCCCGGCAGTTACACTCTGGTGAGGGCTTCGAGCATCACAGGCACCCCGGCGGTGCCGAGCTTCAGCGGATCATGGTTGAACTCCAGCGCCAGACTTGGCGTCTTTGGAAACAGTCTGGTGCTCACAGTCATCAAGGCAGCGCAGAGCCTCAGCTTTGCTTCCATTGCTGATCAGGCCCAGAACTCCACACTTGTCTTAAGCGCCTCAGCCAGCAGCGGTTTGGCGGTGGTCTTTAGTACCACCTCACCCATCGCCAGCCTCAATGGCAACACTCTCAGCTTCACTGGCACTGGCAGCGTGACCATCGTCGCCTCACAGGCCGGGGATGAGTTCTATGAGGCTGCCCCCACGGTGAGCCAAACCTTCCATGTGAGCGATCCGCTGCAACTGCAGGCAGCTGCAGCTGCCATGACCAGCAGCGCCCTGTCTGCCCCCGATCAGAGCGCCGAAGTTGATGCTGCCGAGGCGGCGGCCTTGCCTGCCTCCTCCGCGTTGACGGAGGCGGTGGCGGGCAACTTCGAGGCCCTCTTGCGCAGGCCTGCCTCCGACCCCGAAGCGCCCAATGAAATCATAGGCCTGCTGAGCCTCAGCAGCACAGGCAACAGCGCCAGCGCCAGATTGCTGCTCGCCAATCAAGAGCAACCGCTGAGGTTGGCTGCAGGCTTGGTTGAGCAGAGTGGCGAAGTGATGATGCAGGCCAACGACGGTGCGCTGTCATATCGCCTCGGTCTTGCTGGCAATGCAGACTCAACCCTTGAGGTGACCCTTCAGCGCGACGGAGAGTTGATTGCCGTGGCCAGCGACAGCAGGCGTCTGCACGAAGGCAGCGTGCCGGTCTCGCTGCGCGGGCGCTATGAGTTGCGACTGCAGGCGCAGAGCCCTCGCGATGGGCAGCCCAGTGAGGCGGGCCTGGCACAGGCCATGTTGCAGGACAGCGGCAGGCTTGATCTGGCA
>JAURHS010000138.1 GCA_030833205.1 Prosthecobacter sp.
CCTGCAGATCTTCAAAGGCCGCGAAGGCGAGATCACGGAACATTATTACTGGGCCATCATCGCCATCCTGGCCGCATGCCTGTTTGACGTTCTCGACGGCCGCGTGGCCCGCCTCGGCGGCCAGGAATCCCCGTTCGGCAGGGAGCTCGACTCCATCGCCGATATCGTCAGCTTTGGCGTCGCCCCCGCCCTGCTCGTCCATGACATCGTCCTCAAGGACATCGAAACCCCGGCTGGCCTCGGCTGGCTGATTGCCTCCGCCTACCTCGTCTGCGGTGCCCTCCGCCTCGCTCGCTTCAACTGCCTCGCCGCCTGCGACAACAAGACCAACAGCAAGCATTTCCGCGGCTGCCCCATCCCAGCAGCCGCCGGCGTCATCGCCTCCCTCACCCTCCTCATGATCTGGCTCGATGAAGGCCAGAAGCAGATTGGCCCCTGGAAATACGGCCTCGCCGGCCTCATGGTCATGCTGTCCTACCTCATGATGAGCGACCTGGAGTACCCCAGCTTCAAGTCCATCAACTGGCGCACCCGCCGCTCCCCCGCCTGGGTGCTCATCTCCATCATCCTCGTCGCCTTCAGCTTGCGCAACTGGCAGTGGATGCCCTCAGTGCTTTTCGTCACCTACCTGATTTACGGTCTGGTTCGTCCCTGGGTCTCGCGGCAGATGCGCCAAACCATCGAAAGCGAAGGCGACGAGACGGCCGAAATTGACCGCAGCGAGAGCTGAGCCGTTCTCGCCGCCCTTGAATCGCACACCTGCCTTCATCCTGCAGTTGACGGCACCAACCACCCCGTGCCAAAGCAGCAGGCCCGCGCGCCCCACCCACTGCGGCACCTTTTCGCCCGATGGCCGATTTCCACCAACCCGCCTCCCTTCCCACGCTGCACCATCTGGCCAGCGCGGAAAGTACTGAGCGCGACGAAGAACTCGCCTCACTGAGTCAGGAGCAACCCATCGCCCTGCTTCTGCCGGCATTGCACAGTGAGATGAAGGCCCCCGCCCTGCCCAACATTCTCAGGCAGGTGGGCGAACTGCCCTACATCTCCGAGGTGGTTCTAAGCATGAACGGCATGGACGCTGCACAGGCCGGTGAGGCTGCCGTGATTTGCCGCCAATGGCTCGGCCAAAAGCCGCTGACCTTGTTGTGGAATGATGGCCCTGCGCTACGAGCCTTGCACGATGAAGTCGCCCCCGCCCCCAATCAGGGCAAAGGCGCCAACATCTGGATGGGGCTGGCCTGGCTGCTGGCCCGCGGACATCAGGGCATCATCGTCAGCCACGACACCGACATCCTCAACTACGGCCCAAGCCTGCTGGCCAAGCTCTGCTACCCGCTTGCGCAGCCAGAAATGGGCTACGCCTTCTCCAAGGGCTACTACAGCCGCGTGGCTGACCGCCTCTACGGCCGCGTGACGCGTCTGCTGATCTTCCCCCTGACACTCGCGCTGCAGGATGTGCTGGGCAGCAGCCCCATGCTCGAACATTTCCAAAGCTTTCGCTATCCCCTCAGCGGCGAATTTGCGGCGCAAGCCTCCAGTCTCGGAGATTGGAGCATGCCCTCGGGCTGGGGTTTGGAGATTGCCATGTTGGCCGAAGCCAAACGACACCTGCCCATCGAGCGCATGTGCCAAGTGGACTTGGGTTTCCACTACGAGCATCGTCATCGGCCGCTGCAGGAAAGCGGTCTGGAATTGGGCCTGGTGGACGCCGCAGCGGAAGTGGCGCGCACCCTGCTCTTCCAAGTGCTCGATCCCGCCTCCTCTGATCCCGCGCTGGGCCATGCGCTGCTGCAGGCCTATGGCAAGCGCGCTTCGTCCTGGATCGAGCGCTATGCCCATGTCGCCAAGCTCAATGGCCTGCGCGATTGCCGCCGCGAAGAAAAGTCCGCCGTCGAGGCCTTCACCCAGGCCCTGCGTGTTCTGCTGGAGCAAGGCGCTCCGACCCCCCCTAGCCTGCGCCCCCCTGCATCCTCTGTCATCAACCAGCGTCCTGAGTGGAGCCAGCGCCTGCTGCAAGCCGCACTCTGAACCCAGCCCCTGAGGCGCCTAGGAAATCCTGCGCAAGCGGGCGGCAAAAAAACCGTCCCAGCCCTGACTCTGCGGCTCACTGTGCCATTGTTGCTCCAGTTCCCAGCTGCCGGCTCTTGTGCTGAGGAAGCGCTCGATCTGACGCTCGTTTTCTGCCGGTAAAATCGAGCAGGTGGCATAGACCATCTTGCCGCCCACCTTCACCATCGCGCTGTATCGCTCAAGGATTGTGGCCTGTTCCAGTTCAAGACGCTGCAATTGCTCGGGGCTGAGTTTCCACTTGGCATCGGGATTGCGACGCAACACGCCCATGCCGCTGCAGGGCACATCAAGCAGCAAACGATCTGCACTGTCCTGCAGTCTCTTGACGCTCTTGCTGTTTTCAATCAGCCGCGTTTCAACGATGTCCACTCCGGCCCGGCGGCAACGACGGCGCAATTCCTCCAACTTCCAGCCGTGCACATCCAGGGCCAGAATCCGGCCGCGATTCTGCATCAGCGCCGCGAGGTGCAGCGTCTTGCCACCACCGCCGGCACAGGCGTCAATCACCCGCATTCCCGGCTCCACCTCAAGGGCAGGCGCCACCTGCTGCGAGGCCGCATCCTGCAACTCAAAGAGCCCCTCACGAAAACTGGGCAGACCAAAGAGCCAGCAGCGCTGCGTCAACTGCAGCGCCGTGGTCACCTCCTTGATCGGCTCCACCGCCACCCCTTCGGTGGCCAAACGCTCACGCAAGGCGCGGCGGGTGGTTTTCAGCGTGTTGGCACGCAGATACACTGGCGCAGCTTCGTTGAGAACCTCCCGCCACTGGGGCCAGGTAGAAGGCAACTCGGAAGAGGCATGAGCATCGAGCCAATCCGGCCAGGAAAAACGCAGGGCCGGCGCAACGGATTGCCGGCTGCGCTCCAGCCACTGCTCAGCGGGCAACCCCTTGAGCTCATCGAACTCAGGCCAGGGCCCCTTGTTGAGCAACCAATAGGCAGCCCAGACCATCCAGGTGTCCTGCGCGCTGAGATTGTCGCCGCGGTCGTGTTGCGCATCCGGCAAGCCGGCCACATGCCAAAGCCAACGCCAATGCCGCACACAATCATAAAGCGACTCGGCATAGAGGCGACGGTCCCTGCTGCCCCATTTGCGGTGCTGCTTGAAGGCGTACTCAATGACCTTGTCAGCGTGGCGCCCCTGCGCAAAGACCTCGCGCAGACCGGCAACAATTTCAGCAACAACCAGATGGGGAACCTTCACGCCGCCCTTCTTCGCCCTGCTGTGGCCCTCTGGCAAGGGAGGCTTGCAGATTTGCCGCTTCCCCAGGGGTCTCAGCGCCACCCAGGCCTTGCAACCAGCCGGCAGGCAGGCCAACTCCCCCGCCCATTCGGCCCGCCCCGACGAGCCAACAACCCCGGCTCATCGCCAGATGGCGCTGGCCGTTGCATTCGGCGCTGGTCCTGTCTATCCTGAGTCCATGTCCACGCCTTCTGCTGAGCCTGATCGCCTGGTGATCCTCGGTTTGCCGCTGCGCGGCGCGAGCAATGCCCTCCGGCATCTTGCCCTCGTGGTGTTTGTCACCGCCACCAGCCTGCAGGCCGCCGTGGATATTGATGTGGACGCCTTCGGCAAGGGGCTTGGCGGCTGGAGTGCGCGAAAGGGCCGCGCCGCTGAGTACGAAATCGCCGAGGCACGCTACCGCACCTACCGCCCCGAAATTTCGCCCTCGCCAGACGGCGGTATCTTTGTGTCCGTGCGCATTGACCACCGCCGCGGTGTCTTTTCCAGCGACGACCACGCCAGCCTCGAGCTGAGCTTTGCCGCCGATGGTACCCTGGTCACCGCGCAAAGCAGCCTGGCCCTGCAAGGCCGCACCATCAGCAGCGAACTGATCCGCGGCGGCGGCTCAGCCACCGCCTCTGTGGCCGCACCCTATGTGGACCGCGCCGTCAAGGTGGGCACGGAACTGGTCACCGACCTGTCGGCAAAACTGCTGCGCGAAAAGATCGTCGAACCAGGCCGGGTCTCCTTCCCGGCAGCGATTCGCCACAACTACAATCTCCTCTATCAATCCGTGCGCATGGTCACCAAGGCCGAGCCGGTCACCGATGCCAAGCCACCCAGCGCTTTGGACGCCGAGGCCCCGAAGGCGCCGCCTGCCCCCGCACCCGAACTGCCTGCAGTGCCCGCATCTGGGGGACAGGGCGCGCTCAATCAGGTCATGGACCCACGCAATGGCAGAATGGTTCCGCTGCCGCAGGTCAGCCCTTACCAGCCCAACGGACCTCCGCCCACCCCCGCCGAACAGGCGCGCATCGAGTCGCTGCGCGCCACCAGCGAAGCCCTGCGGCTTGGCCGCGATGTCGTCAAAGAAGGCATCAAGAGCGCGCGCTAAGCCCGGGGGCTCAGGCACTGAGATTGATGGGATCCACATCCAAGGACAACTGCACCTGCGGATCGCCGCCAAAGCGGCGCATCACCTCACTGAGATGTCGCAGCAAGGGACGAATGGAGGCACTTCGCAAAAGCAACTGGTAACGGAATTGCCCATGGGCCTTGACCAATGAACTGGGACAGGGCTCGCCCATCACACAGCCCTGCGGCAAACCCTCCTGCAGGCGCTTGTGCAGCGTCTGCAGTGTGAACTCCGCCAGATTTTGCTGCGGCCCGCGCGCGCTGATGAGCACCATGTGACTGAAGGGCGGATACTCAAAGGCCCGCCTGGCCTCCAACTCCTGCGTGGCAAAGCCGTTGTAATCGCTATGGCGACTGAATTGGATCGCCGGACTGTGCGGCGCATGCGTCTGCACAAACACCTCGCCCTGCATCTCACCACGCCCGGCACGCCCAGCCACCTGAATGAGCAACTGCACCGTGCGTTCCGCAGCCCGGAAGTCCGGCAGATTCAGCGCCGTATCCGCATTGAGAACCCCCACCAGCGTGACATTGGGAAAGTCCAGCCCCTTGGCAATCATCTGCGTGCCAATAAGCAGATCGAGCTTCTGGGCACGGAAATCCCGCAGCGTGTCGCGCAACTGATTCTTGCGCTGCATGGTGTCGGTATCCACGCGGGCAATGCGCGCCTTGGGAAAGATCTCGCGCACCGCAGCCTCGACCCGCTCGGTTCCAAAACCCCCATACTTCAGATTCTGCTGGCCACAGGCCGGACAGATCTTGGGCGGCAGGCGCCTCGCGCCGCAGATGTGACAGACAAGGTGATTGACCGCCTTGTGCCAGGTCATGGGAATGGCGCAGTCATGGCACTGCACCGGCTGGGCACAATCGCCGCAATCCAGCGTGGTGTGAAAGCCACGCCGATTGAGAAAGAGAATACTTTGCTCGCCCTTCTCCAGGCGCGCCGCCACGGCGTTGCGCAGATGCTCGGAGATCATGATGGCATGCTCCACCTTCATGCCCGTGCCCTTGCGGCGCGCCAGACGCATGTCAATGATGCGGATCAGCGGCATGCTGCGCCCATCCGTGCGCCTGCTGAGATGCAGCCACTCATACTTGCCGCACTGGGCATTGTGAAAGGATTCCAGCGAAGGCGTGGCACTGCCCAGAAGCACCGCGCACTGCTCCAGGCGGCCGCGCAACACGGCCAGATCGCGGGCATGATAGCGCGGAGCCTCCTCCTGCTTGTAACTGGGCTCGTGCTCCTCATCAACAATGATGATTCCCAGCTTATCCAGCGGGGCAAACAGGGCGCTGCGGGCCCCAATGACAATGCGCGCCCGGCCTTCCTGAACCTTGAACCACTCGTCGTGGCGTTCCCCATCGCTGAGATGGGAGTGCAGCACCGCCACCTGCTGTTGCATCTCATGAAAGCGGGCCTTGAAGCGCTCAATGGTCTGCGGAGTCAGACTGATCTCGGGCACCAGCACCAGGGCATTGAGGCCGCGCTTGAGCGCATGATCAATGGCCTGCAGATAGACCTCGGTCTTGCCACTGCCCGTGACTCCCTGCAGAAGCAGTGGACGATGCTCCTGCGGCGCGTCAATGGCCTGAATCGTCGCCTTGAGGGCTGCAGCCTGCTCCACCGTCAACTCAAAGGCCTGCGAGGGAAGAAAGTGCTCATCGCCAAAGGGGTCACGCTCCAGACGCAGGGCACTGCGCTGCAGCAAGCCCCGGCGCTCCAGGGCCTTGAGCACCGCCACATCAATCCCCATCTCACGACGCAGCGCACTGAGCGCCGCACTTCCCCCAACGCGCTGAAGCGCATGCAGCAGCGCCGCCTGCTGTGGTGCCCGCTTCTCCAACAACTCAATCTGCTCCGCCGTGGCCGCTGCCGTAAGCTCAAGCAGGCTGTCCTTCAAAAAACTCTCAGGCTTCTGCCGCACCGCCTGCGGCAGCATGCTGCGCAGCACCCGATGCAGCGGCACCAGATAGTAATGGGCCATCCACTGCGCCAACTCCAGCAAACCGCGGGTGAACATCGGCCGCGAGCTCTGCAAGCCCGCAATGGGCTTGAGCTTGGCGGCATGGGGAGAATGCCTCAGCAACTCCACCACCACGGCACTGACCTGCCTGGACTGCAGCGGCACACGCACCCGGCTCCCCAATTGCAAGCGCCCCTGCAACTCATCGGGAATGCCGTAGTCCAACTCCATTGAAGAGCCCTCCTCAAGCTGGACCCTGGCCACCAGGGCAGCGCCCGAATCACGGCTCCCGGCACTGACAGGCACGGCATGCCCTGCGGCAGGCCGATCCTTGCCATCGTCAAACAGACTGGGCTGGGACTCCGTCATGGTGATGCACGCGCGGCACGCGGCTGTTGATGTTGGTGAGGACCTCGTAGGCAATGCTGCCAGCGCGGCTGGCCACTTCCTCGGCACGGATCTCTTGGTCACCCTGCGAACCAAGCAGCACCACCTCATCGCGGTAGTAGGCACTGCCACGCTCAAGATTGATCATGACCTGATCCATGCACACGCGCCCGGCGATGCCGTGACGCTGCCCACCAATGAGCACCTCTCCCACATTGCTCAGCGAGCGAAAGTAACCATCTCCATAGCCCACCGGCACGGTCACCATGCGCACATCATGCCCGCGACTCCAGGTTCCACCGTAACTCACCGGGCTGTTGGCCCGCACCACCTTGAAGTAGGCCACATGACTTTTCCAGCATAGCGCCGGCCTCAGAGCAGCGGGCAGCGGGCAAGCCGGACCAGGTTCGCAACCATAGAGAGCGATGCCAGGCCGCACCATGTCCAAATGACTTTGCGGCAACCGCAGCAACGCAGCGCTGTTGGCGATGTGGCGCGTCGGCATGGGCAGACCGCGCCGCGTGTAAAAGGCACAGACCTCTGCAAATCGCTGCAATTGCAGATGGGTGTAGGACAAATCCTCCTCATCAGCACAGGCCAAGTGGGAATAAATGCCCTCGATCTGCACATGCATCGCCTTCAGGCTGGCCTCCAGCAGGCGGGGCGCCGTGTCATGGTGCATGCCCAGACGCTCCATGCCGGTGTCCACCTTGAGATGCACCCGAGCGCGAACCCCAAGACTGGCGGCGGCGCGATCAATCAAATCGAGCTTCTCAATCGAGGGCGCAGTCAATGTAAGGTCATTTTGCAAAAAGCGCGGAATCTGCACTTCACTGATGCCACCAAAGACCAGAATCGGCAGCATCACTCCGGCACGGCGCAATTCCTCCGCTTCCTCGAGCAGGGCCACCCCAAGGCAATGGGCCCCGATGCGCTGCAACTCCAAGGCAGTGGCCACCATGCCATGGCCATAGGCATTGGCCTTGACCACAGCCATGACCCTGGCCCCAGGGGCCAGCGCCGCCAAGGATTGATAATTGCGCGCAATCTGCGCCAGATTCACCTCCACGCGGGTGGGGCGAATGGCGTCATCAGGCAGGCGCGGGTTGCTCATCGGGACAGGCGCAGATGTTCCCTGCTGACGGCAGAAAGGCAAGCCCCGCCCCTTGGGCTTTTCGAGCAGAGAGCAGGAAAAACGATCTGATGAGCAGCTGCGGGGGCCGATTTCAGCCTTCACCCACGCAGGCGTTGACGCCCGCCCCTATTTGCGGATCCGAGGACCGACCCCCAGGCTGTTGACCACTTTGATCATCGTCTGCATCTCCTCGCCCTCTTTGTCGTCAGCAAACAGACTCACGAAGCCGATCACCTTCTTGGACAGGATGATGTGGCCAACGGCCATCACGCGGAATTCGTCGCGTGTGACGGGCTTGCCCACCAAAGAGGCATCCGTAAACAAACCGTAGAGACCAATGCCCTTCTTGAGTGAAAACTGCAACAACTCCTGATTTTTCTCCACCGAGTTCACATTCATCTGATTGATCATATCCAGCACTCGTTTGCGCAGAAGTTCTTTGTCCAAGCCCTCGTTTTTCACCATCAGAACGGTCAAGATGAGGGTTGCCTTGGCCCCATTTGATGGTCGTGCCTTCACGACGTATCCTTGTGGATCCTCGTTCGTGGCCTCAAGGGAACAAGCCCTCACAATGGACCATCCATCAGGGATGGCGAGGCTCATGAGTTGATGTTCGGAGAGATCAAATTCAAGCGCCTGAAGGCCAGAAAGGGCTAGGAAGATGAGGCTGACAACGAGACGCTGGATCATGGGAGTTGTGGAATGTGTGATGCGTTTGTAAACTCGGCGGTCCACTCCTCAGCTCCATACCCAGTTGGTCAATGATGCACCGCAGGTTTCAGACTGAAAAACGGAGCAGAGTTGAGAATCCCAACAACGGCGCGATTCAAGCTGCGCTGCCTCATGCTTGCCCCAAAACCTTGCGGACCTGCGAATGGATGATGATGCGTGCGCGGCTAGCCCAAGCCACATCGCACTGCTCTGGAGTGCCGACCTGCTGGGTCCAGGTTGAGTCCCTTGAGACTGACTTGTGCTCGATCGCTCATGGAAGTCAAGAAGGCGCGGCGCGCGACTCGAAGTCAAAGCTCGAGGCTCTCGAGTAGGCGGCCGGCAAGACGAGGCAGGTGCCTGCCGAGCTCGATGAGGTGATCCTCAAGAGGGAGACGGCGACGATGGGCAATGAGCCATTGCCGCAGGCCTCGATGAGAGGCTCGAGGCCATGGACCATGGCCTCGGGAAATGCCGATTGAATGGGTTCCTGAAAGCTGCTGGCAATGGACTCGGGCCAGCGCAAGCGACTGAGATGAGTTCGCAGGGTTTCTTCGA
>JAURHS010000005.1 GCA_030833205.1 Prosthecobacter sp.
GACCAACGTGGTGGGTGACGACACCAACCCAATCATCAGTGGCCTGTACAGCCGCGGCAACAACAGCACCAGCTACCAACTCTTCGCCACGGTCAACCCCAATGGCGTGGCCACCACCGCCACCTTCCAGTACTCCACCGACCCCACCTTCGCCACAGGCGTAACCACCTCCACCTCCTACGACATCGGCAGTGGCAGCAGCGGCGTGGAATTCTCCACCCCGGTCAGTGGCCTGAGTTCAACCAGTACCTACTACTGGCGCGTGGTGGCCACCCGCACGGGACCCACCAACTTCACCAGCGGTGTGCAGCGGATCTTCCGCGTGTCGGTGATGCCCAGCTACACCCAAAGCGTAAACTACGGCAAGGTCCTGCTCAATACTGCGCGCAATGTCTGGGGCCGAACCTGGGATGGCGTTGCCCCCTACAGCGCCACCTTCGATTTCGGCGATGGCACCCCTACTGAGACCCAGACCGGACTGAGCACCACCGCCCAGACCGATTACATTGACACCACGCACGCCTACAACTCCACGGGCACCAAGAACTGGTCATTGACAGTGACCGATGCCACAGGCTCCACGGTGCAGCGCACGGGTGCCATCCGTGTGTTGCTCTCTCAGACCGTGTCGGATCGTGTGCACATGGCCATGGAAAAGGGCTTGGAATACCTCTACCTCAACCCCACCGAAATCAACTCGACCAGTGTCTACTATCCATGGGTTGGGAGGGGCATGTACGACTGCTACACCTTCGGTACCGGGGCCTCGGTCCTGCTGTCCTTCGAGGAAAACGAGCACTTGCCCGGCGAGGACTGGGTCGAAGAAATCTACGCGCCGCTGACGATCAAGATCCGCAATTACATCCTCGACTACGCCGCACAGGCCAACATCAGCGACCACAGCGACGGGGTGGCAGCGCGCAATCAGGACCGCAATGACAACGGCAAGGGCGTTTATTGGCCAACCACGGCAGGTCACCAAACCTACTCCAACGGACTGGCGGCCATGGCGCTGATTCTCTCGGTGCGCAACAAGGCCGAGGCAGAAGCCTTAAGCCCCCTGCCCGCGGGAAGCGTGGCGATCAAGGCCGCTTACTCCAACCTCTACCTGCTGATCCAGGATTTCGTCGACCAAATGCTTTACTCGCAGGGCGATGGGGGCAATCGCGGGGGCTACATTTACAGTGTGACCACGCCAACGGAGGGTCGTGACGCCTCCACCATGCAGTGGCCGGCCCTGGCCCTTGGCGCGGCGATGGACCGCCTTGAGGAAACCATTCCGGCCTGGTACTGGGAAAATGCCATCGTTGGCTTCAACGCCTTGAAGAACCCCAGCACTGGTGGCGTGGGCTACCGCGACCCCACAAGCTGGAACAACCTCGCCAAGACCGGCGGTGCCCTGGCTGCTCTGAGTTTTGCCGGCGCCCAGATCGGCAGCCACCCCGACGCCACGGATTATTACAACTACATCCGCACTTATTGGACTGCCGCCCCAAGTTGGAGCGGGTCTAATGCGGGTTGGACGGGTCAGTGGTACGCGATGTACGGCCTGAAGAAGGGCTTGGGCCTGCAGGGTGTCACCAACATGAGCATTGGTGCCACCACCCGCTCCTGGAAACAGGACTTCAACGCCTGGCTGCTGGGAGACGCCACTCTGCTGGACACGCCCAATGCAAGCTTGGGCAATGGCTATCGCAGCACCAATTCGATGTTCGGTCAACTCGCCAACGGCAGTTGGAAATCAAACATTGAACCAGCCTCCTTCAACAATTCCACCAACATGGACACCGCCAAGGCCATCCTGATTCTCTCCGATGCGGTGACCCGCCCCGTTCCTGTGGCCGTGATCTCTCCCATTCCCGAGCAGACCAACAAACCAGCGGGACGCTCCTTCACCCTGGATGGCTCCGACTCCTATCACCTCGACGCCAACAGCGCCATCGCCACCTACCAATGGGACTTCAACTCCGCAGACGGCATCAACTGGAACAACCCCGATGCCACCGGCCCCATCGTCACCAACCCCGGCTATGCCAATGTGGGCACCTACACCATCACCCTGCGCGTCTCCGACAACAAATCGCCCACCGGCTACGCCACCACCACGGCCGATGTCACCGTCACCAGCGCGGATGTGGCCCCCATCGCCGTGGCCAAGCCAGTTGGCGGCTTTGGCGGCTACGCTGGACGCGTCGGCCAACCCATCACCCTGGACGGCTCGGCCTCCTATGACCCTGACGGCGATGCGATCACCCTCTACTCCTGGGACTTGAATGGAGACGGCGTCTACGGAGACGCGACGGGCGTGACCACCACCGTGACCTTCAGTTCACCCTACCAAGGCAGCATCGGCCTGCGGGTGACGGCCAACGGCAAGACCAGCAACAACATCGCCACCATCGACATTCAAGCCGGTGACAGTGATCTGGTGGCCAACAGCCTTACCCTGACCAATGTGGTGCGCAGAACCAGCGCGGACGCCGTGATCGTGGTCACCAATGACCCCGCCTCAGGCAAGCCCTTCAGCAATGTGAAACTCCGTCTCTACAACGGCGACCCCTACGCGGGTGGCGGCCCCGTGGGCCCCATTCAGACACTCAACTTCACCGCCGGCGAGACCAAGACCATCACCCTGACCAATGTGCCCTTGGGAGGTGCCGGCACCATCTGGGTCTTCCTGGACACGGAGAACAGCGTGGTGGAAGTCAACGAGACCAACAACATTCTCGGCCCCTACCGCTACGATCCTGAAATTGATGTCAGCACCTCGGCCTACAGCAACATCATCCACAACTTCACCGTCGAGACCTTCGAGACCCTGATTCAGGGGCAGACCAGCGTCACCCGCACCTACCGCTTCTTCAACACCGGCACCATGGACCTCACCGGCATCAGCGTGAGCAAGGCCGGCAGCTTCCCCGGCGACTACAGCATCACCCAGCCCTCGGTCAGCACCCTGCCCAAGGCAGTTGAACTCAGCTCCTGCACCACGACCAGTGGAAGCACCACGGTCACCTGCGCCAGCACTGCCGGGCTGTCGGCGGGACTGCGCGTGACAGGGCCAGGAATTCCCGATGGCACCACCGTGGCCAGCGTCACCGACGCGGGAACCTTTGAATTGAGCCAAAACGCCAGCTCCAGCGGCAGCGGCCGCAGCCTGGTGGCCGCCGCAGGCTCAACCTTCACCGTGACCTTCAGCCCGCAGGGCCCAGACGACCGCAATGCCACGATTCAGGTCAACAGCAACGACTGGGATGAGGCGCCCTTCAACCTTTTGGTCACCGGTTTTGGTCGCGTTTACCCCACCGACATCACCCTGACCCCGCCCACAATCGCCGAAAACAACGCCGCCAACGCCACCGTGGGAACCCTGAGCACCACCGACGGCAATGTGGCCGACACCTTCACCTACACCTTGGTCAGCGGCACTGGTGACACGGACAACGCCAGCTTCACCATCGTTGGCAACAGCCTGAGCATTGTGCCGAGCGCCGACTACGAGACCAAGAACAGCTACAGCCTGCGAGTTCGCACCACGGACCAGACCGGCCTATCCTTCGAGGAGGCGCTCACGGTGACCATCCTGCAGCGCAACGAGGCTCCCGTACTCGCCGCCACCAAGGCCAACCCCACCACAACGGAGAACAGCGGCGACGGCACCGGCAGCAGTGATGCCTTCCTCTTCACGGGAAGCGGCGTCACCGACATTGACTTCGTGGGCGCCACCCTGGGAACCGGAAAAATCACGGTCACCCTCGCCGCCTATCAAACCGGCGATGTGCTCACCCTTCCCACCAGCGTGGCTCATGCGGCCAACGCAGTTCAGCGCAGCGGCAACAGCGTTCAGATTAGCAACGGCAGTGCCTGGACCACCATCGGCACCGTGGACGCCACCTCCACGGGATTGGCCACGGGGTTGGTCATCAACCTGAACTCCAGCGCCACCGAAAACAACATTGGCTATGTCCTCGATAAGATCCTCTTCCGCAGCACGGCAGACAACCCCACGCTCAACAACCAATACACCACTCGCACCTACAGCTTGGTGGTCAACGACGGCAACAACAACGCCACGGCCGGTGGCCCTGCGGCACTGGACTCCAACACCATTTCCGGCGGCACCATCACCATTGCGCCGGTCAATGACAACCCCATCGTTGACCTCAACGGCAGCGGCAGCGCCGGTCTCAACCACAGCGTCACCTGGACAGAAAGCGCCAACAGCGCCCACACCACCATCGCCACCGTGACCGCCGCAAGCGCCACGGACAGTGACAACACGCGCTGGTCCAAGGTCACCCTCACCTTTGATGTGGTGCCCAACGGCAGCAGCGAAGTGCTCAACATCGGCGGCAGCGACTTCAGCCCGGGCACTTCGGCCACCAACACGGACATCGGCTCATGGCTGGTGAGCAGCAACGGCAGCAACCGCATCACCATTGCCCCGGATGGCGCCAACTCCGCCCTGATGAGCGAGTTTGTGACCCTGCTGCAGGGCATCACCTACATCAACAACACCGACAACGCCACGGCAGGCAACCGCGTCGTCACCATCGAGGCCAGCGACGCAGGCCACGACAACGCCGGCACGGCGCCCTTCAGCACCGGCAGCGCCACGCTCACCATCACCGTGGTGCCCACCAATGACCAGCCCACCTTCGACACGCTGGCCGGACCCACCTATTTTGAAAATGCCATCAATGCCACCCCTGCCCTGTTGGATGGCAGCATCACCATCACCGACATTGACAGCCCCGACTACAACGGCGGAACCCTGGCCATCAGCGGCCTGGTGGCCAATGATATCGTCTCCCTGCCCTCCTCACCGGCCGCCGCTGCAGGCGCCGTGCGCCTGAGCGCTGGCAATGTGGACTATCACAACGGCACCACCTGGGTGACCGTGGGAACAGCGACGGGAGGATCGGCGGCGACCTTCACCATCACCTTCAATGCCTCCTCCACGGTGGCGATCGTCGAAGCTGTGACCGAGGCGCTGACCTTTGCCACCACCTCCGACAACCCCATCCTCACCCGCACGCTGACCTACACCCTCAACGACAACGATGGCAACACCACGCAGCCCAGTTCGCATCTCGTCACCATCAAGTTGGACAACGATGCCCCCGTGCTGGCAGGCACCACCGGGCTGACCTTCGTTGAAAACGGAAGCGCGGCAGCCTTTGTCAGTTCGGCCAGCTCCTCGGACAGCGACGCCCAGGACAGCTTCTACTCCGCTGGAGCCGTTGGCAGCCTCACGGTGAGCCTGGACACCTATGTGACCGGTGACACCCTCAGCATCAACAACCAGGGCACGGGAGTTGGTCAGATTGGTGTCGCTGGAGCCAACCTCAGCTACAGCAACACGGTCATTGGCACCATCTCCGGGGGCAGCGCCTCCAATCTTGTGGTCACCTTCACCAATGCTGCAGCCAACAACGCTGCGGTTGCCGCCATCATCAACAATCTGCGCTTTGTGACCGCCAGCGAAGACCCCACGGTCAACAACACTGACCCCAGCCGCGTCTTCACCATTTCCCTCAATGACGGCGGCAACCGCCGCGACGCCACCTCATCAACGGGGGCCCTCACCGGTACCCTGACCGGCACCATCACCATCACGGCGGTCAATGACCAGCTCGCGCTCACCGTGGCCAACCCTGCCCTGAGCTATGTTGAAAACGGCAGCGCCCTGAGCCTCGACACCGCGGCCACCCTCAGCGACGCAGACGACAGTCAGATGGCCTCGGCCACCATCAGCGTCAGTGCCAACTTCCGCGTGGGTGATCTGCTGGAGGTGACCACGACGGGCACCAGCATCACCGCCAACTACGATGCCAACACGGGCGTGCTGAGCCTGACGGGAGCCGACAGCCTGGCCAATTACCAGACCGTCCTGCGCAGCCTCACCTACCGCAACGGCACCGAGGACCCTCAGGACAAGCTGGCGCGCAGCAGCCTCACGGTGGCCTACAGCGTGGTGGACGCCAACAGTGATGCCGTCGGAGCCACCACGGCCACCGACAGCCGCGTGATCAACCTCGACAGCGTCAACGACGCGCCGACCCTGGCCGCCACCAAGAGCGACCCGACCTACACGGAGAACGGCAATGCCGTTCAGCTCTTCAGCGCCTCCACGGTCAGTGATGTTGATGCCGAGCCCGCCAGCTTTGGCGGCGGCAATATCCGGGTCACCTTTGCCGCCTACCACACCGGCGATGTCATCCGTCTGCCCTCCAGCGTGCCTCATGCCAACAACGCCATCCAGGTCAGCGGCAGCAATGTCCAGATCAGCGATGGCACCAGCTGGACCACCATTGGCACCGTTGACGGTACGGCCAATGGCCAGGCCACAGGTCTCACCCTCAATCTCAACGCCAGTGCCACGGAGGCCATGTTGGGCGCCGTGATCAACTCGATTGAATTCATCACCGCCAACGAAAACCCTGCGGCCAACCAGACCAAGCTCACTCGCACCTACAGCATTGTGGTCAACGACGGTGACAACAATGCCAAGTCCGGCACCCCAGGCGCCGACTCCAATGCCATCACGGCGGGCACCCTCACCATCGCCCCCGTCAACGACGCTCCCCTGGCCGACCTCAACGGCGGCACTGCCGGCAACGACAACGCAGTCACCTGGACGGAAGTGGCCAACGGCAGTCACACCGCAGTGAACCTCGCCTCCGCAGCAGCCTTTACCGACCCGGCCGACAACCTCAACCTCAGCGCAATGACCCTGACCCTCACGGGTCTGGCGGACGGCGACTCTGAGTCTCTGACCATCGCCGGCACCAACTTCCCGCTCAACACCGCAGCCACCAGCGTGGATGTGGGCAGCTTCCTGGTGAGCTACAACGCCACCACGAAGGTGGTGACCATCGTTCCCGATGGCAGCCTCTACACAACTCTGGCCAACTTCCAGGCCCTGATGCGCGGCGTCACCTACAACAACAGCACCAACAACCCCACCGCAGGCAATCGGAACATCGCCGTGGTGATCACCGATGCCGGCCTCAACGACACCTCCGCAACGGACACGGCCAGCAGCATCAGCCGCAACATCACGCTGACCGTCACCCCGACCAATGACCAACCCACCTTTGCTGGAGTGACCGCCATCAGTTACTTCGAGAATGCACTCAACACGGCAGCGGCGGCCCTCAACGGCAACCTCACCCTCACCGACATCGACAGCCCCGACTACAACGGCGGCAGTCTCGCCATCAGCGGACTGGTTACCGGCGATGTGGTATCCCTGCCAACCACGGCAGCAGCAGCCCTGGGCTCCGTCAAACTGGAGTCAAACGATGTGAAGTACCACGACGGCAGCGCCTGGGTCACCGTTGGCACCTCCAGCGGCGGCACAGCCACCACCCTGACCCTCACCTTCAATGCTACGGCCACAGTCGCCATCGTGGAGGCCGTTGCTGAGGCACTGACCTTCGCCACCACATCGGATGCTCCAGCAACCAGCCGGACCCTGACCTACACTCTGGACGACAACGACGGCAATAGCACGCAGCCCGTCACGCAGGTGGTCACCATCAAGTTGGACAACGACGCCCCAGCGCTTGCCGCCACCAGCAGCAGCGCCTCCTACAACGAAAACGCAGTTGCCGTGGCGTTGACCACCTCAGCCACCTTCAGCGACCCGGATGCCTCCGCCAACTTCTACAACGCTGGCGCCAATGCCGCGACGCTCACCGTCAGCTTCGCCGAGTACGTCACCGGAGATGTGCTCAGCGTGGCCAATCTGGGCGGCGGCGCCGGCCAGATCGGGTTCAACACCGGAACGATCAGTTATGCAGGCAACAACTTTGCCACCGCCAGCGGAGGAGTTGCTGGCGCCCTGACGATCACCATGAACAGCGCCAGTGCCACCCGTGCTGCCATCGAGGCCCTCATCAATGCCCTGCGCTTCCACAGCACCAGCGACAACCCCACGATGGAAGGCAGCAAGCCCACACGCGCGCTCACCATCACCCTCAACGATGCGGCCAACACCAAAGACGCCACCTCAACGACCACGGCCCTGACCGCCACGCTGACCGGCACCATCACCATCACACCCAGCAATGATGTGCCCACTCTGGACCTCGACGCCAACAACTCCTCGCTGGCCACAGTCAATGACTACAAGACCATCTTCTCACGCGGCGGCAGCCCAGTGGCCATCGCCGACAGCGATGCCACCCTCGCTGATCTGGACAACGCACAGTTGCAGTCCATGACCATCGTCATCACCAACCTGCAGGACAGCGGCAGCGAGACCATCAGTGCCACGGGAACCCTGCCAGGGGGCATTAGCGGCAACTTCGACGCGGGCACTGGCACCTACACCCTGACCGGGCCCGCGAGCCCGGCCGACTTCCAAGCGGCGCTTCTGATGCTGCGCTACAACAACAGTTCAGCCACCCCCAGCTTCAATGACCGCATCCTGCAGATCAAGGCCAATGACGGTACGGGCGACAGCCTGGTGGCCACCAGCACCGTGCGGGTGGCCGACCTGTTGGTCACCGCAGGCACTCCGGTCAGCGAAAACAACACCTACGCCTTCTTCACCGTGCGAAGCAATGTGGGAGAAGTCCTCAACCTGGTCCTGAGCAACACCGCCGACCTCACCGATCGCGATGCCACCATCGGCGGCTTCAGCATTCAATACAAGGTCAGTGGGGGCTCCTGGACCAACTACACCTGGAATGGCAGCAGCGGCAACCGCCCCACCATTGCTGGCACCGCTGGCGACAGCGGCACCGTGCTGGTGCGCGTGCCCATCATCTCAGAGGCGGACAACACCTTCGAGGATCTCGAGACCTTCGTGCTCACCGCCACGGCCACCAGTGCTTCGCTGAGCACCGGAGACATCTGCAGCATCAGCGACAAGGGCACGGGAAATAGATACACCGACGAGGGCGTTCTGGACAACAGCGGCACCCCTGATGACGACAACATCATCATCGCCAACAACATCTCCGTCAACGAGCGCTCCCCCTACGCAGTCTTCACGCTTCAAGGTCTCGAAGGTGAGAAATTCACCCTCGCGACGAGCAACGGCCTGACCAACAGCACCACAGGCATCACGGGTATCGCCAACATTGAGGTCCTGGTGGCGGGAAGCTGGGTGAGCTACAGCGCGCCGGCCACCTTCCCCGATGACGGTGACGCCACCCCAAGTGAAAGCACCACCATGCTGGCCCGCGTGGACATCAGCGTGGAGCAGGACAGCCTCGTGGACAATGCCGAGAAATTCCGCCTGACACCAACCACCCGCTCGGGCACCGTGGGCACTGCGGGCACCGCGACGATCTACGACGACGGCAACGGTTCGATCTGGATTGCCGGCAACACGACCAGCAACGCCGACGATCCCTTCGCCGGCGGCTACAGCGGCCCGCTGCTCGACGATGATCGCAGCATGAGCCTCAACACCGGCCTGAGCTTCAATGAGAACTCCCCCTACGCGGTCTTCAGGTTGACTGGTTTTGAGGGCCAGCGCGCCATCCTTGGCGTCAGCAATGGCGGCGCAGGCCAGACCACGGGTCTGAGCACCGTCGAGTGGCTTGATGGCAGCACCTGGAAGGCGGCAGGAGCCTATACCACACTGCCCGATGACCTCGATGGTACCCCGGCGGAAAGCAGCAGCATCCTCATCCGTGTGGACCTCACGCCCGAACGCGATGATGTCTCGGATAACGCGGAAACCTTCAACGCCACAGCCACCACCACCAGCGGCGTGGCAGCCAGCGGCGGCCTGGGCACGGTTTATGACCAATTCAGCGGCTCAATCTTCCTGGCCAGCAATACCAGCCAGAATGCCGACGACCCCACAGCTGGCGGCTACAGCGGACCACTGCTGGATGACGACCGCGTCCTGACCGTCACCAGCGTGACCATCAATGAAAACAGCCCCTACGCCAATTTTGAAATCACCGGCATCGAGGGCCAAATCACCCGTCTGTCCATCGAGAACACCCAGACCACCGGCTTGGTGACTCTCGAGATTCTCGTCGCTGGCGTATGGGTGGTGCCTGGTGCCACCTACACCATGCCGACGGTGGGCGGGGCACTTGACGGAGAAGTCAGCAAGATCATGGCCCGCATCGGTGCCATCCCTGAACGCGACATGATCTATGAAGCGGCGGAAACCTTCAAGCTGGTCGCCGGCACCAACAGCAACACCCCAAGCAGTGGCGGTGTGGGAACGATCAAGGATGACAACACCGGCAGCATCTTCCTGGTCACCAACAATACCCTGACCCCGAACGATCCGACTGCTGGCGGTTATGTTGGCCCCGGCATGGACGATGACCGCGCCGAGATCGCCGTGTACAACAGCACCAGCACCCTTGATGGCACCACGGAACTCTTCGATGGCCTCTCGTTGATTGCCATGGGCAACGCCAGCGAGTGCTTTGATGCTCCCAAGACCATCACGGTGAAGAACATCGGGGTGGTCAATCTTGAGATCTACGAGATCAAGTTCGCCGGTGGCAACGCCACCTGCTTCGTGGACGGCACCAACCCTGCCCCCACGCTCGCCAACCCGCTCATCGTGCCGCCCAACGGGGGCACCGTGCAAGTCACGGCCATCTTTAAAACCACGGTGGAAGGCCCGCACACCACGACCATGACCATCGTCAACAACGACGGCAACGAGGCCAACTTTGACATCACCCTCAATGGCAACGGCGTGGTCTTCCGCGCCGCAGAAACCGGCCCTGTGCCAGAGGGCGGCGTCGCTCTTACCGTCTCAGGCCGCGACTACGACGCAGATGGCCAGTACCTCACACCAGTGATTGATCCCAACGCAGTCATTGAGCCGGGCGACACCATCACAGCCTTGGAAATCGCCGGCCCCACCAACGAAATCCTCAACCAGTTCAATGGTCTGCCTGATGGAGGCATCATCGCCGTTCCCCAGGGCGACAAGATCCTCTACTTCCGTGCCAACTACAATGGCGGCAGTGGCAACGACCTCGTGCTGACCAATGTTGCTGCAGGCGGCACGGGCACTCCGGTCTGGGTTTGGATGGCTGGTCCGAAGGCCCGCAACAATGTTGGCGTCTTCACAGGATCTGCCGCCACCAGGCAGCCTGGAGCTCGCCAAGGCTCCATGAGCTTCCAAGCCATGGACGGAAACCTCTGGGTTTTCGGCGGCTACGGCTATGGCAGTGAGACAAGAATCACCCCCCGTTACCTCAGTGACCTCTGGCGCTACAACCGTTCCCTTGGCACTTGGACCTACATCAATGGTGGCACCACTGTGGACGGCCTCGGCAGCTACCCGGCGACAGTTCCAAACGCGGGCCAACCCATGTCTCGACACACCGGCGCTTCCTACGCTGCTTGTGATGGCAAGTTCTACCTCTTCGGCGGGAGAACAACCTCTGGGCGCCTCAATGACTTCTGGAAATTCGACCCGGATTTGGGCACTTGGACGCTGCTGGCTGGCAGTGACAACCCCAATGGGCTTGGCAGCTACGGCACGAAGGAGGTGCCCTCCACCAGCAATCTGCCCCGCGCCCGCGCCAACTCCGTGGCCTGCACCTACAAATGCGAACTGCTGGTCTTCGGTGGTTCGGCGGGTGACGGATCCAGCTACCTCAACGATCTCTGGCTGTACCATGTCTACACCGGAGAATGGGAGTGGGTGTCTGGCAGCAACGGCAGCCTCGCTGGCAACGCAGGGCTCAACGCCACTGGTGTCTATGGCACCAAAGGAACACCTGCCGCAGCCAATGTGCCAGGAGCACGCCGCGATGCGACGGGCTGGGTGGTTGGAGACAAATTCTATGTCTTCGGCGGCATTGGCTATGCCACCGCGGCGGGAACTGCGGGCGACCTCAATGACCTGTGGTGCTTCGACCTCATCACCAAGCAATGGACTTGGCTGAGCGGCAGCAACGCCCTCAATGACGCTGGCGTCTACCCCGCCAACACCAGTGCCGACGAGTCGGATGCCATCTACCCCGCGGCACGCTCCGCTTCAACGGGTTGGGCAACCGTTGACAAACGCATCTGGATGACTGGTGGCTTCATCACCTCCAGAGCGCCTCTCAATGACATCTGGCTCTACAACACGACCAACAACAAGTGGACCTGGCGCAGTGGCTCGAAGGTCTCGGGAAGCAGCGGCAGATTTGGCAACAAAGGCGTTGCGGAAGACCTCAACCACCCTGCCGCACGATGGACGGGCAACACCTTCGTTGGTGTGGACGGCTCGCAATGGTTCTTTGGCGGTGGCGGCAAGGACGGCATGGGCGGCAACGGGCGCTGTTCGGACATGTGGCGCCTGCACATCCTTCCGCCGGCAGGCTCCAGCGATCCGGATGCGCCTCAGGCAGATCTCACTGGGCTTACCATCCTCAACTACAACCCCACCAGTAACAATGTGAGCACCAGCACTCAGAGCACAACCCCAATCAGTGGCACATTGACGGGTAGCGATCTGGACGGTGACCCGCTGCAGTTCCTGCTGGCTGGAGGAAACACGGTGACCACTCAGGGTACCTTCAATCTGCAGAGCGGGGGCAAGTGGACCTACACCCCCAACCCCTACTACAGCGGCAATGCCAGCTTCAGCTTCACCGCCAATGACGCCTACGGCGGCTCCAGCCCCGTGTACAGTCTGCGCGTCACCGTGGCCACCAACCTCGCCGATGGCGACGGAGACGGAATTCCCGATGCTTACGAGGCCCTGAAATGGGGCAGCGCCCTGCAGGGCAACGCGGCAGACGACAGTGACGGTGACGGTCAAAACAACCTGATGGAATACTTGGCTGGCACAGACCCCATGGACGGATCGAGCTTCATGATGCAGCAACTCAGCATCAGCCCATCGGCTGGCGGACAATCTCAATTCAGCTTCCAGCTGGATCCCGTGCGCTCGGGGATTCGCTATCATCTCGAAACCACCACCGATCTGCTTCAGTGGCAGCGCCTTGGAACCTTTGAATTTGCCACCCCAGGTAAGGCGGTCATTGACACCCTCGACCCGGTCTCCGAACAACTGCGGCTCTACCGCATCCGTCTGGAGTCAACACTTGCACCAGCGCCGGCCCCCGCCCCGTAGCGCCTCGACACGGCCCCATGTCCCGTCCGCGAACCGGGCGGGATTGGGGGTAGGTTGCCCAACCCTGAAAAGACTGGGGGCGTCAGGAGCGTAGAAAGGGGATGCAACGCCCCCTTTGCTTCGGCCTGATGACGGCCGCCCTCCTGACCGGCAGCGCCCTTGCCCAACAAGTCACCCTGCCCCTGCCCCGCTTGCTGACCATCAACCCGATGGGCGCACAGGCCGGCAAGACCCTGGAAGTCAGCATCACCGGCGAGAACCTCGAAGACATCCAGAGCCTGCAATTCTCCGAGCCGCGCATCACCGCCAAGGCTCTGGGCAACAACAAATTCGAAGTCCAAGTCCCTGCTGACCTTGCGCCTGCCGTGCACGATGCGCGCATCGTCTGCCGCCTCGGGCTCTCCTCGCCGCGCGCCTTCTGCGTGGGCAATCTTCCCGAGCTGCAACGCAGCAAACCCAACACCAGCCTGGCCACCGCCATGGACCTGCCCATCGGCAGTCTGGTCAATGCCAGCATGAGCAAGCGCAGTGTGGACTACTACCGCATCGAGGCCAAGAGCGGACAGCGACTGCTCATCGAGTGTCAGGCCACCGGCATTGACTCCCGCCTCATGCCCGTGCTGGCCCTGGCCGATGCCCGTGGCGCGGACATCAAGGTCAACCGCACCACCGGCTTGATGGAGCATGTGGTGGACAAGGACGGCCCGCTGGTCCTCAAGCTCAATGACCTCACCTTCCAGGGCGGAGAGCGCCACTACTACCGCTTGGCGGTGCGCGAAATCGCCAAGGACGCCATCGTCTCGCACCTGCCGCGCACCCGCCGCGTCAGCGCCATGTCCTGGCCTCCCGTGGGTCTGGCCGCAGAGCCTGCCATGCAGGAAAAGGAACCCAACAACCAAGCGGCGCAGATTCAGAAGATCAGCCTGCCCTGCGACATTGGCGGCAGCTTCTTCCCCGCCGCCGATCAGGATCTCTTCGAGTTCCAGGCCCGCAAGGGTGAAGTCTGGTGGGTGGAGGTGGCCTCAGAGCGCCTTGGCCTCAACACCGACCCCTTTGTGTTGGTGCAACAAGTCAGCATGAAGGACGGCAAGCGCGTGCTCAGCGATGTGGCCGAACTCTACGACATCGCGCCTCCGCTCAAGCCCACCAGCAATGGCTACAGCTACGATGGGCCGGTGTATGATGCCGGCTCCGCCGACATCAACGGCAAGTTTGAGATCAAGGCCGATGGCACCTATCAGCTGCAGATCCGCGATCTGTTTGGAGGCACCCGCAACGAGCCAGGCAACCGCTACCGCCTGATCGTGCGCAAGGCCCAGCCGGATTTCTCCCTGGCCGCTTGGGGCCTGCACATGACCCTGCGCAATGGCGATCGCAGCGCCCTGTCCAAACCCATGACACTGCGTGCTGGTGACAGCCGCGCCTTTGAAGTGGCCGTGGTGCGTCGCGATGGCTTTGACGGCGAGATCGAAATCCTCATGGACAACCTGCCCGCCGGCGTGCAGGCCAAGGGCCTGAAGATCGGCAAGGGCAAGAGCGTTGGCCACCTCATCCTCAGCTCCGCCAAGGACGCCAAACCCGGCTGGACGCTGGCCAACCTGCGCGGCCGCGCGGTCATTGACGGCAAGCCCATTGAGCGCCGCGTGGCCATGGCCGGCGTGCAGTGGCCGGTGCGCGATGCCAAGGGCGAGCTGCCCGCGCCGCGCCTGCTGGCCGATGTGCCAGTCTCGGTGAGCAACTCCGAGCCCGCGCCTGTGACCCTTGCCACGGCACAGCCCAGCTTCGAAGCCAAGGTCGGAGGCAAGGTGGACATTCCCCTGCAATTGACCTGGAACAACGAGTTCAACGGCAGCTCCCTGCGCGTCAAAGCGTACGGAGAAGGCGTCAGCGCGTTGAAGGAATTTGAAATTCCCCTCAATGCCAAGGAGCACAAACTCAGCCTCAACCTCGCTGAATTGAAGCTGCCGGCCGGGGTCTACACCTTTGCCCTGCAGACCATTGGCATCAGCCGCTACCGTTACAATCCCGCCGCGGTTCCCTTGGCGGAGGCCGAGCAGAAAAAGGCGCAGGAGCAGGCTGCCCTGGCCGCTGCCGAAGCCAAGAAGATTGCCGCCACCGACGCTGCCGCCGCCAAGCGCGCCGCAGAAAAACAAAAGCAGGCTGAGGCCGCCATGGCCGCTGCATCCAGCCGCATGAAGGCCGTGAGCAGCGCCGCCAACCCCACGGACACCGTGGACATCTTCTTCTCCCAGCCCATCGAACTGCGCGTGATTGCCGATGGCAGCACCGCCAGCACCAAGGCCCCATGATTGACTTCCCCTGCTTCCCCCGGAGCAGCACTCTTGCCCTCAGCCTTGGCGCCGCCACGGCGCTGAGTGCTGCGCCGCTTGAGTTCTACCGCGACATCGAGCCCTTCCTGCGCGACAACTGCATCAGTTGCCACAACAAGACCACCACCAAGGCGGGCTTGAACATGGAGACTCCGCAGTTCATGGAAAAGGGCGGTGACAGCGGCACATCCCTGATTCGCGGGAAGGGCGCACAAAGCCTGGTCGTGCTGGCAGCCAGGCACGAAAAGGACTTGGAGATGCCCCCGGCCAACAACAAGTCCGGCGCGCAGAATCTCAGCGCCGAGCAGATCGCCAAACTCACCCAATGGATTGATCAGGGCGCACTGGCCGGCAGCCCGCAGCAGCGCGAGGTCAAGATCAGTGCCTTTGCCGCCAGCGTTGATCCCATCTACAGCGTGGCCCTGAGTCCCGACGGTCAACTCGCCGCCAGCGGACGCGCCAACCGCATTGACCTTCACGACTTGAGCACGCGCCGCCAGGTCAGCAGCCTTGTCGCCCACGAGGGCATGGTGCAAACCCTCGCCTTCAGCCCCGATGGCAGGCAACTGGCCAGCGGCAGCTTCCGCGAAATCAAACTCTGGGATGTCATCGCGCAACCGATGCAAGCCGCCGCCGCCAAGCCCGCCGACGCCGCTTTGCTGGCACAGGCGATGACGGCGCTCAAACTCAAGGGCGAGGTCAAACACAGCCTCAGCGCCGATGGCCAATGGCTCTGCCTCACTGAGCCCAGCGGCAATCTGCATCTGCTGCAGACCAAGCCCCTCAAGGCGCAAGCCGCCCTGCGCGGCAGCCTCAATCAGCAACAGCAGCGCAGTCAACTGCAGCGGCAAATCGCCGCCCAAACCCTTGAGGCCGCGTTTCAGGGCAGCGTGCTCGACCGCATTGCCGCACAGGACAAGGCCTTGGATGTGCTGTTGGGCAAGGCCAACGAGGCCATCACGGCCATGACCAAGGCCCTGCCAGAAAAACAAAAGCTGGTGGCTCCAGCCACGGAGGCCGCGCAGAAGGCCAAGGCCGATGCGGAAGCCGCCCAGCAAAAGCTGGCGGCAAAGCCCATGGACGCCGCGCTCAAGGCCCAACTCAAAACCGCGCAGGAAAAGGTGCTGAGCACGCGCATGGCCGAGACCTCGGCCAAGGCCGCTGCCCAATCCACTCAAAGCAACATCGACGATGCCAAGGCCGAGCAGCAGCGCATCGCCAAGGCCAAGGCCGAAAACAAGCTGGCCAGCCAAGCCGCCGACAGCGCCAAAAAGGCCGCCCTGGCCGCAAGCAGCAAGGCACAGGAACAACTCAAGGCGCTGGACAAGGCCCTGCCCTCCTCCCTGCCCGCCTTTGAGCCTGCGATCTTCAGCGCCGACGGCAGCCGCGTCGCCGCCGTGCTCAAGGACGGCAGTGTGCGCGTTTGGGGGCTGGCCAGCGGCCGCGTGGTGGCCGAGACCAAGGACCGCAACAAGCCCATGGGTGAAACCGCCGCACTCAAACTGCAGCGGCACATCAAGGGCACGGATTTTTTTGTCGACCGCGTCAATGCCCTGCGCTTCAGCCCCGATGGCAAGACGCTGGCCTGTGCCGGCGGCGAGCCTTCGCGCAGTGGCGAGATCACCTTGATTGAAACCGCCAGCGGCAAACTGCTCAAGCGCTGGCGCGAGCATCACAGCGACAGCGTGCTGTGTCTGGATTTCTCACCCGATGGCCGCCGACTGGCCAGTGGCGCCGCCGACAAAATCGCCCGCATCACGGACATGGCCAGTGGCAAAATTGTGCTCAGCCTTGAAGGCCACACCCACCATGTCAACGCCATCGCCTTTCGCAGCGATGCGCGCGTGCTGGCCACTGCCGGTGCAGATGGCACGGTGGTCACCTGGGACCTGCTGATTGGCGAACGCAAAAAGAAGATCGAGGGCTGGAGCAAGGAAGTCACCTCGCTGCAGTTCATCGGCGCCAGCGACCAGATCGCAGCGGCCTCCGGCGACAACCGCCTGCGCCTGGTCACCGACAGCGGCAGCGAGGTGCGCAACATCAGCGATGTGCCCGACTACCTGCAAAGCGCCGCCGTCAGCCCCGATGGCAGCCTGCTGCTGGCCGGCGGCGAAGACAGCATTTTGCGCCTCTGGGACGCAACAAACGGCAGCCCCTTGGCCGTATTTAAACCCTAGCTCCACCACGCTCATGGCCTCCCCCCTGCAAGATCCCAACACGCCGATGCGCTGCGCCGGTCCCCTGTCGCGACGCGGCTTCATGCAATTTGGCTTGGCCGGTCTCGGCACGCTGAGTTGGCCAGGGCTGCTCAAACTGCGCGCCGACAACGCCAAACTGCCGGCCTCCCAGCGCAAGAGCATCATCATGGTCTGGCTGCCCGGTGGCCAATCGCACATCGACACCTACGATCCAAAGCCCGACGCCAGCAGCGAATACCGGGGCCCCTTCAAGACCATTGCCACCAAGGTGCCTGGCACCCGCTTCACCGAGTTGCTGCCCCTCAACGCCAAGATCGCCGACAAGTTCACGGTGCTGCGCTCGATGCACCAAACCGCCGGCGGCCACCCGGCCGGCACCATGCAGATGTTCTCCGGCGACAGCGACACCCGCGACAAGCCCAAGCCACGCCTGCCAGACTGGATGGCCGTGGCCCACTACCTGCGCTCCCGTGAAGGCAAGCGCAGCAACCCGCTGCCCAACTACATCGGCGTGCCAGCCGCATCCCCAGAATACTCAAGCCCTGCCTACCTCGGCGATGCCTTTGCGCCCTTCGCCGTCAGCGACGATCCCAGCCGCCCCAGTTTTCAGGTGCCCAACATCGGTTTGGAAGACAGCGCGGAATCACGTCGCCTGAGCGATCGCCTGGCCCTGCGCAAGAGCCTCGACCGCATGGAGCGCGCCTTTGACCGCGCCGGCGAACTCGGCGCCCTCGACGCCTTTGAAGGCCAGGCCGCCACCCTGCTCACCAATCCCAACACCCGCGACGCCTTTGACCTGGCCAAGGAACCACAGGCTGTGCGCGAGCGCTACGGCATGAATCGCTGGGGTCAGCAGTTGCTGCTGGCGCGGCGCCTGGTGGAAGCTGGCGTGGAAATCATCACCAGCAGCCTCAGCGGCCCGCTCTGCGGACGCGTCAACAACTGGGACGATCACGCCGTCAACCAGCACCAATTCGAGGCCCTGCGCTTCCGCATGCCCACCTACGATCGCGCGGTGTCCGCCCTCATCGAGGACATCTACGCCCGTGGCTTGGACAAGCGCGTGCTGGTGGTGGTGACCGGCGAATTCGGTCGCACCCCCAAGATCAGCTTTGATCGCAGCACCGGCGCCGGTGACGCCAGCGCCCCGGCAGGAACCCTGCAACCAGGCCGCGATCACTGGCCACGCGCCTTCACCAACATCTGGGCCGGTGGCGGCATTCAGACCGGCGCCGTCGTCGGCGCCAGCGACAAGCGCGGCGAGGATGTCGTGGAGCGTCCCTGCAACGCCAGCGACTTTTTGGCCACGATTTACCACCATCTCGGCATTGACTATCAAAAGGTCACCCTCAATGACCTCAACGGTCGTCCAGTGCACATTGTGGACAACGGCCGCGCCATTCCTGAACTGATCTGATCACGCCATTGGCGTCCCAGTTGCCGGCCCTGCCGCCTACAGCCTGCTGCAGCGTGGCTGATTGGCGGGGTCCGCAAAGAGACCATCCTGCAGATTGCAGCCCAGACCTGGCTGCGTGGGGATGAGGGCCTGACCATCCTGGATCTGCGGCAGGTTGTCCACCAACCTGCTGTAGAAGGAGCGGATGTGAGCGCGCACGGTTTCCTGAAACACCACCTGCGTGCTTGCCCCTGCCAACTGCAGACCGGCAAACAAAGTCAGAGGACCGGTGCAGTCGTGAATGGTGGCCGGGATGTTGTAGGCCTGCGCCAGATCAATGACGCGCTTGGATTCGCTGATGCCCCCGTTCCAGGTTGGGTCCACCATGCAATAGTCACAGGCCTGAGCCTGCAAGACCGCCAGATACTCCTTGCGCCCAAGCAGCATTTCACTGGCCGCCACTGGCAACTGCGCACGCTCGCGGAAGGTGGCCAGCGTGCCGACATGATCCACACGCAGCACATCCTCGAGCCACAGCGGCTTGATCTCGCGCAGAGCCTCGGCAATGCGCAGGGCCGCAGGCAATTGGAAGAAGGCATGGCCCTCGATGGCGATATCCATCTTCATGCCAACGCGGTTGCGAATGTCCTCCAGGGGTTTCATCGCCTCGCGCAAATCCGCCCAGGAAATGTGCAAGCCACCGCGTTGATGCGCGGCGCGATCAAAGGGCCAGAGCTTCATCACCGAGATGCCCTCGGCCAACAACTCCTCAGCGAGGCGGCCTGCATCATGCAATGAGGACCAATGATCCTGCAGCGGCCCGGGGCTGCCCACATCGCCATAACCCGGCCAACCAGGATGACGGGCCTGCACGCTCTGCCCGGTGAGCGCGCCGTAACTCGGGCCGCCGCTGGTGTTGTAGATGGGGATGCTGCCGCGCACCGGACCGCCAAGCAGACGATGCACCGGCAGATTCACGCTCTTGCCGAGGATGTCCCACAAGCAAAGGTCCAGCGCGCTGAGGGCGCGCATCTCCGCCCCGGGGTGGCCAAAGGGCGTGCAGCGCTCATACAGAAAGCGCCAGTGCGCCTCAATGGCCGTGGCCTCGGCCCCCAGCAGTCGCTCGGCCATCCAATCGTGGATCAACGCAGCCACCGCATGAGGCGTGTAGTAGGTCTCGCCATTGCCCACCAAACCATCGTCAGTGTGCACCCGCACCAGCAGCAGGTTGGGCATGACGGCGGAGGCAATGGCAGTCTCAATGGCGACGATCTTGGGCATAAAAGGTCTAGGGTACTGCCAGCAAACGCCCGAGGAAAGCCGGATCGCGCAGGACCGATCGCATTTCAGTCCACAGAAACCAGCGTTCGCCTGAGCATTTCAAAGCCCGACGGATAGCCGCCGCCGCCCGGAGCGTTTGCTTACCCATGGTTTCACCATTCCTCAGTCATGCCCTTCTGCTTGGCTGCGCCCTGGCCTTGGGCAGCGCGCTGTCGGCTCAAGCCCCGGCCGGAGCCACGCCATTGTCACCGCCCAAACCTCCCGTCTCCGTGGCGCCCCACCTCGAGGTCCGATGGAAGGCAGGCTTGGCCACGCAGAAGGTCACCCCGCCCCAGTTCATGTGGATGGCTGGCTACGGCGGCCGCAACAAACCCGCTGAGGGCAAGGTGCAGGATCTCTTCGCCAAGGCCATGGCCCTGGAGGACGAAGCGGGCAACCGCGTGGTCATCGTCACTCTGGACTTGATCGGCGTGCCGCAGGCCCTGCGCCGCGAGATTGGCGCCAAGGCGCAGGAGCGCTTCAAACTGCCGCCAAGTCATCTGCTGCTCAACGCCTCACACACTCACAGCGGCCCCATCCTGCGAACCACGCCCATCAGCGCTGAGGAGGAAAAAAACCCGCGCCTGCGACACAGTTGGCAATACACCCAGGACCTGCAGCGCAGTCTGGTGGAATTGATTGGCAGGGCCCTGCAAAACCTCACCCCGGCACGCCTGACCTGGAACAAGGCGCGCTGCGGCTTTGCGATGAACCGCCGCCGCGACTACAGCCTGCCGCCCGATCATCCCAATGCCAATCGCGTGCCCAATCCCGACGGCCCAGTGGACCATGAGGTGCCGACGCTGCGCATCGAAGAACCCAATGGCCGTCCGCGCGCCTGCCTCTTTGGCTACGCCTGTCACAACACCAGCCTGGGCTTTTACAACTGGTGCGGCGACTACGCCGGCTTTGCGCAGCAATTCCTGCAGGAGCATCGCCCCGATTTCACCGCCATGTTTCTCACCGGCTGCGGCGCGGATCAAAACCCCTACCCCAGACGCAGCGATGTGGTGCCTGGCATCACTGATCTTGAGCTGTGCATGCAACACGGCCGCAGCCTCTCCAACGCCGTGGAGATGGCCATGGTCGTCAATCCCAGGCCCATCATTGGCCGCCTGCGCGCTGCCATGCAGGAAGTCAAACTCAGTTACGCCAACTCCAAAAGACCCGATCACGACTACCCCGTGCAGGTCATCGCCCTGGGCGACGGCCTCAGCCTGATCACGCTGGGCAGCGAGGTGGTGGTGGATTATTCCCTGCGCTTCAAACGCGAACTGGGAAATCAATCAGGCATCTGGGTGGCGGGCTACAGCAATGATTACAACGGCTACATCCCCAGCCTGCGCGTGCTCAAGGAAGGCGGCTACGAAGCCGCTGCCGGATGGGCGCAAAGCGTTGAGGAACGAATCGCCGCCAAGGTGCATGAACTCTTCAAGGCCACCCGTTGACGCGCCGCCGCCAGCCCCCTTCAACCTCACCCCTCTCATGACCTCACTCCACACCCTCACCCTTCTCGCCGCGCTGATCTGCCTTGGCCTGAGCGCCGCTGAACCCGCCAAGCCCGCAGCAACGCCGGCACTGCTGAAACTGCAATTGCGGCAGCGTGACGCCCATGGCCGCGACAGCCTGCTCAACCAGAATTGGCTGCCATCACAAACGGCCCTGATCCTTTGTGACATGTGGGACCTGCACCACTGCCAAAACGCAGTGATCCGCGAGAAGGAAATGGCGCCGCGACTCAATGCGGTGGCCGCCACCTTGCGCGAGCAGGGCGTGCTCATCATTCACGCCCCAAGCAGCTGCATGGCCGCCTATGCCGAGCATCCCGCACGCAAGCGCGCGCAGGCTGCACCAAGCTCGCCGGATCTTCCCACGGAAATCAGCCAATGGTGCAAACAGTTGCCCAGTGAGCGCGGCGTCATTTACCCACTGGATCAAAGCGACGGCGGCGAGGACGATGATCCCAAGGCCCATGCGGAATGGGCGGCAAGTCTGCGCCAGCGCGGCCTCAACGAAAAGGCCCCTTGGACCCGGCAGATTGACCTCCTGAAGATTGACGCCCAACGCGACGCCATCAGCGACAGCGGCGTGGAAATCTGGAACCTGCTGGCCCAGCGCGGCATTCAGCGGGTGATCCTCGCCGGCGTGCACCTCAACATGTGCGTGGCTGGCCGGCCCTTTGGCCTGCGGCAGATGGCTCGTCATGGAAAGCAGGTGGTGCTTCTGCGCGACCTCACCGACACCATGTACAACCCCGCGCGCTGGCCCTTTGTCAGCCATCGCGAAGGCACCAAGCGCTTCATTTCGTATGTTGAGCAAACCCTCTGCCCCACGATCAGCAGCGAGCAGATTCTCGGCGGACAGCCCTTCACCTTCAGCGCGGCCACCGAGGGGCCCAAGCGCCTTCGCATCCTCCTGCTTGGCGACAGCACCACCGAGGCCAGCTTCCCCAAGCGCTTCGCCGCCAATGAGCCTCAGTTCGAGGACAGCCTGCGCATCCGTCTGGCCTGCGAACCCGGCCTGCCGCCCTGTGATGTGATCAACGAGGGCGTCAGCGGCGAGACCATTCGACGCCTGCTGGACACGCGCTACGCCAAGGCCGTTGAAAAGCAGCCCAAGGCCGATTGGATCTTCATCCGCTATGGCATCAACGACCGCAGCAAACTGAAGCACTTTCCCACCGATTACCCGCGCGATTTCAAGGAACTCGTCAGCCGCCTGCACCGCGATCATCCCGGCGCCAAATTGGTGCCCATGACCGCCATTCCCTATGCGGTGAACAACCTGCATGAGGACATCAACAAAGTGGTGCGCGAAGCCGCCGCTGCTGAAAAGCTCGAGGTCTTCGACATCGTGCCGCGCTACCTTGCGGAGCTGAAGAAACAGCCCGATGGCCTCAACTACCGCCGCTTTGCCTTGAGCCGAGTGCCCGAGGCCCTGCGCCCCCTGGCCACCGCCTACCTTGACCCAAGCGCCAAGGACCCCAGCGTGGTGGTGCTCGATGCCCGCCTCGATCCCCTGCTTGGCCATCTGCCCGGCTGGGCCGGTGATCGCCACCCCAGCCTTGCCGGCTACAACGCCATCGCCGATGAAACCGCGCGCTGGTTGAGCCCGCGCTTGAAACCCGACGCCGCCAAGCCCTGACACACTGCCATGCTGCGTTGCCTCGTTTTCTGCCTGCTGGCCCTGAGCCTGCAGGCTGCCCCCAAGCCCAACATTCTTTGGCTCATTGCCGAGGACTTTGGACCGCATCTGGGCTGCTATGGCGAAGCGCAGGTGCAGACACCACACCTCGATGGCCTGGCCGCGCGAGGCATGCGCCATGAGCGCTTCTACACCACGGCCCCAGTCTGTTCGCCGAGCCGCAGCGCACTGAACACCGGCATGTACCAAACACGCATCGGCGCGCACAATCATCGCAGTCACCGAGACGACGGCTTCACACTGCCCGCCGGCGTGCAGTTGCTCAGTCAGCGTCTGCGCGCCGCAGGCTACTTCACGGCCAACTTGAAGCAACTGCCCAAGCCCGCGGATTTCGGCGGCAGCGGCAAAACGGATTGGAACTTCAGCCATGACCCCAAGCCCTTTGACGGCGAGAACTGGGAAGATCTGCGCAGCCATCAACCCTTCTACGCACAACTCAATTTCCAGGAGACGCATCGCAGCTTCCACGCCCCGGCCAAGGTGGATCCGGCCAAGGTCAAACTCCCGCCCTACTACCCGGACCACGAGATCACCCGCCGGGATTGGGCGCAGTATTTGGACAGCGCGATGGAACTGGACCGCAAGGTGGGTCTGGTGTTGGAACTGCTCAAACGCGATGGCCTGGCTGACAACACCATCGTCTGCTTCTTTGCCGACAATGGCGCCGCGCATGTGCGCGCCAAACAGTTCTGTTACGAGGAAGGCCTGCAGGTGCCCTTCATTTTGTACTGGCCAGCCGCGCTCAACCCTCCCGCAGATTATCAAGCCGGACAGGTCAGCAGGCGCCTGCTGCTCAGTCTGGATCTGCACGCCGCTGCGCTGGATTGGGCCGGTGCAGCGCTGCCCGCAAATCTCGATGGGCAGGTGTTTTTGGGCCCACAGGCTCAACCACCAAGGCAGGTGGTCTTTGGTGCCCGCGATCGCTGCGATGAAACCGTGCTGCGCCTGCGCAGCGCGCGCGATGAGCGCCACCGCTACATCCTCAATCTTGATCCCGGCAAGCCGCTGCTGCTGCCCAACGCCTACAAGGCGCAACAGTACCCGGTGTGGAATCTGATCGGCGAACTCAAGGCCAGCGGCCAGCTCAGCCCCGAAGCCCAGACCCTGGCCATTGAAGCCCTGCCCGAGGAGGAACTCTACGACCTTGAGGCCGACCCTCATCAACTGCATAACCTCGCCCAAAGTCCGCAACATCAGGAGATCCGTCGCCGTCTGCGCGCCGAGGTCGAGGCCTGGATGCAACAAACCCAGGATCAGGGCCGCCAACCCGAGCCTGAGGCCCTGGTCAGGAATCAAGGCTACCGCAAGGGCATGCCCGCCAAGAAACGCGCCAAGGCCGCCAAACCCAAGAGCCCCTGAAAAGGGCACATCGGCATTGACGGCAGGCAGGCTTGGCCTTGGATTGGAGCCACATGACCGACGCCAGCACCCCCACGGAGCAAGTCCCGCCCTGTCGCCGCTCCTGGCGCCTGGTGTTGGCCATTCAGGCGCTCAACGCCTTCAACGACAACTTCGTGAAGATGCTGCTGGTGACCTTCGCGGGCGCCGTGGCCACCGAGAGCGACCTTGGCCGCAGCATGCAGGTGTATTTGGGCGCCATCTTTGCCCTGCCCTACATTCTGTTTGCCCCGCTGGCTGGATGGCTCAGCGATCGCTTCTGCAAGCAACGGGTGATTCTGGCCATGCAACTGCTGCAGGTGCTCATCTTTGTTGGCTTCATCGCCGCGCTGGGTCTGCATGAGGCCAATCTGACTCTTGCCCTGAGCCTTGGCATTTTCTTTGCCTTGGCCACGCAGGCCGCAATCTTCGGCCCGGCCAAGCTGGGCGTCCTGCGCGATCTTCTCCCCGCCTCCGAACTGCAGCGCGCCAACAGCCTCATGCAGATGACCATGTTCATCGGCATTCTCGGCGGCATTGGCGCTGGCGGCAGCGTCTTTGGCCTTCGCCTCAAAAGCCTTGGCGATCCCTGGCAGGCGGCAATGCTGCCCCTGCAAATCATCACTGCCCTGGCCTGCCTGCAAATTCTTGGCGCTTGGCTGGTTCGCCGCGGCAGGGGCAATCCGGATCTGCGCTTCCGCATCAGCACTGCCTTTGAGCATTTCCATCATCTGCGCCTGACCTTTGCGCAGCCCCAACTGCGTGCCCCCATCATTGGCATCAGTTTGTTTTGGCTGTTTTGCTCAGCGATTGGTTCGATGGCCGTCATCATGTCGCAGGAGCGCCACCCGCAGGATGCGGCGGCGCGAGCCTTGGATCAGTCGCTGCTCTGCAGTCTGCCCGGCCTTGGGTTTATTTTGGGTGCCGCTCTCTGTGCGATTGCGGCCCGCCGCCAGGCCGAGCGCAGCGTGGTTCCACTCAGCGCCCTGGGCCTGGTGGGCGGCCTGCTGTGGATTGGATTGGGGCCGCTGCAAGGCAACATGGCCTTTGTCTCGATGGCCTTTGCCGGCACCTGCGCCAGCGCCTTCATGACGCCCTTGTATGGCATTGTCCAACAACAGGCCAAGGGCGATCAACTCGCCCGCGTGCTCTCCAGCATGAATCTGCTGGACTGCGCCGCCAGCATCGTGGCCAACCTGCTTTGGGTGAAGGGCCTGCAGAGTCAGGGCGTGGGCGCCCAACCGCAGATTCTCTCCCTGCTGCCGCTGGCCTTCATCATGCTCTGGGCCGGCCTGCATCTGCTGACTCAACCGCCTCTGGCCAATCTGATTCTGGGATGGTTGCGCCTGTTTTATCACCTGCGCGCGCGGCACACCGGGCAACTGCCCAAGCGCGGCGGCGTGCTGATGCTGGCCAATCACCTCTCCTATGTGGATGCCTTGCTGATGGCCGCCTCAAGTCCGCGCCTGCTGCGCTTTGTGATGTGGGATGCCATCTACCACAAGCCTTGGCTGCGCTGGTTGTTCAAGCTGGCTGGAACCGTGCCCATCTCGCCCACACGCGCCAAGGAGGCCGTGCGCAGTGTCGCTGAGGCCCTGCAAAACGAGCAAGTCGTGGCCCTCTTCCCCGAAGGTCAGATCAGTCGTCATGGGCTGCTCAACGGCATTCGCCCTGGCTACGCGTTGATGGCTCGCAAGGCCAAGGCCCCAGTGTTGCCGATCTGGCTCGATGGTCTCTATGGCTCCATCTTTTCCCATGCTGGCAACGCCTGCATGCGGCGCCTGCCCAGACGCCTGCGTTATCCAGTCACGGTGCATTACGGCCAAGCCATTGAGGCCGATCAAGCCAGCCCACAGGCCCTCATTGAGGCCTGGTTGGATCTGGCTGCCCAGGCCAATGCCGAACGCGGCACAAGCAGCGCGCAGCGCAATGCGCAGGCCCTGCTGCATGTCGAGTGGCTTGGCCCCAAGGATCAGGTGCTCTGTCTGGCACCGTCCTCGAGCCTGATTTTTCAGACCCTTCAGGAATGGTCACAACTCTGCGGATGCCGCATCCTCAGCCAAGCCGATGCGGTGCCCGAGCAAGCGTTGGTGTTGGTGGGCAACCACAGTCAATTGGCCGCCTGCAGTCTGCAGGCCAAACTGCGCTACTGCTGGGAGGATGAGTTCTCCTCGATGCCTGCGAATGCCCTGCCCGTCTTGATCGGCGCGGAGAGCGGGTTGTTGCAGACCTTGAGCCTGCCGCATCCCCAGGATCAACCCCGCAGCGGTGAAAGCCAAATTGGCCATCGCCCCGGTTCCCCCGGCCGTCCCATGCTAGGCACCTTGAACGCTGCAGGCCTGCGCGCCTTGATGCAGCGGCACGATTGGCAACTCGACGATCAAGGTCTGCTGGTGCCGCGCAGCGCCGTGCAGGCCGCAACTTCCCCAACGGCGTGAAGATCCTCTCTGGCCTGTTGGCATCTGCCGCTCTGGCGCTGCACCTGCCAGCCGCGCCGGGCGCAAGCCAGCCCTCGGCAGCGCCACCACTGCGCCTTGCCGAGGTGCCCAGAGATCTGAGCGAGGCCGCCGTGCAGTGGGCCGATCCGGCTCCAGGCAAACGCGTGCCACAGGTCAGCATGGGTTGGGAATGCAGCGAGGTGCATCACCTGCTGCAACTGCCCAGGGACTGGCGACCTGGCAGGCTCTATCCGGTCTTGGTTGAGTACCCTGGCAACCTTTATGACGATGGCCATGGCAATGTCTGCAGCGGCCTGCCAGCCTCCTGCACGCTGGGCCAGGGCTTGAGTGCAGGCGAGGGTCTGATCTGGGTCAGCCTGCCCTTCATCGAGGAGCGCGCAGGCCAATGGGTCAATGCCCCGCGTTGGTGGGGCGATGAGACGCAGACCCGCAACTACTGCATGGCCACGGTGCGCGAGGTCTGCGCCCGCTATGGCGGCGACCCCAAGCGCCTCTTCATCGGCGGATTCTCGCGCGGCAGCATTGCCGCCAATCGCATCGGCCTGATGGACGAGGAAATCGCTTCCCTTTGGCGCGGCTTCATCTGTCATAGCCACTACGACGGCTCAAGGCGCTGGCCACAGGACGGAGGGGCGCCGGCCATTGCCGCAAGGCTGGCCCGCCTGCGCGGCAGGGCGCAGTGGATCAGCCACGAGATTGACCCCAAGGCCACGGCATTTTGGGAGCGTCTCGATCCCCGCGCCGGAAGATTCACCAAGGTGGCCCTGCCCTTTGCCGAACACAGCGCCGCATGGGTGCTTTGCGATCTGCCCCAGCGCCAACAACTGCGGCATTGGTTTGCCAGACTCTGCGCCGAACCCTGAAGCGCGTCAGGCCGTTCATCAGCCACGGCAATCTGCTTGCCCTGTGGCCCGTAAAGTCCTTGGATGGAAGCCATGTTGCCGCCTGCGCCCCATGCTCCTGCCAGACACTGGCTTCTGGCCCCTTATGCCCTGGTGCTTTGGGCCGTGCTCATCGGTGTGCTGTTGGGCCACTTCGCGCCGGAGGTTGCGGTGCAACTCAAGCCGTTGGGCGATGCCTTCATCAAGGCCGTTCGCCTGCTGATTGCCCCCATTGTCTTCTGCACTTTGGTGCACGGCATTGCCTCCCTGCATGCCCCGGGAAAGCTTGGGCGCATCGGCACCAAGGCCATCGTGTATTTTGAAGTGGTGTCCACCTTCGCCCTGCTTTTGGGCATGCTGGTGGCCAATCAGCTCAAACCCGGAGCGGGCATGCACAGCAAGGCCGGCGATTGGGAGGGAGCCGCCGCCAAGGTCGCCGCCTACTCCTCACAGGCGCAGCAACAAAGCAGCAGCGGCATGTTGCTGGACATCATCCCCGAGAGCCTGCCCGGAGCCTTTGGCAGCGGCAACCTGCTGCAGGTGCTCTTCCTCTCACTGCTTGCTGCGCTGGCGCTGCGGCGCATGGGTTCAGGCGCAACGCCCATCCTCGCTGGCATTGAACGCGCCAGCCAAGTCCTCTTCACGGTGCTGGGCATGATCGTGCGCCTGGCGCCGTTGGGCGCCTTGGGCGCCATGAGCCACACCATTGGCCAATACGGCCTCAAGAGCCTTGGCAACCTTGGCCTGCTCATGGCCGGCTTTTACCTCACGGCCCTGCTCTTTGTGGCGCTGGTGCTCGGCGGCATTGCCAGGGCCTGCGGCTTTTCGCTTTGGCGGCTGCTCAGGCATCTGCGCGAGGAGTTGCTGTTGGTCTTGGGCACCTCCTCCTCGGAAACCGCCCTGCCCGGCCTGATGCAGAAGCTGCGCGGACTGGGCTGTGCACCAGCCACGGTTGGCCTGGTGGTGCCCACGGGCTACAGCCTCAATCTGGACGGCACCAACATCTACATGAGCATGGCCGCCATCTTCTTGGCGCAGGCTACCGACACGGCGATGAGCTGGCAGGATCAGCTCTGGCTGCTGGCCGTGGCCATGCTCACCTCCAAGGGGGCCAGCGGTGTCACTGGAGCGGGCTTCATCACTTTGGCGGCCACTCTCAGCGCCGCGCCAGGCATCCCCCTGGCCTCGATGGCGCTGCTGTTGGGCATTGACCGCTTCATGAGCGAGTGCCGCGCGATCACCAATCTGATTGGCAACGCGGTGGCCACCGTAGTCGTCAGCCGTTGGGAGGGTGAGTTGGACGCAAAAACCTTGCGCGAGGCCTTAAATTCTCAGGCCCCACCGCCCCCGACCCACCCTTGACGCCGCGCCCAAGCCCCTGCATGGGAGAACCATGGAAGATAAGGACCCGGTTCCGCCTCAGGCCAAGCCCCTCAACCCTCTGTCCATTTGGGTGCCCATCATCCTCATCGCCCTGGGCTCGGTGGTGCTCTACAATTACCTGATCTTTCGCTCCATGCAGAGCGTGGACGAGCGCATCGAGCTGCCCAATGGCCACAGCATCAAGCGCCCACCCTTTCTGGGTCGCCTGGAGAAGGACATGGAGTTCACCGAACGCAGCGGCAAGAAGGTACATCTCGCCGACATCAAGGGCAAGGTGCTCATCGCCTCCTGGGTCTTCACCCGCTGCCCACGCGGCTGCGCCGGTGTCTTGGCCAAGTTGAAGAAACTGCACGAGGAATTCAAAAACCACCCCGGCGTGCATTTCCTCTCCTTCACCCTCGACCCCGAAGACACTCCGGAGCTGATGCGCAAGTTTGCCGAAGGCATCGGCATCAAGGACTCCGATCCCTGGTGGTTTCTCAATGGCGAGCGCGATGTGGTGCGTCAGTTCATGACCCTGCAGATGAAGTTCCGTCCCGTGCAGGACCTGCCCTTGGAAGATCGCCTCACGCCAGATGACAAGTACATCCACGACCTGCGCGTCGCCGTGATTGATCATCAAGGCCACCTGCGCGGCCTTTACGACATCATGAACGCCGACAGCCAGACCTCATCCTTCTACGACGAGGCCCTGCGCGATGAACTGACCTACTTCCTGCAACAGCGCGACGCAGGCAGCACGACCAAGCCATGACCGCTGAACAACTTCCGGGCCTTTACACCATTTTCAACGCCTGTGCCTTTTTGCACATCGTGCTGGGCATTGTGCTCATCAAGCGAGGCCAGCGTCAGGCCCACATGGCCAGCATGATGGTGGCCTTGCTGTTCTCCGCCGCCTTCCTGGCCTGCTACCTCTACTACCACTTCACCGTGGGCCATGTGCGCTTCGCGGGCACCGGTTTGAGCCGACCGATTTACTTCGCCCTGCTCATCACCCACATTCCACTGGCGGTGATCAACCTGCCCTTCATCATTTTCACCGTGCTGGCCGCCGTGCGGGGCAACTTTGCCAAGCATCGCCGCTGGGCCAAGCTCAGCCTGCCGATCTGGATTTATGTCAGCATCACCGGCATCATCATCTACCTGATGTGCTATGTCTGGTACGGGCCGCCCCTTCGCAGCTGAGGAAAAGCTCACTGTTGAGCGCCGCCCACCAAGACCATGCCTTCAGCAGCGCCCACCCAGGCCTGGGCAGCCTGCGGTCAAAACCAAGATTCTCCGTCTGGGACATTGTCCTTGCCAGCCAAAAGCCACGGAATTGATGACAGGAGCGCAGCAGGGTTGAACCGTCTGCCCAAAGCCGAAACACAGCACGAGTCGGGATTGATTGGAGGATTGAGCTGGCAATCAACGAGTTAAAAAGTATTGATCCCTTAATGAGATTTCTTCGCATTTTCTTGTTGCGCATGAATCTCAACTGCTCCATGTAGGCATCCTAATGAGAAACAGTCTCATCCTAAACGGCCTTCTTGTTCTTTTGAGCCTTCCTTCGCTGCGGGCACAGGCTCCGGCTTCTGCCGCGGCATCCAAGCCCGCCGCGGCCGCCAGCACTGCACCGGCACAACAACTCAATCGCATTGAGGTCTACGGCGAATCGGAAAGCGAGAATCTCGTGCATGATCCCTTTCCCATGCCGGTGGAGGGGACCAAGATTTTCGCTGGCAAGCGGGCCTCAGTGATTGACCTCGATGCCTTGCCCAAGGTGCAGGCCAACAACTACCGTCAGGCCCTGGCCTTGACGGCAGGCCTGCAGGTTTCGGAGGAAACCACGCCGCTGGTGAGCATCGGCTACCGCGGCATTGGCACGCCGGCACGGACACAGTTCATGCAGGTGTTGCAGGACGGCATCCCCATCCACGCCGATCCCTTTGGCTATCCTGAGGCCTATTACACGCCTCCACTTGATGTGGTTGACCGCATCGAATTCATTCGCGGGGGCGGCGCGCTGATGTATGGGCCGCAGCCCGGCGGCGTGCTCAACTACATCACGCACACCCCCCTGCGCGATGCCCCCTTTGGGTTCCGCACCCAAAACATCTATGGCAGTGATCAGCTCTTCTCCAGCTACTCGGCCATCACAGGCACCTTGGGGCCCGTGGGCTACTATGGCTACTACAACCACCGCCAGTCCGAGGGTTTTCGCCGCAATCGCAGTGCCTATCAACTCGATGGCGGCCACTTCAAAACGGTGACTCAACTCGATGCCGACACGCGCTTCATTCTCGCCTTTGACGCCTACGAGCAGAGCAATGAGGAACCCGGTGGCCTCACCCTGCGCGAGTATGTCCGCGACCGGCAGCAGAACACCCGCGATCACGATTTCTTCAAGCTGCAGCGCTATGTGGCGTCGGCGGAGTTGCAGAAGAAAATTTCCAGCCGTGCGGAATTTCAACTCAAGACCTGGGCCGGTTACTACGACCGCTACAGCCATCGTCAACGCTTGGACTCCTCCCAGGGCAGCAATGCCTTTGGCGTGCGCCCGCTCTCCAACAGTTCCTCCATTGAGAAGCAGACCTTCTACTCGCTGGGCATTGAGCCCCGAGGCCGTGTGGATTGGAAGGGTTTGGGCGGCGACCACACGCTGGCCGCCGGCATGCAGCTCTACTTCATGGACTCGCCACGCCGCGACAAGCTCGGTGCCAGTGCCGATGCAGCCGATGGCATTCTTACCGGGGCGACCCAGCGCTATGTCACCAGCCTCTCCACCTTCATTGAAAATAAATTCACCTGGGGCGATTTCAGCATCACTCCAGGGTTCCGCCTCGAGAGCATTCACCAAGGCGTGCACAGCAAGAAGTATGATGCAGCAACAAGGGCCCTGACCCAGGAGCGCGATGTGGGCCGGCAGGACATCCAACCTTTGTTTGGTCTTGGCCTTGCCTATGATCTGGCAGCCCAGACTCAGGTCTACGCCAATGTCTCCCAGAGCTACCGCCCGGCACTCTTCACTGAATCCGTGGTGGTCACGCCAGGCAGCAGCGCCATGGACGCCACACCGGGCCTGAACTGGAGCTATGAGCTTGGTTACCGTGGCAAGCCCAGGGACTTCTTTACCTTCGACACCAGCGCCTTTGTGGTGGATCAGGACAACCGCTATGCCCTGAGCAAGGATGTCCTGGGCAGTGCAGGCCGCAGCATCAATAGCGGCCTGGACGCTGCGATGCAGTTGGATCTGGTTGGTGCCTGGGATGAGCTCAAGGGCAGCCAGTGGCGCAAGCAGTTTGGCAGCCTCAGTCTCTATGGCAACATCACCGTTCTCGACGCCTCACTGCATGGTGGCCCCAACGATGGTGGCCGACCGCAGTACGCGCCGCAGTACCTGCTGCGCACTGGGTTCATCTACTCCCTGCGCGGCCTCAAGCTCTCCCTGCTTTCCACCTTCGTGGATGATCAAAAAGCTCAGGATGGAGATGAGGCCAAATACAATATCCCCGCCTATTCCACCTGGGACCTCACCGCCGAGATTCCCATCTCCAAAAACTTCAGCCTGATGGCCGGGGTCAACAATCTCTTCAACGAAGACTATTTCTCGCGTGTGACAAGCAACGGAATTGATCCGGCCTACCCACGCAACTTTTATGTGGGCGGCAGTTTGCAGTTCTGATCAATCAACAACGGCGGCTGGCGTTGACAAGCCATGGGGCGGTCCCTAGCCTGAGGCTCCACCCAAGACACCATGAGCAGCGCCGCCACTCCGGGCAAACCGGTCTACAATGTCAAAAATCCATGCCCTGCCCGCGTGGCCGTGGCGCATGACATTTCAGCGGCGGATGCGCCGAAGCAAACCCGGCACTACGAGCTCGATCTTGGCGACAGTGGCTTGGAGTACCTGCCCGGTGATTCCCTGGCCGTGCAACCGCAGAACGACCCTGAGTTGGTGGCGCAAGTCCTGCAAGCGCAGGGTTGGAGCGGAGAGGAAGTGGTGACTCATCCCAAAACCGCGGCACCTGCCCCGCTGGCCCAGGCCCTGCTCGAAGGTTGCCTGATCACTTCAGCAGAGCCCAAACTGCTGGAGGCCATCGTGCGCAAAAGCGGCGAGGGACATCCGCATGCCGCCCTGCTGCTGCCCGAAAACAAGGCAGCCCTGCAACAGCATCTCTACGGGCGCGACGCCCTGGACCTGCTGCAGGAAAATCCAGCGCTGCGCTTCGAGCCGCAGGAGTTCATCAGCCTGCTGAAGAAACTCAACATTCGCCTGTATTCCATCAGCAGCAGCCAGCGCGAGAACCCGCGCAGTGTGCATCTCACCATTGCCACGGTGCGCTACCAAAGCCATGGCCGCAGTCGCAGTGGGGTGTGCTCCACCTTTCTCGCCGAACGGATTGAGGTCGGGCGCAGTGTGGTGCCCGTGTTTGTGAATTCAGGCAAGGGCTTCCGCCTGCCAGAGCCAGACGAGGAAACGCCCATCATCATGGTCGGCCCAGGCACGGGCATTGCCCCCTTCCGCGCCTTTTTGCAGGAGCGCCGAGCCACCGCAGCTCGGGGCAGGGCCTGGCTGTTTTTTGGCGAGGTCAGCGAGCGAAGCTGCTTTTTCTATCGCGAGGAATTCGAGCAGCATCTGCGCGATGGCAGCCTGCATCAGTTGACCACGGCCTGGAGCCGCGATCAGGCGCAGAAGATCTATGTGCAACATCGCATGCTTGAGCAGGGGGCGCAGCTCTGGCAGTGGCTGCAGCAGGGCGCCATCGTCTATGTCTGTGGCGACGCGTCGCGCATGGCCGCCGATGTGGATGCAGCACTGCACCAGATTGTTGCACAGCACGGCGGCATGGACGCCGAGTCGGCCGCGGCCTGGATGCAGAATCTGCGCGATGCCAAGCGCTACCGCCGCGATGTGTACTGAGGCGGCAAGGCCCCAGGCCTTACTCCATCCACAGGAAATTCACCGGCTTGTTGATGCCAGGATGAAGGCTGTTGAGCACCGGGCAGGAGAGCGCGGCTGATTCAAGAATCTGGCGGTCGGGATGGCTGGCCGGCAACCCCACCTCAACGGTGACCGGCAGACGCACGATGCGTCTTGGCAGGTCCTGGCTCATTTCCTTTTCAATCGTCACCTTGAGCTGAGGGATGTCGTAGCCCTGCATCCTGGCCTTGATGCCCATGACCGTGGCCATGCAGGAGGCCAGGGCCGTGGCCACCAAATCCGTGGGCGAGAAATTTTCACCCTTGCCGTGGTTGTCCACCGGGGCGTCGGTGTGCAGGCGGCTGGAGGACGGGCCGTGAGTGGCCTCGCAACGCAGGTTGCCTTGGTACTGGATTTCAATGCGAACGCTCATGGTGGGTTGTTGAGATAAACGCGCCAGAGGCAAGGCCGCAAGCATGCATTTGTCGGTGCGCGGTCAAAAAAAGAAAGGATGGGGCAGCCATGATGGCGCGCTCAGAAGCCAATCGCGTAGTAGCCATCCAAGGAGATCTGTGCCGCTTCGGCAAAGGAGATCCAACGCTCGACAAATCGTTCACCCCAGCTGTCGCTGAAGGCCATCTCTCCAGTGTCCTTGTTGTAGCCGATGATGAGCACCACATGGTTGGTCTCCTTGTCCTTGGGCAGCTTGGCCTGGGCGGACTCGCTTTCAATGCGGGTTTTCCACGAGGCCCAATCACTGACATTGCGTCGTTCTTCGCTGCGGCGATTGGCGATCTTGTTGAACTCTTCCGTGCTCTGCAGCAGCCACATGACGGGAATACCGCGGTCAATCCAGCGTGCCACATCCTTGAGTTCCAGTTTGCCCTGCCAGCTGTCAAAGGAGCGGCTCTTGGAGCGAATCAAGCGACCCACGCTGTCGAACAAGCGCACCAGACTGGTGCCTCCGCCGTACCCGGAACTGCCGGCATTGGCCAACACGTACATGTCGGCAGGCATGCCCATGAAGCGCATGGCGCGCTCCACGGTGGCAGGGGCGCAGTAGCCCTTGGGCCCCTGGTCCACCATCGGGATGTTCTTGAGCACCACATCGCCATTGGGGCGGCGTTCAAGGCTGGAGCGCGCAAACTCGCGCACCTGCGCGTCGGAGACCTTGGCGGCCTTGCCTCCCGCATCGGCAAAGGCCGAGGGCACAATCTGCAGTCCGACATACTCCGGTTCCTTGTCCTCACTTTGCGCATCGGCAAGCAGAAGGGCATGACCGCGCCAGTCCCAGCGTTGCATGTTCATGCGCCCCGCGCCGCGCTCGCCAAAGCGTTCCTTGCGCGGTTCGCCCAGCAGCTTGGTCAAGGATGCGGCAATGGCCTGCAGATCCTTGTCCATCGCCTCGCGCACAATCTTGCCGGCCTGCTCTGGTGGCGTGTCCTTGTCGAAGTGCATTTCACCACTGCCCTTGGCCCCAAACAAATCGCCCTTGTTGGCAAAGACCAGCGATAGCGAGGTGACCTTGTCCTTCTGGGCGTAGAGGGCCACGGAGTAGGGATGGGCCCCCATCCACTTGAGGTCAGGTTTTGGGTAGAGACGATAACTGGACTGGTCCTGGGTCTTGGACTCCTGAGGCAACTGCAGCCTCTGAGCCACGGCAGCGGCGTCGCTTTGCCACAGAGCCTCGTCGGCAAACAAGGCCGCGCCAATGGCCTCATTGAGCGCGCTAGGCTCAACCTTGTCCTGCGGTCCGGAGCTTGCAGGGACCGCGCTCAACGAGTTGGCTGCAGCCTTGATGTAGGCCTGATCCGCAGGACTCAGCGATGAGAGAGGCAGGACAAAATTCTGACCGTCCTCGCGCTGGATGGTAACCTGATCGCCTTTGACCCCGACCAGCCTTGCCTTGATGCTGGCACCGCGTGCATTGGTGAAGGTGCGCAGCTCGGTGGTTGCCGCCTGCGCCTCCCCGAGGCAAATCATGACCAAGGGCAGCAAAAGGCGAAGGAAGGGCAGTTTCATGGCAGGGATCCCAAGCGGAACGGTCAGGAAAGTACCAGTGCTGGCGGGCTTTTGTCAAACTGACATCCCAGGCCACCGGCCTACAGGGGCAACTGTCCGGAGAGGCGGAAGTACTTCTCCGCAACGCGCAGGGCAATCCGACGCTCGAGACCGGGGTCAAGAAACTGATCCCAATGCCGTTTGCCCGCCTCGAGAATGGGCAGGGCTGCCTGGGGATTGCGGTTGTAGAAATCCATGACCTCGGGCAGGTCGCTGCCATCGGGGCGGATCTCCACATAGTGCACCCCGGCTTGCAGCCGACCCTCCATGAACCAGCTCTCCACGGTCGGCTTGGGCATCAGGCACAGGGAGTTGGAGGAGAGAATCCACTTGAGATTGGTGGCCACATCATTGCCCTCAAGGCTGATGATGTAGCGGTGGTCAAGCTGCCCCTGCTTCGACATGAAGGGCCGCCGGTGTGCGGCCTGTGCCTTGGGGCGAGTGTCTCCAATGTCGGTGTTGGGCAGGCCGCAGGCGGTGGCCAAAAAGGCCTGTCTTCTGGGCTGATGACAGGCACCACGGAAGACCGCCAAGGGCTTCTTGTCCACGAAGGGCAGCTGGTCTTGGACACGCTGAAAATGCCGCAGACCATCGAGGTTGAGCAACACGCCGTGATTGGGCAATGCACCGATGGGGCGGCTTTTGACAAAACTCGGTGCCGCCGGGTTGTGGCGATTATCGCCAAATTGATAGGCATAGCGCAGGGACTTCGGGAAGGAGCGGATGACCCGCTTGAAGTCCATGTAATAGCTGCTGTTGTAGGCCTTGTTCCAGTTCAGTCCAAAATGCCGCAGCGCCAGTCTGGCCACGCCACGACGCAGCCAAAAGCCCTCCCAACTCATTTGGCGGTAGTTTTTTGCGGTCTCCGGCAGGGCAAAGGGTTGTTCGAGAGCCAGATAATAATCCACGCGGTCCCTGACCTGCCGCTCCTCCAACTCCGAGGCGCAGCGCAGTTCACCGGTCAAGCGCCGTTGCAGCAAGATGGCGGGAATCAACTGCCGAAGGGTGTGCGCAGAATAGTACAGAAATTTGTCTGCATGCAGTCGCCTCATTGGAATCAAGCGTTAGCAGGCGCCGGCACGATCGCAAGGCCGGGTCGTTGCTGACCGTAATTTGGGGTATGAATCGCTCCCTTCTTCTCGTCGGCATGGCGCTGGCTTTGGGCAGTATGCAGGCCCAACCTGTTTCCCAAAAGGTCAACCTCCTGGACAGCATCCGCGCCGGTGAGGTGGACTATCACATCAATCCCAAGGCCGATTTCCACGATGCGCCCAAGGATGTCTGGACCTTCAGCAAGGCCGGCGAGTTGGTGGTCAGTGGCCGTGGCTATGGCTATGTGGCCACCAAGAGGGATTACCGCGACTACCATCTGGTGCTCGAATTCAAATGGGGCGCGCGCACCTGGGGCAAGCGTGAGAAGGCGGCGCGCGACAACGGGATTTTGCTTCATGCCTATGGCCCACACGGCGCCTATGCCGACACCTGGATGGCCAGCATTGAGGCGCAGATCATCGAAGGCGGCGTGGGCGACATTCTGGTGCTCTCGCCGAAACTCGCCGATGGCAGCACCCTGACCACCTCACTGAGTGCCTCGTTTGTGTTGGACCGCGACAAGGAAAAAATCTGGAAGGAAGGCGCGCCAAGACAGACGGTGACCTCAGGCCGCATCAACTGGCGCGGCCGCGATGAGGACTGGAGCGATCGCGTGGGCTTCCGCGGCAGGCAGGATGTGGAGTCGCCGCCAGGAGATTGGAACCGTCTTGAGGTCATCGCCCGCGGTGATACGCTGGTGTATTATGTCAATGGAGCAAAGGTCAATGAAGCCTTTGATTGCAAGCCCTCACAGGGCAAGGTGCTGCTGCAGACCGAAGGCGCAGAGATGATCGTGCGCCGCTACGAGCTCTGGCCGCTGGACCAATTCAAGGAGAAGTGGTCAGCCATTGAGGCCAGTGGCGGCACCGACATCGACAGCGTGCGCGACGGTCAGGACAAACCCCTGACTCCCGAGCAATCGCTGGCCGCCATTGAACTCGATGGCGACTACGAGGCACAACTCGTCGCCGCTGAGCCACTGGTGGTGGACCCCGTGGAGTGCACCTGGGACGCCCAGGGCCGCATGTATGTGGCTGACATGCGCGATTACCCCCTGGGACCGCCAGACCCCAATTTGCCTTGGCTCTCGCGCATTCAACTGCTGCGAGACAAGGACGGAGACGGCCGCATGGATGAGGCCGTCACCTTTGCTGATCATCTCGATCATGTGCAGGGTCTGCTGCCCTACGACGGCGGTCTGATCGCCACCACGCGCACCCAGATTCTCTGGCTCAAGGACAACAATGGCGACGGCCGTGCCGATGTGCAACGCCCGCTGATTGGTGGCTTCAACCCGCGCCACAGCCAACTGCAGGTCAGCGCACCGCGATGGGGCCCCGATGGCTGCGTGCACTTCAACAACGGTCTGGACGCCAAGGAAATCTACCCCTGGGACGCGCCGAAGGAAACCACCTCGGTGCCTGGCAGCAACTTCAAGTGGGACCCGCGCAGCGGCAAGATCACGCCCACCGGTGGCAAGGGGCAATACGGCGGCGGCTTCGACAGCTACGGACATCACTTCTACTGCAGCAACCGCAACCCGCTGATGTTCACTGTCCTGCCCCATGAGGCCATGCTGCGCAACCCGCGCGCCGGCATCAGTGACAACAGCGAAAACATTGCCCCCTACGGTGCGGAAACCCGCGTGTACCCCCTGCAAATCACCCACACCACAGCCGACGCTCACGCTGGCACCAACACCGCCTGCTGTGGTCTGGGGGTTTACCGGGGGCAACTCATGAAGGAACTGCACAACCAGGTCTTTGTGCCCGATCCCACCGGACAATTGATCACCCGCTACGAGGTCAAGCCCGAGGGCTCCTCGCTCAAGGCCCAGCGCATCGGCAAGCGCAGCGAGTTTTTCCGCAGCCGCGATGAATGGTGCCGCCCCGTGAACTTCACCACCGGCCCCGATGAAGCCATTTATGTCTGCGACATCTATCGCCGCTGGATTGACCACGCGCGCTTCTTCCCCGAGTCCTTCGTCAAGACCCACGACATTCGTCAGGGTGAGCGCCATGGCCGCATCTGGCGCATCGTGCCCAAGGGCTTCAAGGCCCGTGCCATTGCCGATGGCCGCTTCCACGCCGTGCCTGAAAGTGGCTGGGGCGAGCAACCCGCCGAGCATCCCCAGCGCGCCGCCATGCTCGCCGCAGCCAAGCTCAGCGAGCCCAAGGAAATCGCCGCCCTGCTGAGCCAATATCCCGAAGACCCCTGGATGGCCAAGATGGCGGCCAGTGTCAGCGCGGGCAGGATGGGTCAGGTGCTCGCCGCACTCAAGGCCGACTTCTTCGCCCAGGCCAGCAACAACCGCAGCTCCACCCTGAGACTCTTCGTTGCCGGGGCGCTGGCCGATGCCAAGGGCGATGCGGATGCGGATCTCCTTGCCGCCCTGAGCCTGTTGGACAAAAACCCAGGCAAGCTGACTTGGTGGAAGCCCTCAATCCTGCTTGGTTTGGGGCGCTGGTCCGCCGGGGCCAAGGGCGCGGTTGGCGAGGAATTGGCGAAACTCAACGCTGCGGTGGTCAAGGCCGCAGCTGATGCCAGCACGCCGTTGGATGAGAAGCTGGCCATCCTACCCATCTTGGCACAGCGCAGCTTTGCCCAGGTTGAGCCATTGCTGGAGGGTTGGCTTGAGGCACGCCAGCCCGCAGCCCTGCAACAGGGTGCCCTGGAGTTGTTGCGCAAGTATGCCGCCACCCAAAGCAGCGCCCTCATCTACCGGTTGTTGGAGCGCAGCGGCCCCAGCCTGCGCCGCGAACTGGTGCCCATCCTCACCGCCAATGCGAGCACGGCATTGGCCTTGTTCAAGCAGATGGAAACGGGTCGCTACCCCAAGGCCTGGGTGGATGTGGAAACGCGTTGGCGTTATCAGCGTGGCAGCGGTGAAATGACCGACCTGGCGCGACGCCTCTTCGGTCAGAGCAGCGCAGACCGTGCCGCGGTGCTCAAGACCTATGAATCTGCTGCCCTTGCCCGCGGCGATGCCGCGCGCGGCAAACAGGTGTTTTCCAGTGTCTGCATCAGTTGCCACCGCAAGGATGAGCTGGGGGTGGATGTTGGCCCCTCACTGGCCGATGTGAAGGTCAAGCCCCGCGAGGCCCTGCTCACTGACATCCTCGACCCCAACCGCATGTTTGAGGCGCGTTGGAGTGCCTATCAGGTCGAGACCAGGGATGGTCGCAGCTTGAGCGGTTTGATCGCCGAGGAAACGCCGGACCAAATCGTCCTGGTGATGATGGGCGGCATTCGCGAGACCTTGCCACGCAGCGCCATCACCAGCATGAAGAGTCTGGATCGCTCGCTCATGCCCCTGGGTCTTGAGGCGGCGATCACCCCGGATCAAATGCGCGACCTGCTCAGCTTTCTGACCGCCTCCTGAGGCGGGCTTGAGTCCAAGCCATGCGGCGAAGGCCTTAGGCCATCACTTCCTTGACCACCTCACCGGCCACATCGGTGAGGCGGAAATCGCGACCGGCATACCGGAAGGTCAGGCGCTCGTGGTCCACCCCCAGCAGGTGCAGCATGGTGGCGTGCAGGTCGTGGATGTGAACCTTGTTTTCCTGGGCAAACCAACCGTAATCATCGGTGGAGCCATGGGCAAATCCTGGGCGTACACCGCCGCCGGCCATCCACATCGTGAACCCATGGGGGTTGTGGTCGCGACCGTCCTTGCCCTGCGCCGTGGGCGTGCGCCCAAACTCGCCGCCCCAGAGCACCAGCGTGTCCTCCAGCAAGCCTCGACTGCGCAAATCGCGCAGCAAGCCGGCAATGGGTTTGTCCACCTCGGCAGCGTTCTTGCTGTGTCCCTTGTAGAGATTGCCGTGCTGATCCCACTGCACCTCGCTGTCGCTGTGCGTCACCTGCACGAAGCGCACGCCGCGTTCCAAAAAGCGCCTGGCCATCAGACACTGGCGACCAAAGGGCGCGGTGACCGGATTGTCCAGGCCGTAGAGTCGGTGCGTGGCTGCGCTTTCACGCGAGATGTCCTGCGTCTCAGGCATGGTGCCCTGCATGCGAAAGGCCAACTCGAAGCTGCTGATGCGTCCTTCCAGCGCGGCATTGGCTCCGGCCTGCTCCAAATGCTGCGCATTGGCCTGCGCCAGAAAGTCGAGTTGCAGGCGCTGCTCCCGCGCACTCAAGCGCGGGTTGACGATGTGGCGAACCATGGCCTGGCTGGAGTCCACACTGGCATTGCCAATCGGGGTGCCCTGAGTCCAGGCGGGCAGGAAGGCTGCGCCCCAATTGTTGACGCCGCCATGGGCCAAGGTGGGGCAGATGGTGATGAAGCCTGGCAGGTTGTTGTTCTCGCTGCCCAAGCCGTAAACCACCCAGGAGCCCATGCTGGGGCGCACCTGCGTGTCGCTGCCGGTGTGCAATTTCAACAGCGCGCCACCATGCGCCGGATTGGTGCCATGCAGGGAGCGCACCACACAGAGCTCATCCACCATCTTGGCCACCTCGGGAAACAACTCGCTGACCGGCAGGCCGCTTTGCCCGTGTTGCTTGAAGCTCCAAGGCGACTTGAGCAACTTGCCCGTGGCGGCAAAGGTCACGCGCGGGGTCTTGAATGGATAGGGCTTGCCATCATCGCGCTGCAACAAGGGCTTGGGGTCAAAGGTGTCCACCGCGGAGGGACCGCCCTTCATGAACAAAAAAATCACGCGCTTGGCGCGGGGAGCATGGCGCGCCGCCTTGGCCAGCACCGGATTATTGCCCTCGGCGGCAAGCAGACCCTGCAGGGCCAGCATGCCGAAGCCTGCCGCCCCCTGCCCCAACCACTGACGACGGCTGAAGGGCTGTCCTGATTGCAAGGAGGCGAAGGGGTTCATGGCAGATAAATGAATTCGTTGCTGGCCATCAGACTTTGGCAAAGCAGCGCCAAGCCGCGCTGCCCACCCTGCGCGAGAATGTTCTTGGCTCGCTGCCACTCGGCCTCAGCGGGGCTGCGTCCATACGCAAGCTGCCAGGCCCGATCCACGCGTGCCCGGTCATCGGCTCCGGGGCGCTCGCGCATCAGCCTTGAGGCCATGGCCTCCGCGCTGTCCATCACCACCGGGGCGTTGAGCAAAATCAGGGCCTGTGGAGCGACCACCGTGGCGTTGCGACTGCCCGTGGGCATGGTGGGATCCGGGTAATCGAACTGCTCCAAGATGTCGTAAAGATGATTGCGGATGATGGGCAGATAAAGCGCGCGACGCGGGCTCTCGTAGCGGGTGTGATCACGGGAGGTGTGATTGAAGACAAACTCGCGATTGCGCAGAGGGATGGTTTTGCCGCCGACTTCAAGACTGAGCGTGCCTGCCATCTGCAGCATGGCATCGCGCAACTGCTCGGCCTCCAAACGCTGCACCGGGAATCTCCAAAGCAGACGGTTTTCCGGGTCCAGCTCCGTGGGGTCTGTGGCACTGCTCGGGGCCTGGGCCGCAGGATGGCGTGAGGCCATCTGATAGACGCTGCTGTTCATGAGCAGGCGATGCATTTCCTTCCAGGACCAACCGCGCTCCACCAACTGCATGGCCAACCAATCGAGAAGCTGCGGATGCGAGGGGCGATCGCCCAGCACTCCAAAATTCTCAGTGCTGCCCACCAACCCGCGACCAAAGTGCCAGCGCCAGAGACGATTGGCCAACACCCGCGCGGTGAGGGGATGCTCGCCGCTGACCAGCCAGCGCGCCAATTGCAGGCGGCCACTTTGCTTCTGCGGAAAAACCGCAGGCACGCTGGTGGAGCGCATCACCACCGGGAAGGCCCGCTCCACTTCGCGGCCCAAGGTCAGGTAACTGCCGCGGATGTGAATCGGCATCTTGGGCACTGTCGGCCCCTCCGCCACGCCCATGAAGCCGGGCAGATCCGGTTGCCCGGACTCGCGCCTCATGGCCTCCTCTTGCATGGCCTCGAGCTGCGCCAACACCGGTGCATCCAAGGCATGGGCATCCTTGTCGGGAATGGTGAGGATGCCGGCCAAGTCCTCGAGTGCCGCCTTGGCCTGCTGCACTGCAGCCGGCAGGGATGGCGCTTTGTCCTTGACGGCGCGGGCCTTGAGGGCGGCAGCAAACAAGGGCGCGTAATGGGCGCGCAGGGCTTTTTCATCGCGCCTTTTGAAGGCCTCATGCCAGGGCACGAAGAAGGGATTGCCGCGTTGTTTGACCAACACCAGGCGACACTGCAGCAGGTAGCGCGGACGCAGACCGCGCTGCTGAGCGAGAGCCTGCACGGCATCAAAGCCAGGATCATCCGGAAGTTGCAGGGCCGCTGCGAGATAATCCACGGCTCCCTCATCCAACTGTCGGCGCAGTTCGGCACGGGCCTTGGCGGCAAACTCCGTCACTGTTTTGCGCTGCGCAGCAAGCATGGCATCGCGCTGCGCCTTTTCCTTTGTCTGCTCAGGCGTGGCCAGGGAATGCTCAAAGGCAAACTTGATGGCGCCCATTTTTTCATCGGCCAAGGAGCGCGTGCTGCGGAAGATTGCCGCCATGGAGTAATAGTCGGCTTGGCTGATGGGGTCGAACTTGTGGTCGTGGCAGCGCGCGCAGCCAAAGGTCATGCCGAGGAAGGCCTTGCCCAGGGTGTCGAGCTGCTCGTCAATGATGTCCAATTGCATCTTCTGCACATCGGGCTCAGCCAGCACTCGTCCGCCCAAGGCCAGAAAACCCAGGGCCGCCAAGCTCTCGTGGCGCGAGGCCTCATCGCGGTTGGGGAGAAGATCGCCGGCCAACTGCTCAATGACGAATTCGTCATAGGGCTTGTCTTGGTTGAAGGCGCGCACCACATAATCGCGGTAGCGCCAGGCATGACCGAAGGCGATGTTCTCGTCCATGCCGTTGGAGTCGGCGTAACGCGCCACATCCAGCCAATGTCGGCCCCAGCGCTCCCCATAAGCCGGTGAGGACAGCAGCCGCTCCACCAGGCGAGAGAAGGCATCGGGGCGCTCATCGGCCACAAAGGCAGCCACCTCCTCGGGGCTTGGCATCAAGCCGGTGAGGTCCTGGGTGGCACGGCGGATCAACTCCTGCTTCTCCGCCATCGGCGCCGGCGTCAGGCCCTTGGCCTCCAACTCGGCGAGCACGAAGGCATCCACGGGGGAGCGCACCCACTCGCTGCGCTGCACCCGCGGCAGGGCTACGGGCTGCACCGGCTTGAAGGACCAGAAATCGCGCCCCCTCTCCGCGCTCATGCCCATGCCGCCCTCGGCCTTGGCCACTGCGGGAGCCTCGACACGGGGGTCAGGAGCGCCCATGGCCACCCAGCGCTCCAGCGCAGCGATTTCGGCCTTGGGCAACTGCCCCTTGGGAGGCATCTTGAGATCATCGTGCTGGTAACGCACGGCCTCGATGATCCGGCTCTCCTCCGGCTTGCCGGCCACCAAGGCCGGGCCGCTGTCTCCGCCGCTGAGCAGTCCCGCGCGGCTGTCCATCACCAAGCCACCCTTCTTCTTGCCCTTGCTGTTGTGGCACTCAATGCACTTGGCCTCGAACAGGGGGCGAATGCTCTTTTCAAAAAACTCCAGTCCCTGAGGCTGCGGCACTGCAGCGCGCAGACCCATGGCGGGCAAGGCCAGCAGGGCCAGCCAGCCCAGACGGGGCAATGGGCGTTCGGTCTTCATGGGGGGTCTGGAGAACTACGGCCAGCCGCCAGCACTTTTGTCACGGCTGGGGCAGGTTGCGGCAGAGTGCAGAAAATCCGTGGACAGCCCCACTGGCAATCGTAGCATGGTCAACAGCATTCCCCCATGAGCGAGTCACCCACGCCTGCCAATGACCGTGCCAAGCAAGCCGAAAAAATTGCGCGTAACCCGCAGCAATACAAGGTCTGTGAGGCCTGCGGCAGCATCGTGACCCTGCGCGCGGTGACCTGCCCAAGTTGCCACGGTTACCGCTTCGACGGTAGCCTGCCCAGAGTGGTGGCCCAAGCGCGGGAGCTTGCCCTGCGCGCTGCAAACTCCGTGCTCTCCTCAGACCTTCAATGAGCCTGGCTCAAGGCCCCCAGCGTCATGTGTCCTGAAGCACCCTGCGGCCAATCGGGCACAGCCTCCAGCGCAAGGTCTCTGGCCTGTCTGGGGCCCGAGGGCAGTTTTTCCCATCTGCTGGCGGGCAAGCTCAAGGCCGGGGAGGGCGAACGCATCGGCCCCATTGTGCCGCTGCCCTCGATTGGCGAGGTGTTCGATTATCTCGCCACTCAGCCTGATGCGCTGGGCTTGGTGCCCATCGAGAACAGCTCTGGCGGGTTCATCATTGATACCGTGGATCGGCTTCTTGATGAGCGCTGCCAGCTGCAGATTCAGGAGGAACTGACTCTCGAAGTGCGCTTGGCACTGATGGGAAAGGCCAGCAATCAGCAGGTGCTGCAAATCCACTCCCATGCCATGCCCTTCTTTCATTGCGATGAGTGGCTGCAACAGCACTACCCGAAGGTGCAGCGGGTGACCGCGTCGAGCACGGCGGCAGCGGCCATGGCCGTGCAGGCCTCAACGATCACCCAAGGCCTCAGCGCCATTGGCCCAGGGCCTACAGCCGCGGCCTATGGCCTGCAGATCCTCTGTGAGCACATCGCACCAGAGGTTCTCAACCTGACTCAGTTCTATCTCATCGGCCATGGGGCTGGGGCCTGCAGCAACCCGGCGCAGCGCACTGCTCTGGCCGTGGATCTTCCCGATCGCCCAGGCAGCCTCTGCCGTTTCCTTACCCCCCTGAGCCAGGCCGGCATCAACCTCAAGCGCCTGGAATCACGCCCCCTGCGCGGCAAGCCCAATCAGTACCGTTTCTTCCTCGAGCTCGAAGGCGAGCCCGCGCAGGACTGCTTCCTCGAGGCCTTGGAGCAAACCCGACGCGACGGCGCGCAACTCCGGGTCCTCGGCAGCTTCGCCGCCCATCGTCGTTTTCGAAGCTGAGCGCCTGCGCCAAGAGGCCATGCATCCCTGGCGCGTAATACCTCCCCAAAACCCCCTCTTCAGTCCATGCCCACCTACGATTACCAGTGCGAAACCTGTGGCCACCGCTTTGAGGCCCGCCAGTCCATGAAAGACCCACATCTCACCGACTGCCCTCAGGACTCATGCCAGGGCCCGGTCAAGCGCTTGATTGGCGCGGGCTCAGGCTTCATTTTCAAGGGCAACGGGTTTTACATCACCGACTACCGCAGCGAGTCCTACAAGGCCGCCGCCAAGAAGGACGCTGCCGCAGGCTCAGGCAGTGCGCCTGCCTCGAGTCCGCCCCCTAGCTCAGGCTCGTCGAGTGCTGGCAGCAGCGCGAGCTGACAGCCCTGCCTCAATCCACTGCCTGAAGCCGAGGGGTTTTCCTGTTGTCAGCGCTGAAGCGCGGACCTACCCTCGCGGCGGCGGCAACTTGGTCCGCCAGCAAGGCCTTGACTTCCCCCGCCTCAACTCCAGCACCAGACAGCCGTGAGCCAACTCTCTCGGTGGTCATCATCGCGCACAACGAGGAGGGCAACATCGCCGAGTGCCTGCGCAGTGTGGCCTTTGCCGATGAGTGCATCGTGGTGGATCACGCCAGCACGGATCGCACGGTGGCAATCGCAACCGCCATGGGTGCCCATGTGCTGCAGACCTCGGACTGGCCTGGGTTTGGTCCGCAAAAAAACCGTGGCCTTGAGCAGGCCAAGGGGCGCTGGGTGCTCTCGCTGGACGCCGATGAACGCGTCAGCCCTTCCCTTGCCGCTGAGATTCTGAGCGTCATCAGGCCCGATTCTCAAGGCATCTACGCCATGCCGCGCAGAACTCAATTCTGCGGACGCTGGATTGACCACTGCGGTTGGACACCGGATTTTGTGGCTCGCCTATTTCCTCGCGGGCTGGCCCGGTTTTCCGATGCTCTGGTGCATGAGTGCCTCGAATTTGAAGGCCCTTGCGGACGGCTCAAAGCTCCCCTGCTGCACTTCAGCTACCCTCATCCTCAGGCCTATTGGGACAAGCTGCAGCGCTACAGCGTTGCCTGGGCCGAGCAACGATTCTCCCAGGGCGAGACCAGCTCGATGAGTCGCGCCTGTTTTTCCGGCCTGTTTGCCTTCCTCAAAAGCTATCTCCTGCGGCTTGGATTCCTCGATGGTGCACTCGGGCTGGCCGTCTGCCTGATGCAGGCGCAGGCGGCCTTCGGGAAACACTTCCACCTCTACTGCCTTCACTTGCCCCAGACCTCGGAGCAAGCTCCTGGCCCGCACTCCTGAAATGGCTCCGGATGATTCAGCCCCGCAGATGCTGTCATGGCTAGCGCCGCTTGCGCTGCTGCTGCTTGCAACGGTGACAGGGCGAAGCGCACCACCAGCCACCCCGACGAACTCCGACCGCAGACGCGCCATCGCTTCATTCGGTCTGGCCACGATGATGGCGTCGCTACTGCCGTTCTTGCTGCAGCAAATCAGTTGGGTTCAACAGGCATTGCCGCAGGCCCTCACTGGGAAGGCGGTGGCCATGGCCCAGCTTTGCCTTCTCCTGACGCTGCTGCTGACCTGCGGCGCACTGCGGCTTGTGGTTGACGGCATCGGGCTCTGGCGTGGCCTTGCCATGTCCCCCACAAAGCACGCGGCCCAAGCCTGCTCCCTGTTTGAGTTCTGGCAGCGCCTTCTGCCTGCGATGATGCAACCGGGCCGCGCCAATTTCATTCAAGCCATGCCGGCAATGGCCCTGATTGCCGCCGCGGCGGCACTCTGGAAAGGAAGCCTGATTTCCAGCGCCGTGTGGATCACGCTGCAATGTCTGGCCCTGAGCCTTGAGCAAGCCTTGCAGCGAAGATCGCGCCACAATGTCCACCCCTTCCTGCGGTGGCTTTTGACCATGCTTTGGTTGGGCCTATGCAGCCTGCTTTGGATCGCGCCGGACACCCAAACTGCCTGGAACACGCTCGGCCTCCTGGCCACAGAGACGCCGATCAACAACTTCAATCTCCTGCTCAACAAACGCCTCACGCTACAGGTTCATCAAATCCAGCTCATCGCCGCGCTGATCCTCGCTGCCAGCCAAGGACCGTTGCAGCGGATTCTGATCCTTGGCGCCACCCCCAAGGGCCACACCTGCCTCTGGCTGGGCAGCCTGTGCATGCTCATCGCCTCGCGCGACCTGCTGCCATGGCCGGCGGCGGTGAAACAGGCCATTCAACAGCCTCTCTGTTCCTGGCTGGAGCACGGCAACAGCGCGGTTCACCAAGGCTATGAGGGGTGGCTATTCGACCAGCGCGAATGGGATCGCCGCACCCTCAGACGGCAGGAACCCGGGCTGCTTGAGGGATGCATTGAGCTCAGCAAGCAACTCAAAGCCAAAGGGGCTGAGCTCGTCATCGTTGCTGCTCCCGCCAAACTTGCCATGGTTCCCGAAATGGCATTGCGAGCCCAGTACCCGGGGCCCGTGCAACCCCCGGATTGGGCGCAGACCCTTGAGCGCTTGGAACAGGCCAAAGTCCGTCTGCTGGACCCAGCTCCCGCGCTTTGGAACCGCATTGAGTTTGAGCCCTCGCATTATGCCAGCGCGAGCCATTGGACCTTTGAAAGCATGAAGGCCGTGGCCTCCGCGTTGGCACGCGACCTTCGGGCACGAAGGCCTGATCTGGTCTCGCAAGAGACACCTGCCATTCAGGCGAGCATCGCCGAGCACAACGGACCCGGCGACCTCGCCAGTCTGCTGCTTCCCCTGAGCCCCCTCGCCTGCTTTGACGCGGAACAGGAGGAGGTGCTCACCATTGACGGCTTGCCCGATGATCCTGCTGCTGCCATCGCGGTGGCCAGCGGAGCGCTGGGCCAATGGTTTGGATCCCAACAACCGCTCTTTGACAGCGCCCCAGCCGCCACCGCTGGAAGCGGCGACTTTGCCACCCAAGTCTCTGCGCTGGTCGGCAAGCCTGTCCACCGCCTTGAGGCTCTACCCATCAACGCTCTGGCTCAACGCCTCGGCAAATCCCGTTTGCTAATTCTCCTGCTGCCTGCCGACGAACTCTAGGGGACGAAGCGGGCTTTCGCGATTTCAGCGCGATTTCAGCGCGGTTTCAGCGCTTGGATTCCGCATCGAGAATGCGGCGATCCACCCAGCCGCGGTTCGGAATGTAAAGCCTGCCCAAAGATTCTCGGGTGGCGCCATGCGGCAGGACACTGCCTGCCGCAGGAAGGGACTTGGAAGCAGGGCGGGGCGAATCTTCATTGCTGGCTCTACCCACGCCGCTGGAGATCCCGGCATTGACGAGGCGATCACTTGTTGAGGTGGCAGAGGGCCGAGAAGCCCCGAAAGAACCCAATGAAGCAGCACCAGCCGACGACGAAGGTGAGCCCGTTGAGCCGCTCACCGTTGCTCCTGGATGCAACTGGTAAAGCAACATTTCAGTGATGCTCTCAGGCAGGTCCTCAACGGTGGTTTTCATGATGCCGCCGTCATGGCTGAGCACCACCTCAAAGTCATTGATGGACTGGACCTTGACGCGACGCAGGCGCATGCCGTTTTTAAGAACGAGTTCCAGGATCTCCCTGCCCACGAGACGCTCCCTTGCCTTGGCGATCGCGGAGCGGAAGGAGAAACCAATGTTGCGGCTGGCGTCGCGCAGAGTCTCGATTTCATCCCTGAGACGACGGTTGACTGCCTCTTGTTGACTCAACTCAGACAGCAACGAAGCGACCTCCCGACGCATGGTGATCTGGCTTTTGATTTGATCGGCATCACCGACGATGGCATTGGCATCTGCCCTCGCCTGCAACAGCTCATGGTTGAGTTCGTCCAGTGACATGGTGTGAAACCAAAAAGCCAATGCTGCAATGACCAAGGCCATGCAGATTCCGTAAACAACAATCTTGGAGTCCATGGTGATGGGGTGAGGGCTTGGAGGTTGGGGGCTTATTCGAGGTAACGCCTGCGGTAGGCGCTCAACTGAGACTTGGAGCGCTCGAACTGAATGATCTCAGCGGCCTTGGAGGCCTCCAGGTTTTTGGTCTCAACCTTGAGCTGTTCGATCTTGGCACGCAGGATTTGAAGCTGCTCGGCTTTGGGGTTCTGGTATTCCCCGAGATTGCCAACCGCAGCGGACTGGGCGTTGAGTTCCCGAACTTGATTTCGGTGCTCTTCCAGCGAGGCGTTGATTTGGTTGATCTCTGCCTGCATGACCGCCTTTTCACCGCATGAGGTAACCATGGCTAAGGAAATAAAAATGAGAATTTTGAGGCAATTTTTAGGGCTCCAAGCAAACATCAATTCACTCAATAGGTTAACCTGTCATGAGTTCAATCGAAAACTTTCTTCGCGGCCCCTCTTTTGTCTCTGCGCCGAACGCTTCCGTTTCCCGATTTTCCAACAATGACCGAAACTTGTTCCCCTCGCCCTCGTTTCATCGCCGTTCGCTGACCTCCATGCACTCCTCATTTCTTACCCGCCTGCTTGTTGCCCTTCCTGCCCTTGCACTGGCGGCGCTGGCCACGGCGGTGCCCCTGGACCAGCCTGTGATTGCTCCCTCGGGAGTCCTGCGGCTTTGGACCGACACCACGGGGCGTCAGGTTGAGGCCACCTTCCGTGGCATTGAAAACGGCGAAATTTACCTGCAAACCCGCAATGGCTTTGTCTACCGCCTTCCCCTCTCACGACTCAGCCCCGAAGACCAGAAGATGGCGGCCCAGCTCAAACCCGAGGGCCTGGGCATCCCGCGCGATCCCAGCCTGGCCCAAGCCGCTGCCGTGATTGACAAGGGCGTGCTGCTTGGCCTGGAAAAGGCCAAACAACAGCCCAACCCCCTGGCCAGCGACGAGCAGTTCATTCGCCGCGTTTACCTCGATCTCAATGGCCGCATTCCTACCCGCGAGGAAACCATTGCCTTCCTGGAGGACAAAAGCGATTCCAAGCGAGCCAAGGTCATTGACAAGTTGATCCAAAGCGAAGGCTTCAGCTCGCACCTGTTCAATTATTTCAGCGACATGCTGCGCCTGGCTCACGATGCCCAAAAGGCAAAATTCTACACCTATGAGGAGTGGTTCAAGAATCAACTCGCGGCCAATCGCCCTTACAACGAAATCGTGCGCGAACTGCTCAGCGCGGATGGAAAATTGTTGGAGAACGGTGCCACTGGCTACCTGCTGCGTGACCGCGGCATGCGACTGGACAACCTCAGCCTGACCCTGAGCAGCTTCCTTGGGGCCAATGTGGCCTGCGCGCAATGCCACGACCATCCGTTTGCCGACTGGACCCAAAAGCAATTCTTCCAGATGGCTGCCTTCTTTGGTGCCTCAGAGGTGGGGGTCAAGGCCCGCACCCCTGCCCTGCGTGGCCTGCGCGAGGAATTGGGCAACGCGGCCTTCCAGCAGGCGCGGCGCCTCATGGATGTCAACTCCCTGCTCATCCGCGATGGCAGTGCCAATGACCTGACGCTACCCAATGACTACAAATACAAGGATGGCAAGCCTGGTGACCCCGTGGCTCCTGCCTTGGTGACCTGGGGCCCCAACGACCACCGTCTGCGCTGCTATCAGGATGCCGAAGCCGGGCTGAAAAAACTCGGCAAGGACGAGGGCGCGCTACGCGACATCTTCGCGCGCTGGATGACCAGCCCGGACAATCCTCGCTTTGCGATGACCATCGCCAACCGCCTTTGGAAGTTGGTCTTCGGTGTCGGCCTCAAGGAACCAGTCACTGACCTTGACGACCCCAACGCCGCCAGCAACCCGGCCCTGTTGCACCACCTGGGCAATGAAATGGTGCGTCTGAAGTTTGATCTGCGCGCCTTCATGCGTCTGCTCTGCAATACCCAGACTTATCAGCGCGAGGCGGTGACCCGCGAACTGGAACTGGGCGAGGCTTTCCTTTTCCCTGGACCCATTCTGCGCCGCATGACCGCGGAGCAGGCCTGGGACAGCTGCGTGACTCTGGCCATTGGCGAGAAGATCGATGCGTTCAAGGCCAAGCGCGGCGAGGCCTACGCACAAGTCATGAACATGAATGTCGCGGAGGCCGATGTGGAGGCCATCAAGGAGAAACTCACTGCCATGCAGTCGCTGCGCAAAAAGGGCATGCTCGAAACCAAGGGCAAGGCCAAGGCCAAGGCCAAGAGAAAGGCGGCGCCAACCATGGCTGAGGACGAGACGGATGCGCAGTCACCGGAAACCCTCGATGGTCTGGTCCTGGCCCGAGCCAGCGAGTTGCGCCAACCCGAACGCGACAATCATTTCCTGCGCATGTTTGGCCAGAGTGACCGTCAGATTTGCGACAGCAATTCCCTGGAGGGCAGCGTGCCACAGGTGCTCATGCTGATGAATGGGGAAGCACAGTCGGTGCTGGGAAGCTCCAGCGCTCGCGTCACCGCCACCGCCATGGGCATGACCAAGCCTGAGGAAAAAGTGGAGGCCCTCTACCTGAGCTTCTTCAGCCGCCGCCCTTCCGCGGGAGAGCTTGGTGAGGCTGTGGCAGCGCTCAACGGCGGCCTGCAATCTGCAGACCTGGCCTGGGTGCTCTTCAACGCCCGCGAATTTGTGTTTGTGCAGTAAGTCTCCATCCCCACAAGATCCCATGAATCAACCCTTCAACAGTCTCAATCCCGTGGGGCGCCGCCTCTTTGCTGAGCGCCTGGCGCAAAGCGTGCTGGGCGTCAGCCTACTGCCTCACCTCAGCGCATTGGCCCAGGAGGCGCCAGCCCCCGCTGCCAAGGCGCCTGGCTTTGGCAAGGCCAAGGCGGTGATCTGGCTTCAGATGACCGGAGGCATGTCTCACATTGACACCCTCGACCCCAAGCGTGGCGAGAGCAAGGGTGCGCGCGATCCCATCGCCACCAAGGCCGGTTACGAACTTGGCGGCTATCTGCCCAAGCTGGCCGCATCGCACAGCGAAAAGATGGCCATTATTCGCAGCATGAGCTCCAAGACCGGGGTGCATGCCTCGGGTCAGTACCTCATGCGCACCGGCTATGAGCAGCGCGGGACGATTCAACACCCAAGTCTCGGTGCATGGGCGCAGGAATTGCTGGGCAAGAGCCACAAAACGCTACCCTCCTCGGTTTGCGTCAACCGCAATCCTGATCACGGCAACGGCTTTTTCAGCGCGGCGTACAGCCCGCTGCCCATTCACGACCCCGATGCGGGCCTGCAATACTCCACCTTCGCAGCGAGCTCCGAGGTCATGGACAAGCGGCTCGCCCTTCTCAACAAAATAGATGGTGGCTTCCGCGCCAAGTTCAAGGACAGCAACCTGAAGGCCTACAGCGATTTCTACGACGACACCCTCAAACTTCTCTCCAGCGAAGACCTGGCAGCCTTCAAACTCACCGACGAACAAGACGAGCAACGCGAAGCCTACGGCCGCAACAAGTTCGGGCAGGGCTGCATGCTGGCGCGGCGATTGGTGGAGCGCGGCGTGCGCTTCGTGGAAGTCACCCAGGGTGGATGGGACATGCACAACGACATTGACGATGAGATGCAGGAAAATGGCGGCATCATTGATGTGGCGATCTCCGCCCTGCTGGAAGATCTTCACAACCGTGGCCTTCTTCAGAGCACCATGATTGTGCTGTGTTCGGAGTTTGGCCGTGGCCCGCGCATCAACAGCCGCAGTGGGCGCGATCATCACCCCAAAGTATTCTCCACCATGCTGGCCGGCGCCGGTGTGCGCGGCGGCACCATTTACGGCAGCAGCGACAAGGACGGCAACAGTGTCGCCGACAAGCAGTCCACCATTCAGGATTTCCACAGCACCGTTGGCCACGCCATGGGCATGGATGTGGACCATGTGACCATGTCCCCGAGCAACCGCCCCTTCACAGTTGGCGACAAGGGCAAGGTCATCGCCGATGTGCTGGCATGACCCGCGCCAACGCCACAAGATTCCTCGTCCTTGCCCTCTGCCTCAGCGGCGGGGGTGGGGCCTGTGCCTTGGAAACCAGCGGGGCCAGTCGTCTGTTCCCAGGCGATGGGCCCGTGGTGATTTGTGCGCCACACGGGGGCAGGCTCAAGCCCTCTGAAGTTGCCGATCGACGCCAAGGCGTGCTCGGCGAGGACGCCAACACCGCTGATCTGGGCCTGCGCCTGCAGCAGGCAATCGCGGCCCGAAGTGGCCTCAAGCCCGCGCTGCTGACCTGCCTCTGGCACCGCAGCAAGGTGGACATGAACCGCGAGGAGCAGGAGGCGGCCCAGGGCGATCCCCTGGCCATTGCCGCCTGGAGGCACTATCATCAACTCGCCGACCAAAGTGTCAGGGCTGCGGTGGCCAGACACGGTCGGATTCTGCTGATTGATCTCCACGGACAAAGCCATCCACAAAATCGGGTGGAGCTTGGCTATCTCCACGATGCGGCGGATTATGCGCAAGCGTCACGGCTGAAGATCACTGATGGCAGTGCGGCGCTGCTCGCCTCGCTGCACCAGGATTTGGACTACCCCGCCTTTCTGCGCGGGCCTCAGAGCCTTGGCGCACTGCTGGAGCGCGCGGGCTTTCCGGCCACGCCCAGCCCCCGCGAGCCCATTCCCTCCGAACCCTACTTTCGAGGGGGTTACACCCTGCGCAGGTTGACTTCGGGCAATCCCGGCGTTGTCGGGGTTCAGATTGAGGCCAATCGCAACCGACTGCGGGACAGCGCCGAGGGGCGTCAACGCTTTGCCGAGGCCTTGGCCGAGGCGATGCTCGACTACTTGCCGCGCTGGTTGCTGCTCAAGCCTGGCTCCTGAGCCCAGGCAGCGATTCCTGCAGGTAAGGATTGACCTGCCATTCCCTCTTCAGAGTTGTCTGCGGCCCGTGACCAGGCAGGACGCGCGTTGCCTCAGGCAGTGGACGCAACTCGCGCAGGATTCCTTCAAGCAACTGCGTCATGGAGCCTCCAGGCAGATCGGTGCGTCCCACCGAGCCGGCAAAGAGCACATCCCCCCCAAAAAGAATCTCCCTGGCCGCCCAGTGAAAGGCGAGACTATCGGGACTATGGCCAGGGAGATGAAGGCATTGCAACCGCTCGCCACAGAGCTGCAAAGTCTCCCCCGCCTTGAGCAGGCGCGACACTTGAAAGGCAGGAATGGAGAGCTCGACACCCGCCGACGCCGCGTACAACAGTTCCAGGGTCAAGGCCTTCGAGTGCTGGGCAAAACCCAGAATCGGACAGCCGTACTCAGCAGCAACCTCTGCCGCGTCACCGACATGGTCGAAATGCTGATGGGTCAGTAGCAGGGCCTCAATCTTGGCGCCTTGGCCGCGCAACCACTGCGCCATGCCCTCTGGGGCATCCACCACGAACTGGCCCTGCGCCGCACGGACCCAATATCCATGGGTCTGGGCTGGCCCCCCCGTGAAAAAAGTAAAATCTGCCATGCCCTTGCCAACGCCGAAAGCGTTGGACATTTCAAGCCTCAAACCGCACAATCCCGAGTTTGCGACAGTTTTGAGTCTTCATCCCCCCTCTGACGCCATGCTCCGCCGCCTCACCCGTCTCGTCCCGGCCCTCTTCGTCGCCTTGAGTTTGAGCCTGGCGCCAGCCGGGCGGGCCGACACCAATTTCGGGCAAGTCGCCATGTATGTGGCCTACATGCTGCAGAGCCAGCACTACAGCCACCGCGATGTTGACGATGAACTCTCAGCCAAGCTGCTGGAGAACTACCTCAACCTCCTCGACTTCCGCCATGTGTTCTTCACCCAGCAGGATGTGGACCGTCTGCGCGAGCAGTACAAGACCACGCTCGATGATGCCATTCTGATGCGCAACATCAGCCCTGCGATTGAAATCTACGACATTTACAAGCAGCGCGTCGAAGAACGGTTGGCCTTCACCCGCAAGGTTCTCGCCGACGAAACATTCACCTTCGACAGCAAGCGCAGCATTGAACTCAAGCGCGACAAGGCTCCCTACCCCAAGGACAAAGCAGACCAGGATCAGCTCTGGCGCAACCTGATCGAGGAAAATTTGCTCCAGGAGAAACTCACCGACATCAACAAACAGGAGGAAGCCAAGCGCAAGGCCGCCAAGGCCGCCGCCAAGCCTCAACCCAAGTCGCCAGCTCCCGCCAAGAAGCCCGAAGTCAAGGTCGCGGAGAAGAAGAAGGACGAGGAAACACCGCAGCAGCGGGTGCTTCGTGACTACGAGCGACTGCTGGAAAGCATCAACGAAAACGACCAGGAGGACATTGTGGATTTCTTCCTCTCCAGCCTCTCCGTGGCCTACGACCCGCATACCGAGTACATGAGTCAGGCAGAGACCGACAGCTTCAACATCTCCATGAAGCACAAGCTGGTGGGCATCGGTGCACTGCTTGGCTTGGAGGACGATGTTGCTCAGATTCAGGGAATCGTGGTTGGCGGACCAGCTGACAAGCAGGGCGAACTCAGGCTCAATGACAAGATCCTCGCCGTGGCCCAGGGCGAGGCGGATTTCGTGGACACCAAATTCATGAAACTCAACAAGATCGTGGAGATGATTCGCGGCGACGAGGGCAGCACGGTACGGCTGCGCATCGCCCCCGCCGACGACCCCGACAACCTGCGCGTGATCTCCATTGTCCGCGCTCAGGTGGAGCTGAAGGAAAAGCTGGCCAATGCCGAATTGCTGGTCACTCCCCCCTCACAGGGCCCGCAACTCAAGCTGGGATGGATCAACCTATCCTCCTTTTACGCCGACATGGAGGCCGGCACCGTCTCCACCACAGACGATGTGCAGCGTTTGCTCAAACGGCTGATTCAGGAGAAGATTGATGGTCTCGTGCTTGATCTGCGCGGCAACGGAGGCGGCTCCCTCGAGGAAGCCATTCGCCTCACGGGCTTGTTTGTGCCGGCAGGGCCGGTGGTACAGGCCAAGGATTGGCAGGGCCGCATCAGCATGCGCGAATGTGAAACGCCAGACGCCCTTTACTCCGGGCCCATGATTGTCCTCACCGACAAAACCAGCGCCTCTGCCAGTGAAATCCTTGCCGCAGCACTGCAGGACTATCGCCGCGCCCTGATCGTCGGGGACAAGTCCACCTTCGGCAAGGGCACCGTCCAGACCATCCTGCCCGTGGGCCGCTACATGCGCAACCCCACGCTGCGCGATGAGGACCGCGACCGCGCCGGCAATCTCAAGGTCACCATCCAAAAATTCTACCGGATTGCCGGTGGCTCCACCCAGCTCAAGGGCGTCGAACCCGATCTGGTGCTGCCCTCCATTCGCGATGTGCTCGACATTGGTGAAGCCTCGGCTGACAACCCCCTGCCATACGACACCATCCCCGCGGTGCCCTACAAGTTGGTCAACCCGCAACCTTGGCCATTGGCGGAACTCAACCGACGCCTTGGCGCTCGCATCGGAGCCGACCCCGAATTCAAAACCATTCGCGAAGAAAGCAAGCGCTTGCAGGACCGAATCGAACGCAACCGCGTCTCGCTCAATCTTGCTGAGCGTCAGAGCGAAAACGACGAAACCCGCATCCGCCGCGAAAGGCAGGAGCAAGACCGTGAGGCACGCGTGAAGGCCGCGGCAGGCAAGGAGGCCTTCAAGGCCTACCGTCTCACCCTCGACAATGTGGACAAGCCAGAGTTGATGCCCGAGTCGGACTTCACCCGTGAGAAGAGCACCGGAATGCGCATGGCAAAAAACAACGAGGATGACGAGGCCGAAGGCGCAGCTGAGAAATTTCCCCTTGGCCTTGAGCCTGTGAAGGCTGAGGCAGTGCACATCATGCGCGACTTGCTTGAGCTTACCGGCAAACTGCCAGCCACCGCCAACGCTCCGACCAAGCCCGCAGCCGCGCCGGCCAATCCAAGGGCCACGCGTTAAAGGGCAACCGTTCAGCCAAAAGCCTTTGGGGGATGGGTTGAACTGTCCAACCTGCGTGCCACTCCAGATGCAGCGCGCACCGCAGAGGCCCGCCGCGGCACTACGGGGGCGCAGAACCGACTTTCAAGCGGGCTGCTGGGCGCCCTACCAAAGTTCAATCGGCTGATGGCCCGAGGGGATGATGATCTCGCTGACTCCAGCCAAGGTCTGGGCCCAGCGCTCCTGAAACCAGGCCTGTGCCGCCTCATCGCCGTGCACCAGAATGATCTTTTTGGGCCGCAGAGCCTCAGCGTAAGCTGCAAGATGCTCGCGACTGGAATGCGCGCTGAGGTCAAAGCTCGCAATGCGCGCATTCACCTCAACCGCTGGAAGATCCGGGGCCAACTTGAGCTTTTGCCCCGCTTTGGCGTTGCGCAGGGCAAAGCCTGGAGAATCGGGATCCGTGTAGCCGACAAAGGCCACAGCGTGCCGGGGGTTTTCAATCAGCTTCCAGGCAAATTGGTTGGAGAGCGTGCCCTCGGTCATCATGCCGCTGCTCAGGCAGTAAATGTGCCGGGGCTCCAACGGGATGTGGCGCGGCGCTCCGCGCCTCGGCGCCCGCGAGGGCTTGACCAGGCTGGGAATGTCCTCCAGCAACCTCAGGCCAGGATAGCTGCGGCGTGAACGATCGGCGTACTCGTCATAGAGGGTGGTGATTTTGGTGCCCAGACCGCCCATGTGCAGGGGCATGTCGGGAATCAACCCCTCTTGGCGCAGCTCGTGCAGCATCAACACCACCTCCTGCGTCTTGCCCAGCGCAAAGACGGGAATCAGCACGGCCCCATGAGCCTCGTAGGTGTCGCGGATCAGGGCGGCAAGCCTCTCCTTCTCCGCCCGGCGGCTGTAGTCGGCGGGGCGCTGATGAGTGCCACGGGTGGTCTCCATGACCAGCACATCGACGCCCTCGCGCGGGAAGTCCGCCGCCATGCAGATCGTCTGGGCCTCAAAGTGCACATCCCCCGTGTAAAAGAGGCGATGATTGCCCTCGCGGACCATCACCCCAGCCGAGCCAAGGATATGCCCAGCATCATAAAACGAGAGCTCCCATGGCGTGCCAGGAACCCCAAAGGGCCTCTTGAGATCGTGATAGACAAAGCGGGCCCGATTCTCCTCCAGTTCGCGGTGGGTGAACAGAGGATACTCGGCAATGCCCTTCTCGGTGCGCTGTGAGGTCATGACATTGACCGAGTTGTGCAGCATCGCTGAGGTCAGCTCACCAGTGATCTCGGTCATGTAGATCGGAGCCTGCGTCTGGCGCCGCATCAGCACCGGAAGCCCGCCGATGTGATCATGGTGCGCATGGGTGATCACAATGCCCTGCGCGCTGTCATGGGGCAGCGGCCCGAAGTCTGGCAGGGCATCGAAGCCAACCTCCTTGGGGTGCATTCCACAGTCCAGCACCAGACGGGCATCGCCGCTTCCCAGCACATAACAATTGGCTCCAATCTCGCGTCGCCCAGTCAGGTTCCTAAATTCCATGTGATCAAACCCTCCAGACTACGCTCGGTGAGACTGACTGGCAAGCGCACAAAGGATTGACAAGTTTTGGAGGGCCCGACAGCCTCACGGGATCATCGCGTGATCTCCTCTGCGCTGCGTTACCTTTGCCCGCCCCCCCCGCGGCGTTGGTTTCTCGGCGTGCTCTGCATGCTTGGCCACATGTCCTTGTCCAGCGCGAGCACGCTGCAGAAGCTTCTCCAGCAGAGCAATGAGGCGGTACTCCGCGCAGAGTCAATCGGGCTCAAGGGCGTCTTTTATGAAAACCGCGACGGCGGGCATTCCACCCTGTCCCTGCAGCAATGGTCGCATTTGCAGGCCCTGCCCGGGGCAGCGCAGCGCGGTCCGGCTCAGGAAGTGCGGCGCCAAGTCGTTCTGGGCAACTGTTCCATGGCTGCCGCGCCACTGCAGGGAGGGTGTCTGCCGCGCTTTTACGCCATGGACCCGCTGGGCATGCGCTTTCTCGCCGCGCAGTACCATGCCAACAACCTCTTCGTTTATCCTGCCCATCTCGATTATCGTCCAGGTGAGTTGGGCGATCTGATGCCACTTCACAGTCCGGCCTTGATGATGAGCCGAGGCTCCTCCGGCAGCGATCAACCCCTCTTGCAGGCCCTGCTGCTTGCCCTGGCTTCGCTGCCAGGAGAGAGCCGCCAACTCCTTGAGGCCCGGGGCCTGATCTCTCCCGTGCTGTCTTGGCTGGTGCGCCGCAGCCTCAAGCAGGCACCACATTCACCTCAATGGATTTCTCCCGCCTCCTGCACTCAAGTGCTTGATGGCAACCAGATCAACCTGCCCAGGCTGCATGAGTTGGCAGCGGCCCTGCGGCCGGAAACTCTGCCGGCAGTACCACGATTGGTGGTGCTTCGCGAGACTCCCATCACCCCCACCACGCCTGGCTGCTTTGATGGCACTGTCAACGGTCACGCCCTGGCCAGCACCGACTGCTGCGTGGCGCGGGTTTTTCGGGGATGGCTCGATGCCTTTGACATGGAGCTGCAGCTCAATGCCACCTTTGCCAACGCCAAGACAGCGGTGAAATGGACGCTGCAGGTGGTCAACGGTCCCGCTGATGCGGTGGAGATTCGGCTTGATCCCCTGACGCAACGCGCTCGTCTGCGCATGAAGTGGTGCAGGCCCTGGCTTGATCAGCAGGGCGTTGTCAGCTCAAGGCTCGATGTGGCGGTTGCCGCAGATGCGGGAATGGGGGCAGGACCCGCCGCCATCGTAAGTCTCTACCTCCCCCCTCAGGAATGGCGACTGCACGATGACAAGGGCCGGTTGCTTGAGGTGTGGGCCGCGGCACCGCATTTCGGTGTCGGCCTGCCGGATGACGATGAAATCGAGCCCTGGCTGCGGCTGCTGTTTGCCGCTGCGCACAGCCACCAGCCAAGGCACCTTCGGCATGAGCTTCTCGGCCTCGTGCTCAAGGAGTCCACCGCCCGGCAGATTGCCACAATTCACGAACCTCTGGAACTGGAGCGACGAGCCCTGGAACAACTGCGGCAACAAGGAAAGCCAGCTGCAGAGATTGAGGCCGCTGCCAAGGCGCTGACTCAACACCTGCGCGAGGCGTTGCAGCAACCACTGACTCCAGGCGGGCCAGAGCTCAGGCAAGTGGTGCATCATGCACTCCATGATTTGGCTGACGACCCTCTCTGGCTTGAGCGGCGTCATGAGGAGGTGATGAAGCTGGCTGGCGAAGGCGATGGTCTGGACTTGCTGCAACAGGAAGAGCGGCGAATGTTCGGCTTGGGTCTGATCCATGAGGGGCCGGCAACGCGCAGGAAGTCCGGAGCGAAGCCGACAAGTGACGCCCTACAGACCAAACGCAGCCAGATTGCCGTCGAAGCGATCAACCGCTGCGCCCTTGCCCATGTGGTCTTCGCCGACATTTTGCGGCGCCCTCGGACAGTGGCCTGGTGCGATCCACGACTGGCGCCGCGTCAGGACTGGCGCGATGTGATTGAGCGCGACGCCTCCTCGGGAAGAATCATCGGTTGGCAGCGCCATCAGGAGGGGCGACTGCAGCGCTTCGACGCCCAAGGGCGATGGATCAAGGCAGCATCAGCAGAGCCAGTGGCCGTGCATTACCAACGAGGCGTTGAGAGCCTGCAGTGGTCGGCTGCCCCCTGAGCCCTTCCTCACCCCATCAGGGTAGCACGGTGGCACTGGACAGCAGTTGGCTCACCGTGACAAAGCGGTAACCCTGAGCCAGCAGCGCATCCAGAGCCTGCGGCATGGCGTCAATGGTGCCGGCGTGGATGTCATGGGCCAAGAGGATGCCACCGGGATGCGCGCCGGCAACAAGTCGTGAAGCCACCACTGAGGGGCCCGGTCGGCGCCAATCCTCAGGATCCACCGACCACAGAATGGTCTGGTAGCCAAATTGCGAGAATGCCTGCCGATTGACCCGCTCGTTGGTAGCGCCGTAAGGTGGACGCAGAAGCACTGGCTTGATCTGGGCTGCAGCAACGATGGCCTCTTCAGTGCGCTCAAGCTCCTGCCGAATGCCGGCCTCACTGAGTTTGGTGAGACTGGGGTGGGTGTCCGTGTGCGAAGCCACTTCGTGGCCCTCGGCGATCATGCGCCGCACCAAGGCTGGGTAGGTACGCACATTGCGTCCGACGACGAAGAAAGTGGCCTTCACCCCGCGCTGCGCCAAGAGATCCAACAGGCGCGCGGTGAGCTTGGGGTGCGGCCCATCATCAAAAGTCATTGCCAACAGCTTCTCACTGGTGGGCACCGAAGAATGACTGATGCGCCGCGCGAAACCCGCCGCTGAAATCGGAGGCGCAGAGCGCTTGGAGCGAGGCTTTGCTGGGGCCTGAGAACGCGCCTCAGGCATGGCCACCGCACGGCCCTGAGTCTGCGGCGTCACGCTGACGCAACCCACCAATGACAGCGCACTCAAGCTGAGCAGGGGGCGGATCCAAAGCGAAGAAAGCAACAAGCGCATGAGTGAAGGATACCCAAGGAAACGGCCGACTCCAATGCCAAATCGGGGCACCCCAGCCCAGGGCTGCCGAGTTGGCGCCCGGGGGATCTGGCAAGTCGGGCCTTCAGAGCATGGCATTGCACTTCCCTCGGCCCGAGGTCATGATCCCGTCATGCACCTCCCTGCCTTGATCGAACGCAAACGCGACGGCGGCCGCCTCGAAGGCGGGGAGATCCATGAACTCATCACACGATTCACCGCTGGCGCCATGCCCGATTACCAAATGAGCGCCCTGGCCATGGCCATCCTCTGGCAGGGCATGGACGCCGAGGAGACCCGCGACCTGACCTTGGCCATGCTGCAAAGCGGACAGCAACTTCGGTGGCCTGCGCAAAGCCCTGAGCGCGTAGACAAGCACAGCACCGGCGGCATCGGTGACAAGACCAGCCTCGTGCTGGCCCCCCTGCTGGCCTGCGAAGGCCGATGGGTGCCCATGATCTCAGGACGCGGACTGGGCATCACCGGGGGAACTCTCGACAAACTCGAGTCCATCCCTGGATTTCAGACAGGCCTGGAAATCGGAGTGATCGAAAGCCAGGTGCAGCGCCTTGGCTGCGCCATGGTGGGTCAATCTTCAACCATCTGCCCCGCAGACCGCAAACTCTACGCCCTGCGCGATGTCACCGGCACCGTGCCCAGTCTGGCCTTGATCACCGCCAGCATCCTGAGCAAAAAACTCGCCGAGGGCCTCAACCGCCTGGTGCTTGATGTCAAATTTGGCGAGGCCGCGTTCATGCAGGATCGCCCACGAGCTGAAGCCCTCGCCCAGTCCCTGCTGAACACTGCAGCAGCCTTGGGCCTGAAGGCCAGCGCACGACTCAACCCCATGGACGAGCCCACAGGCTGCGCCGCCGGCAATGCCTTGGAGGTGATGGAAGCCTGCACATGCCTGAAAGGAGAGGGCCCGCTGGATTTGCGCACCTTGGTTCTGGATTTGGCTGAGGAGCTCTGTCCAGGCCGACGGCAAGCCCTGCAGGAGCACCTCTCCACGGGCCGGGCCTGGGAGAAGTTCGCCGCCATGGTGGAAGCTCAGGGCGGCAGGGCTGCCGACCTCGAACGACTTGGTGAAATCCACCGCGCGCCGGCCATTTTGGCGGTTCGCGCCACAAAGCCCGGCAAGCTCACGCGCCTCAGCGCCCGATTCGTTGGCGAAGCCATCGTGAGCTTGGGAGGCGGCCGACAGGTGGCCAGCGATTCCGTTGATCCGCGAGTGGGCTGCGACCAACTGGCAAAAGTCGGTCAGCAGCTCGAATGTGGTGACCTGATCTGCCGCATCCATGCCGCCAGCCCTGGCGCGGCCGAATCTGCGGCAGCGCTCATTCTCCAAGGCGTTGAGCTTCATTGACAAGCCTGGCGCAGACAGGCAGACTCAGCCCCCCTTCGCGTCCATGTTTGAGCTTCTGGCCACCGACCCCTCCTCCCGCGCCCGCCGCGGCAGGCTGCAGACGGCGCATGGCGTCATCGAAACCCCAGTCTTCATGCCCGTTGGCACCCAGGGCAGCGTCAAGGGCATCTCGCCAGGCGAGCTTCGCGAGCTGGAGACTCAGATCATCCTTGGCAACACCTACCACCTCTGGGTGCGCCCAGGCACGGACATCATCCGCGAGGCAGGCGGCCTGCACTCCTTCATTCAATGGGATCGTCCCATCCTTACCGACAGTGGAGGCTTCCAGGTGTTCTCGCTGGCCAAGCTGCGCAAGGTCAGGGAGGAGGGCTGCACCTTCAACAACCATGTTGACGGAAGCCCCATGTTCCTGGGCCCGGAAACCGCCATGGAAATCCAAGCCACTCTGGGCAGCGACATCGCCATGCTCTTCGATGAGTGCACCGCCTACCCCTGCCCTCCCGCCGAGGCCAAGGCCAGCATGGAGCTGACTCTGCGCTGGGCCAAGCGCTGCCGCGACTGGGTGGATCAGCACCAACCCCTGGCCGGCCCCTTTGGCCGCCACCCGCTGCATCAGGCCCAAATGCATTTCCCCATTGTCCAAGGCAGCGTGTACCGCGAATTGCGGGAGATCTGCGCCCGCGAAATGGTGGCCATGGACTTCCCTGGCTACGCCATCGGCGGCCTGAGCGTCGGCGAATCCCAGGAGGAAATGTACGAAGTCGCCGACTGGACCGCACCCCTGCTGCCCACCCACAAGCCGCGCTACGGCATGGGGCTGGGCACCCCCCCTCAACTCATCGAACTGATCGCCCGAGGGCTGGACATGTTCGATTGCGTCCTTCCCACCCGTTTGGCGCGCAACGGCACCGCATTCACCCACGAGGGCACCCTCAACCTGCGCAATGCCTGCTACGCCAAGGACTTGCGACCCATCGCCGAAGACACCCACCCGCTGGTTCAGGGTTTTAGCCGCGCATATCTCAGACACCTGATTCAATGCCAGGAGGTGCTGGGATTGCGGTTGATTTCCCTTCACAATCTGCATTTCTACGGGTCCCTCATGTCCAAGGCGCGTGCCGCCCTCGAACAAGGCTGTTTTGCCGACTTCCGGGCTGAGGTTCACGCCCGTTACCGCACCCGCCCCGAATCTCCCCAACCCAACTCATGACACTCGCCCCTCTCTGCTCCCTTGTCCTGGCTCAAGCAGCCCCAGCTCAAGCTCCTGGCATCCTCGGTAGCCCCATCGTCATGATGGTGCTGATGTTCGTGATGATGTACTTCCTCATCATCCGCCCTCAGCGCCAGCGTCAGAAGGAACACGAACGACTCATCTCCAATGTCAAGGTCGGCGACCATGTCGTGATGAGCGGCGGCGAACACGGCATCATCACCAGCACCAAGGAGCGCACGGTGATGGTGCGTCTCGGCGACAATGTGAAGGTCGAGTACGAACGCAGCGCCATCGCCACCGTCAGCAAGGCCAGCCCCGTGATGGAGGCCTCCGAGGCCTGAGGCAATCAAGCCGAAGACGCCGTTACGCATCCAGCCCCACACCCTTCCCCATTCCATGAACTCCTACCTCGTTTCCCTGGTCGGCTTTGGCATCATGCTGATGCTGCTCATCTACACCGGCAGCGCCAGACACCGCACCAAGCGGCGCGCCGGCAGCCTGCTGATCCTGTTGATGACCGCCTTTGCCCTTTTCAGCGCGCGTCAACTTGGCATTCCGCTGGGCATTGACCTCAAGGGCGGCAGTGAATTTGTGGTTCGCCTTCGCGAGAGCACTGACAAGGACGGCAACAAACAGGCCGTTGGCGCGGCTGAGGTGCAGCAGGCCATCGGCATTCTGGAAAAACGCCTCAATCCCGAGGGCACCAAGGACCTGAGCATGCAACCTCAGGGCAGTGACCGCATCCTCATCCAGATGCCTGGCGTCAAGCCCGAGGAATTTGCTGATGTTCGCACCAAGATCCAACAGGTGGCCAAGCTCGAGTTTCGCCTCGTTCACCGCGAGAGCAGCAGCAAAATTGCCGAGATTGACAACGGCGGCGTCACCGAACCGGGCTGGGTCAAAATGAAGTACAAATCCCAGAAGGACGAGGCAGGCAACCCCATGCCTGACCGCGGAGCCGAATTGGTCCGCAACCGCCCAGACATGGAAGGCGACGGCGTCTCGGACGCCTTTGCCACCATGGACCCCGAGGGTTGGAAAGTGTACCTCAATCTCAACGGCGAAGGCAGCAAGGCCTTCGATGCCATCGCAGCCAACAACAAGGGAAGACAGTTGGCCATTATCGTTGACGGTGAAATCATTTCAGCCCCCGTTCTGCAAACCGACCGCTTTGGCGGCACAGCAGTGATCTCCGGGAATTTCACCCGCGAGTCCTCCGTGCAATTGGCCACCCTGC
>JAURHS010000220.1 GCA_030833205.1 Prosthecobacter sp.
CGCGCCGCAGAGGCGGGCCATGGCCACACAAAGAATGCCGATGGTCCCCGGCCCGAGCACAAGCACGCGGTCCCCGGGTTCGATGCGGGCGTTTTTGATCACGGCGTTGTAGGCCACACAGCAGGGCTCAGTGAGGCAGGCGTGCTCCATGGGCAGGCCTTCGGGAACGGCATGCAGGATGCGTGCCGGCACGCGCACCAGGCGCGTCATGGCGCCATCCACACCGTAGCCAAAACCCTTGCGCGTTGAATCCAGATTGTAAAGCCCGCGCCGGGTCATCGGATTGTTGGGAGAGATGATCGCAGCGGTTTCGCTGACCACCTGCTGGCCCTCCTGCCAGCCTTCCACCTCAGCACCCAGCTTGAGGATGCGCCCGCTGAATTCGTGCCCCAGCACCACAGGGTAGTTCACGGGCCAGGAATGATCGGCGGTCCATTGATGCAGATCCGAACCGCAGACCCCCACATGGGAAACCTCCAACAACACATCTTGGGAGCCGATCTTGGGTTCGGGGACTTCGCGGATTTCCACCGAGCCTTTCTCGGGGGCATAATTGACAACGGCGGCGTGCGACATGGCGTAAGCCCTCATGCTGTGCCCCCAAGGCCGGAAGGGCAAGTGGCAGCCAGCAAAAAAAACCGCCCCGACCCTGCGGCCGGAGCGGTGAAGTGCGGCAGGCCATTGAGCCCTGCAGCCTGTTTACAGTGACTGCACGAATTGCAGCAGTGCCGCGCGGTCGGCGGCGCTCAGCTTGGCGAAGCGGTCGCGAGCCACACTGCCTTCGCCGTCATGGCCCATGATCGCGGCCTGCAGATTTGGAGCGCGGCCATCGTGCAGGTAGGGCGCGCTGAAGCGGATGCCCCAAAGCGGAGCGGTGCGCATGTCGCGGCCACTGGCCTGACCTTGAACAATGCCATCCCCCAGCCTGCCCATGTCATGCAAGAGCAGATCGGAGTAGAGAGCCACGGTCTTGTTGGCCAGGGCGGCACTGGCGTTGGGGCCGGTGGTCAGTTCAGGCACATGGCAGAGCGCGCAACCCACAGTGGTAAAGAGCGCCTTGCCCGCCTCGGTGCCGGCAGTGGAAGGCAGCGGCGCTGGAGGGGCAAGGAAGCGCATGAAATTGGCGCTGTGATCAATGTCCGCCAGTCCGGTCACTGGATCCGCCGTGTCCTCAGGGTCAGCCACGCGGTCGTGTTGGGCCAGCAGGTCAGCCCTGCCATTGGGGGCATTTTCCTCGGGGAAGAAGCGATTGGTCACGCCCATCTCGTTGACATAGGCATCGGCTGAGAAGGCCAGCACGGTGGCTTGCTGGGACTTCCAGCCAAAGCGCCCCACGCGAAGCTCGCCTGAGACAATGTCGGTGACGAGGTGTGCCTTGCCGCGCACGCCGTCGGGTTTTTCAACGGCAGCCAGTGCCAGCAGGGCTTCATCGGGGATGGCCTCAATGAGGCCCAGCCCGAAGAGTGCCGTGGTCTGTCGGCGAGCCTGAACATTGGCCTCACGGGGGATGAACTCGCGTGCGGCGGGAACGATGGACATGACTTGCAGCAGCGATCCGCCAAGCGAGGCCAACGGATCAAAGCCCGCTGCCGTGTTGCGGCCGAAGCGGGTGACATTGATCGGGCCGGCACCTCCGAGGCCGCCCTGAAAGTGGCAGGCAGCGCAGGAGACATGGTTGAAGATGGGACCTAAACCACCCTCAGGAGTTTCGCGGCGCAGAAACTCTTGCCGCCCATTGGAGAAGGCCAGCAACTCGGCATCGCTGACCTCGGCAAGCGGGTCACTGACGCGTCCGGGAGGTCTGGGCCTGGGCAGACGCTGGTTGGTTGGAGGGCTGCGGCGGGCAGGCACCATTGCCACGGTCCCTGCATTGGCAGGTGGATTGCCATTGGCGGGAGGGGTGCCAGCGTTGGGAGGCGGGCCACCAACTGGAGGCTGCCCAGGTTGAGTGGGAGCACCGGCGTTTGGCGGCGGTGGAGGCGTGCCCACGGGTGGCCGAGTGGCTCCTGCAGGAGGCGTGGCATAGGCTGGCGGCTGGCCGGGTTGAGTGGGAGCACCGGCGTTTGGCGGCGGCGGAGGCGTGCCCACGGGTGGACGGGTGGCGCCGTTGGGA
>JAURHS010000140.1 GCA_030833205.1 Prosthecobacter sp.
CAGTATCAGCCTGGCTCGGGGGACATGGCAAGGGCGATGAAGTGCTTGAGCTCGGGCGGGGTCTGGGTCAGGCTTGGCCGTGGACAAGACTCAGGCCATTTTGGTCGGGCGCCGCAGCATTTCCGAAAGCAGTCTGCTGGTGACCTGGTTGAGCAGGGATTTGGGCCTGCTGCGCACCCGTGCCCGCGGAGCCCTCAGGGCGCGGTCGGCGATGGCCGGGAGACTGGACTTGTTTGTGTCGGCTGAGATCGCCATCACCCCTCCCTTGCGCGGCGAAACCTGGACTCTGTGCGAAGTGGATTGGAGCCAGCCCCGGCTGGGGCTGCGTCAGGACTATCTTAAGGTGCTTGCCGCATCCTACCTTGTGCGGTTGTTGCAGGCCGTGGTGGAGCCGATGGCCAGCGTGGCCGAGTTGCACGATTTGTTGTCCAAGGCCCTCGATTACCTCGAATCCCACCCTCCCAGCCTGCGCATGGTGCAGCGATTTGAGTGGCGGGTGGCCCAAGATCTCGGGTTGTCCGTTGAGGGAACGGAGGCCCCGGCTCAGGCCATTGGGCAGTTGATGCCGCACCTTCACGATGCCCTGTTGGTCCAGCGACGAGACTTGCTGTCCAGGCTGGTTGCGCCATGAGCCTGTTTTTTTTCGCTTGCCCCTGAGGCGTGGCGGATGGTTTGTAGGGCACCCTTGAGTGATTCGCGAACCAGCAGCTTTCCAGCGAGTTTTTGCGCCGATGGCGCCTTTCCCTCCGGGGGACTGCATTGGCTGGATCGGGAACAGTCTTACTGCTCCCCTCACAGTCTCCCCCCATGGGCCTGGGAGTTGTTGCAGCGCGCTGAACTGATGGCTGATGCGGGGCGACTCGTCGAGGCTGCAAACCTGCTGGATCAATCGTTGCTTTGCTCTGATGGTCCCGCAGCCTCTCCCCAGGATGCCCTGGCCTGGGCCAGGCTTCGATTGCAACTTGGCGCGTGGTGCCAGCAGGTTGGAGCACCAGCCAAGGCGGAGCAACATCTCCTGAGTGCCTTCGAGATTTTGGACTTCAGATTGGGCGGAGATTGCCCGGAGTCCGCCGCAGTGCTCAACCAACTCGCCCTGCTTTACGACTCCGCGGTCATGCCGCAGCAGGTGGTGGAAATGCGGCGGGGTCTTTTGGAGTTGCGGCGTCGTTGCCTGGGGGATGCCGATCCCGCCGTGGCGATGGCTTGGGCGGCATTGGCAACGGCCATGGTGAACGCCGGGGAGATTTTGGACTCAGTGAAGTGCTGGCAGGAGGCGCTCAACACGCTGGAACAAAGCTTGCCGGAGTGGTTGCCCACCTATGAGAGACTGGGCCTGTCTTACGGGGCCGTGCTTCAGGATTGCGGATTGACTCATCAGAGCACTATTTTTCAAAAACGCCTGCAACGCCTGCGTCAACTCTACTCATGAAGAAATCCACAAATCTCCCCGGCATTCTGCTGCTGCTGGCTCAATCCGTGGGCCGCGCGCTGCCCGCTCTGGCCGGCCTTGGGCTTGGCATGTTGCTCACTGCCTGTGGCGAGCGCCGTGAATTGGTGATCGGCATGGACGCCACCTATCCACCCTTCGAATTCGTCAATGATGAGGGGCGCATGGATGGCGTGAGTGTGGAGATCGGTCGAGCCATCGCCGAGCGGCTTGGAAAACCGGTCGAGTTTCGCAATCTGGCCTTCGACGGGCTATTGCCAGCCCTGCAATCTGGGCGCCTGGACCTCATCATCTCCTCAATGACCGCCAATGAAAAGCGGCGCCAATCCATTGATTTCTCCGAGCCCTATGTGGCCACGGGTTTGGCTGTGCTCACGGGGTTGCAATCCCCGGTCAAGGCAGCCGCGGATCTCAGGGCGCAGGGGCGGCGGATCGCCGTGCGCATCGGAACCAGCGGTGAGCAGTGGTGTCGGCAGGAACTGCCGAAGGCCGTCTTGACCTCGCTGGATACCGATGCCGCCTGTGTGATGGAGGTGATTCGCGGCACCTGTGACGCCTGGATTTATGATCAGATCAGCGTGATGAATTACCACACCCGGCACGCCCAGCAGACTCGTGCCCTGCTGGAGCCTCTGCAGCGGGAGCAGTGGGCCGTTGGACTGGCCAAGGGCAGGCCCGAGTTGCTCCAAAGTGTCAACGAGACTCTGCGTCAGATGCGGGCGGATGGTCGTTTCGACCAATTGGCGAAGCGCTTTTTGGCCAAGGAATCGGCGCAGATGAAACAGGCTGGTCTGCCCTTCGTGTTTGAGATTGAGCCCGGAGCCCAACCCCGATGAGCAGCGTTGCCGATCAGCTTCAACGGGTGCTCGAGGCAGTGGACCTGGCCTGCACTGGGGCCGGCCGTCAAGGCAGCGAGGTGAGACTCATGGCCGTCTCCAAGACTCAGCCTGCTGAGGTGGTGGCTGAGGCTGTCGCTGCTGGTCAGGTGCTGTTTGGAGAGAACCGGGTCCAAGAGTTGCTGCAAAAAAAGCCCCTGCTGCCACAGCGGTTGCATTGGCACCTCATCGGGCCGCTGCAATCCAACAAGGTGCGCAAGGCCCTGACGGCTGCGGATCGCCTCGATGCTGTGCACAGTCTCGAAATTCTCAAGGACATCGAACGCATTGCTGCAGAGTTGGGCCGCGAGGTGCCCGTGCTTCTCGAAGTCAATGTGGCAGCAGAGTCCTCCAAGCACGGCTTTGCCAGCGACCAGCTTGAGGCCTGCTTCGAGCAGATCCTCGGCATGCGCCACCTGCGGGTCGAGGGCCTGATGTGCATCCCGCCGCCAGTCAGCAGGGTTGAGGATGCCCGTCCCTACTTCGCCCGACTGCGTGAGTTGCGCGACAGGCTCGAAGCGAGTTTGGGGATTTCCCTGCCTGAGCTATCCATGGGCATGAGCCATGATTTCACTGCCGCCATTGCCGAGGGCTCCACTCTCGTGCGGGTGGGTAGCGCCATTTTTGGCTCGCGGTCGTCACCTTCCCCGACTTGAGGGTTGAGACCTTGCGCAGGCCGCGCTATTTGCGCGCATGACTGATACCACAATGCTTGTGGCCGCTGCGCTGGCCGGTGTGCTGATTGGCGCCCTTCTTAGCTGGATGCAGGGGCGTTCGGCGCTGACGCTCTCCAAGACCGCCGCGGACTCCGCTGCAGCCAGAGCGATGGAGGCTCAGGCGCGTGTGGAACGCCTGGAGGGAGAGATGCAGGCGCTGCGCACTCAGGAGGCGGCCTCCAAGCAGGAGGCTCAGGCGCGTGTGGAACGCCTGGAGGGAGAGTTGCAGACGCTGCGGGCTCAGGAGTCCGCCTCCAAACAGGAGGCTGCGGTGTTGCGCAATCAGCTCGAGGGCGAGCGTGCCCTCGCCGCAGAACGGCTGCAGGCCATGGAGCAGGCCAAACAGGCCATGACCCATGAGTTCAAGACATTGGCGCAGGCGATCTTTGAGGAAAAGGGAAAGCGTTTCGCCGAACAAAACAGCGAGCAGATCAGCGGACTGCTCAATCCCCTGCGTCAACGACTTGGCGAGTTCACGCAGCGCATTGACGAGGTGCATCGCAGCGATGTGGAGCAGCATGCGGCGCTGAAGAGCGAGCTCAATCAGATCCGCGACATCAACGCCGCCATGACCCGTGAGGCCCATGAGTTGGCCACTGCACTCAAGGGGCAGGTCAAGATGCAGGGCAACTGGGGCGAGCTGGTGCTGGCCAATGTGCTGGAGCGCAGCGGTCTGCGCGAGGGTGAGGATTACCGTCTGCAGCCCAGCATCCAGACCGAGGAGGGAAGGCGTCAGCCCGACGCCATTGTGCGTTTGCCGCAGAACCGCCACCTCATCATTGACAGCAAGGTTTCCCTCAATGCCTACACGCGCTATGTCAACGCCAGCGACGAGGCCCAGCGCGCCCTGGCCCTGCGCGAGCACGCCCAAGCGGTGCGCGGACGCATTGCCGAGCTCTCAGAGAAGCATTACTTCCAGCTGCCAGGCATCAACTCTCCGGATCTGGTCTTCCTCTTTATCCCCATTGAGAGTGCCTTCATTGAGGCGATGCGGGGCGACGAGGAATTGTTCCAGGAGGCCATTGGCAAGAATGTGCTCGTCACCACGCCAACGACGCTGCTCACCAGTCTGAAGATGGTGCGTCAACTGTGGTTTTACGAGCAGCGCAACAAGCACATGCAGGAATTGGCTCAGAGCGCCTCCAAGGTGCACGCCAAGCTCTGTGGCTTTGTCGAGACCCTGCAGAGTGCCGGCGCGCAGCTGGATCGGGCTCGAGCGTCCTTTGATCAGGCCATGAATCAGCTTTGTCAGGGGCGCGGCAACTTGGTTCGTCTGGCCAGTCGTTTTGAAGAGCTCGGCGTCAGTGTGACCCACACATTGCCCGCAGAATTGGTGGATCGAGCCATGCAGGAGGTTTCGCCACAGCGCGCTGCTGCTGCCCTGGAGCAGGAGGCAAGTCAGTCCCATTCGGCCGCTGCCGAGCACCCGCTGCTTGAAGGCGAGGAAACCATGGAATCCGAGGGGCTTCTCTAAGCCGATGATGCAGCGCCGGCGGATGCGATGGCCTCCACCATGCGCACGGCCTGCAGGTTGGGTTGAACCTCGTGCACGCGGAGGATCCGCGCGCCGTTTTGACGCAGATGCGCGCTGAGGGCCACGGTGGGCCATTCGCGCTGCTCAAGCTTCTGATCGCCAAGCAGTTTGCCGATGAAACTCTTGCGCGAAACGCCCAGAAGAAGGGGTTGCGACCACTGTGCCGTCCACTTGGGCAGATGACGCAGAAGGCTCAGGTTTTGCTCGAGACTCTTCGCAAAGCCAATGCCCGGGTCCAGGGCGACACAATCCGCTGGCAGGCCAAGACCGATCAATTCATCGAGGCGCTGCCGCCAGAATTGCCCGACCTCAGCGACCACATCATTGTAATCGGTCTGCTGCTGCATGGTTTGCGGCGTGCCGCGCATGTGCATCACCACCACGGCGGCCTTGCGCCTTGCGGCCAGGGCGGCCATTTGGGGGTCGGCGCACAGACCACTGATGTCGTTGATGATGTGGGCCCCGGCGTCCAGTGCGGCCTCAGCAACCGCCGCCTTGGTGGTGTCAATGCTCAGCAGGGCATCACAACCGCGCAAGGCATCAAGGACCGGCAGCACGCGGCGCATCTCCTCATCCAAGGGCACCGAGGCTGCACCGGGGCGGCTGGATTCTCCGCCGATGTCAATGATGTCGGCGCCCTCGGCAATGAGCCTGCGCGCGTGCTGCACGGCGAGGTCATGGTCGAGGAATTGCCCGCCATCGGAGAAGGAGTCCGGCGTGACATTGACCACGCCCATGAGCATGGCCCGGCGGCTGAGGTCATGCAGCCGCCCGTTGATGCGCCAGCCGCGTGCCACCATCACGCGGGCAATTTCCAAGGACCCCGGTAATCGCGTCCCATGAGGGCGGAGGCCTGCGCGTCATCGAGGATTTCCTGGGTCTTGGGATCCCAGCGGATGGGGCGATTGACCAGGAAGGAGATGAGGGCCAGATGACCGGGGGTTGCGCTGCGATGAGCGGTCTCCACCGGAGTGACGGTGGGTTGGCGGCTCTTGACGCAGTCCAGGAAATTGCGGTGGTGGCCTGGGCTCTGGTAGAGGCGGTTCTTGATGAGGTCATCGCCAAGTTTGGGGGCCTTGGCCGCTTCCACCACGCGCTCGCCCTCGCGCTTCTTGATGATCTGCTTGAGCTTGGGATTGGAGCAATCGTAGGTGCCGCCGCGGTTGACATAGACCCAGCCCTCGGTGCCAATCCACTTGGTGCCCATGGCGATGTCAGCGTGGCCGCCGGCAATGACCATGGTGATGTCACCATCGTATGAGGCCTCTGCGCGGTAGCGCGTGGCCGTGTTCCAGATCTCGCTGCGCGAGGGCATGTCCACCTGCATGGGGCGGACTTCAAGCGGACCGCTCTCATCCATGCCCATGCCCCAGTGGGCGATGTCGCCATGGTGCCCGATCCAATCGAGAAGCTGACCGCCGCCGATGTTGTAATCCCAGCGCCAATTCTTGTGCACGCGGCACTCGATGTAATCCTGCATCGCCGCCGGGCCGATCCACATCTCATAATCGAGATGCGCCGGTGCTGGAGTGACGCTGCGTTTGTCGCCGGTCTTGGCGAAGTCGTTGTGGCCGGCGGGCAGACCCACCTCAACACGGGTGAGCTTGCCGATCAGACCGTTGCGCACAATCTCCGCGCCAATGCGGAAGTTGTCCTCGCTGCGCTGCCAGGAGCCGGTTTGCCAAATGCGGCCATGCTTCTTGACGGCGGCAACGATGGCCTGCTGCTCGCGCAGAGTGCGCGCCAGAGGCTTCTCGCCGTAAATATCCTTGCCCTGAGCGGCGGCTTCAATCGAGGTGAGGGCATGCCAGTTGTCGGGCAGGGCCAGCATCACCGTGTCAATGTCCTTGCGCGCCATCACCTCGCGGTAGTCGTGGTAGGCCTTGCAGTCCTTGTTTTTGTAGGCGCCGTTGATGGTGTTGACGGCCTTGCCCAGGTTCTGTTGGTCAATGTCACAGGCGGCCAGCACCCGGCAATCGGGCTCCGAGAGAAATTTGGCAGTGTTGCCAGGCCCCATCATGCCCCAGCCAATCACGGCCATGGTGATCTGTTTGGAGGGAGCGTTTTGGCCGAAGACGGAGGCTGGAACGATGGTTGGGAAACTCAGGGCGGCACCGCGCAGCAAGGCTTGACGGCGGGTGAAGGGAACGGATTTCATGCGGTCTTGGGGTTAGCCGAGACGGGGGTGCGTTGTCGAGGCGAAATGCAGTGGCAGCCTGCCTTTTTTGCCATCGGATTCAACGCGGCAGCGCCGCCAGGGTTCAGACTTGCCTGCCGAGTTGCCGGGGGGCGCCCAAATCTGCTTGCGATCCCCGCCATTCCGCCGCTTTCTAAGCACCTGCCCGCGCCTGAGTTTTCGTTGCCTGCCCGCCATGCCCACCTTTTCTTATCATGCCTCCGACGCGGCCGGGCGCGATGTTTCCGGTTCCCTCGAAGCGCAGGATCGGGGTGCGGCATTGAGGGCACTCATGGGGCGGGGTCTGCAGCCCTTTGAGCTGCGTGAGCAGGGAGGCAAGCCAGTGCTCTCCGCGCAGCAAAAGCGCAGCGCCGCTGATCAGGCGGCACAGGCGGATGGACCGATGAAGGTCGGTGGCCGGCAGTTGCAGATCTTCACTGAGGAATTGGCGGAGTTGCTCGATGCGGGCATGCGCTTGGAGCAGGCCCTGAAGCTCATGGAAGGCAAGGACTCGCGCAGCGTGCATGGCCGCCTTGCGGCCCGCCTCGGGGCCTTGATCCGCGAGGGGCACCCGTTCAGCAATGCCCTGCGTCAAACCTCGCCCAGCTTCAACGAGCTGTATTGCGCCGTGGCTGCTGCCGGTGAGGCTGGGGGCTCTCTGGCCTCCTCGATGAAGCGGCAGGGAGCCTATTTGGCCAAGGTCCGCGAGCTCAAGAGTCAGGTGGCTGTGGCGATGATTTACCCCGGCTTTTTGGGGCTCTCTGCGGTGGGCGTGACCTTGTTGTTCACCACCTTCCTCATTCCCCGCCTCAGCGGCATGATGATGCGCAAGCAGGGCGGAGTGCCCCCCGGCGTGCAGTTGATCCTCGATTTCTCCGCCTTCATGCGCAGCTACTGGTGGCTGCTGTTGGCCATGTTGGCCTTGGCTGGGCTGGCCTTTTGGGTCTGGTCCGGCTCCAAGAAGGGGCGCCCGCGCTGGGATGAGTTCAAGCTGCGGATTCCGTTTTTTGGCAGCGTGCTGATGGCCAATTTTCACACTCAGTTCTTGGAGACTCTGGCCTCACTGACTGGCGGCGGCTTGCCCCTGCTCAAGGGCCTGGAGCTGACCTCGCGCATCTCGGCCAATGTCTTCATCCAGCGGCAATTGCTGTATGTCATTGAAGGAGTGCGCGATGGATCCCCCCTGTCGCGTGCCTTGGAGAAGACAGCGCTGTTTCCCGTCAACTTGCTGGAGATGGTCCGCATCGGCGAGCACACGGGTGACCTTGGCGCCACCTTGCGCCGGGCGGCTGACCGCTGCGGCCGCGAATTGGAAAAGAGCCTCGAGAAGCTCATGGCCATGCTGCAGCCCGTCATTATTCTCATCATGGCCGCCTTGGTGGGCGTGATGGCCTACATGATGATCACCATCATTTACGACACCGTCAATTCGATCAACTCCCGCCGCTGAGCAGGCGGCTTGGGGTTGACTTTGATTGAACGATCTCCCACCCTCTCTGTTCCCACAGCACCGACCATGAATCTGCCCCGCCCTTCAACCCGCTTCGCCAGGCGCTCCGCCTTCACCCTCATGGAGATGATCCTGGTGCTGGCCATCATCGCCATCCTCATCGCCATTGGGGCCACCACTCTGGGCGACTTTGATCAACAGGCCAAGGTGACTTCGGCGCGTGCGCAGATCAGCACGATCTCCAGCGCGGTGAGAATGTACAATGTCAACCAGCGCAACCTGCCGCCCAATCTCGACGCGCTGGTCAAGCCACCGCGCGGTGCCGCCCCCTACATCGAGGCCAGTGGCATCATGGACCCCTGGAACAACAAGTACCTCTACAAAAGCCCAGGGTCCGGGACGCGTTCCTTTGAGGTCTATTCCGCCGGCCCCGACAAGCGCGAGGGCACCGAGGACGACATCACCCGCGATTGACTTGGCGCCCCAGACGCGCTTGGATGCGCGGGTTCAGGCACGGATAGCTCAGCGGTAGAGCGGCTCGTTTACACCGAGTTGGTCGGGGGTTCGATCCCCTCTCCGTGCACCATCTTGCTCCACATTGGCCAATCGCCGGGAGCCAATCGCCGAGAGCCAATCGCCGAGAGCCCATGGCCCCATCGCAGCAGGCAGCAGAAAAAACGCGCGGTGGACTTGGGTCCAACCGCGCGTGGATGGGGCTGAGGCTTCGCTGCTGCTTTGCCGGTGGCGCGGCAGCGGGTTCAGGCCGTGCGACTAGGGCAGGGGGTTCAAGCCTTGCAACTAGGGCAGGGGGTTCAAGCCTTGCGACTAGGGCAGCGGGTTCAAGCCGTGCGACTAGGGCAGGGGGCGAACCCAGACATTGCGCAGGCGCACTGGGGGTTCGTTCTTGTGGTCCTGGA
>JAURHS010000165.1 GCA_030833205.1 Prosthecobacter sp.
GAGCGGTAGTTCAGTCGGTTAGAACGCCAGCCTGTCACGTTGGAGGTCGCGGGTTCGAGCCCCGTCCGCTCCGCCAGAAGAGGTCCCGCCCGAAAGGGCGGTGTCGCTTTGCGGGCCCACGAGAGGTTGCCACCCATGCCGATTCGTTGAGGGATTGCCAACGAGCCCTCACAAATGGTTGCCCAGCGCTGGCATCGGGAGCTATGGTTGGCACCTTGGGTCATGAATCGCGCCGAGCCGCCTCCCTCTCCAAATCGCTTCTTCACGGCGCTGACAGCCTTCCTCTGCACCTGGCTCTGCGGCTGCACTCAGTCCGGGCTCACCAACGAGCATTCAAGCCGTCTTTCCCCTCAGGAAACTGAGGCGCTGCGCGAGATGGCCAGCCTCCACGCCGAAGAACTGCAGCGCCGCGCCGCCAGCACCGAGGAGCACCCCGCCGTGGAGCAGCGCGTGTTCGAACTCTTGAGCATGAGCTTCGAAGAAGCCAAGGCCCTATCGAAAGCCCACCTTGAGATTCGGCCTGGCCTCAGACTGACCTGTGAAAAGCTTCGCATCGTCTCCCGCGACCCCAACGGACGGCCACGGGTCGTGCGTGCCACCGACAAGGTGTTTCTCGAGATGGGCGACCCCAAGGACCCAATCCATGCTCTTTGCCAGGAACTTGTGGTGGACCGCAATGAGGTGGTGTTGCGGGGCAGGCCTGTGATTGCTCGCGGAGACAGTATCCTGGAGGGCCTCGCAGACGACACCATGGCCTACGCCATTGGCAACCGCATTCGCTTCATTGGCCTGCACCGGTTGGCGAGCGCCCCCAATGCTGCGCAGGCCGCTGGCGCCCTGTTTGCCAAGCTCCCACCCCTGCCCGAGATTCGGGATGCCGGCCCCTGGAATCACTCAGCCAATCCCCTTTTGCCTCCACTAAGTCCGGATCAAGTGCCCGCGAAGATCCGTGCGGAACTCATGAAGGAGGAGCCCCAAGACCTCTTGCCACCCCAGCCCTCCACTTTGCCCCTCAAGCCATGAAGCCTCACAGAACCCGACCCCTCATCCTCCGTGTCATGACCTGCAGCCTGTTCCTCGCCGCCGACACATTCGTGGAAGCCCAGCAGAAAACCGCCAACTACGACGAGTCCAAGGTTGGCAACCATCCCCTGCCCCCAGTACTTGGCGAGGGGAACAGCATTGCCAACAGCTCCGCGGCCTGGGAACAAAATCGTCGTCCGGAGCTCTTCAAACTCTTTGAGGAACATGTTTACGGCCAAACTCCGCAGCCCAACCAGTGGGGCCCCGTGGAGTTTAAAATCCTCGCCGAGAAAAAAGATGCCTTGGGCGGCAAGGCCACCCGCCAACTCATTCTCGCCACACTGCCGCAACACCCGTCCTGGAAAGGCATGGAAATCATGCTGCACATCCCCAATGAAGGCAAGGGCCCCTTCCCCTGCTTCATCATGCCAAGCTTTGGAGGCAACCACGCCGTGAGCACGGAACCTGATGTGCCTCTCTCCACGCGCTGGATGCGACCCAACAAGGAAAAAAACATTGTCGCCAATCGAGCCACGGAAGCAACCAGAGGCACCGAATCCAGCCGCTGGCCCTTGGCCATGATCATGGACGGCGGGTTTGCCGTCGCCACCTATTACTACGGCGATGTGGAGCCCGACCACCCCGACGGCTGGCGCGAGGGGCTGCGCGCCGCACTCTCCAAAGACGGCGCAGACACGAACTGGCAGCCTGGCCAGTGGGGAGCCATTGGGGCCTGGGCCTGGGGCTTGAGCCGCATTGCCGATTATGTCGAAAAACAACCCCGCCTGCGCGGCGACCAACTCATCGTTCTGGGCCACTCCCGCCTCGGCAAAACCGCACTCTGGGCCGGCGCGCAGGACAAACGCTTCGGGGTCGTCATCTCCAACAACAGCGGCGAAGGAGGTGCAGCCCTGATGCGCCGCAACTTCGGCGAGACCACTGCGGTGATCACCAAGGCCTTCCCGCATTGGTTCACCAGCACCTACAGCAACTACGCCAACAACGAAACCTCCTGCCCTGTGGACAGCCATGAACTCATCGCTCTGATGGCCCCGCGCCCGGTTTACATCGCCAGCGCGGTTGAAGACACCTGGGCCGATCCCAAGGGCGAGTTTCTCGCAGGCCTGCACGCGCAACCCGCCTACGACCTCTATGGCAAAAAGGGTCTGGGCACCGAGACTCATCCCGGGCTGAATCAACCCGTAGGCGAGCACATCGGCTACCACATTCGCAGTGGCAAGCATGATGTCACCGACTACGACTGGCAGCAGTTCATGGCCTTTGCCCGCCGCCACTTCAAGACCAACTAAGTCACTGGCAGCGGCAGCCCCTGGCATTTGCCTCTTGCCTCGCTGCGCCCCCATCCCTAGCCTTCGCTCATCATGCCCAACCAAGACTACAATTGGCAGGCCATTGAGGCCAAACCCGAGTTGCACAGCCTGCTGCGCCGCAAGGCCCGCTTCATTGTGGCGGCCTGCGTGTTCTTCCTGCTCTACTACCTCGCCCTGCCCATCGCCGTGGGCTACTTCCCTGAGCTGATGAAAAAACAGGTCATCGGCAAACTCAATCTCGCCTACCTGTTTGCCCTCTCCCAGTTTCTCATGGCCTGGGTGGTGGCCTTCCTCTATGTGCGCATTGCCGCAGGCTGGGACCGTGAAGCCAAGGCCATCATCGCCGAGCACGAGTAATTCCAACCTCCAGCCCACTCAAGGCCCGCACCCTAAAGCCCCATGACCCCAGCCCTCCTTTTGTTCTCCGCCTTCGTGGCGCTCACCCTGCTCATCACCTTTTGGGCCGCGCGTAAAAACACTGGTGCCAGCGCCTACTTTGCCGCTGGCCGCAGCATCACCGGTTGGCAAAATGGCCTGGCTGTGGCCGGCGATTACATGAGCGCCGCCAGCTTCCTTGGCATCTCCGGCGCCATCTGCCTCACCGGCTACGACGGCTTCATGTACTCGGTGGGCTTCCTGGTCGCCTACCTCACCGTTCTGCTGGTCGTGGCCGAACCCCTGCGCAACGCCGGCAAATACACCATGGCTGACCTGCTCGCCTACCGCATGAACCCGCGCCCCGTGCGTGCCATGGCCAGCCTGAGCACCCTGACCGTCTCCACCTTCTACATGATCGCGCAGATGGTGGGCGCTGGGGTCATCATCGAAAAACTCATCGGCGCCAGCTTTCACACGGCAGTCATCGGCGTAGGTGTCCTGATGCTGGTTTATGTGGTCTTCGGCGGCATGCTGGCCACCACCTGGGTGCAGATCATCAAGGCCATCCTGTTGATGTGCGGCGCCCTGATGTTGAGCATTCTGGTGCTCAAGCATCACGGCTACAGCCTGAGTAAATTCTTCAACCAAATCGCGGCTGCCACCTACGCGGGAACAGAGCCAGCCAAGAACCTGCTCGAGCCGGGACTGAAGTATGGTGCCACAGCAGCCAATCCCTGGGGCCCTCTGGACTTCCTTTCGCTTAGCCTTGCGCTGGTGCTTGGCACCGCAGGACTGCCACACATTCTGGTGCGCTTTTACACGGTGCCCGACGCCAAGACCGCGCGCTCCAGCGTGGTTTGGGCCATGGCCATCATTGGCTTGTTTTACATCCTCACCACCTTCTTCGGCTTTGGGGCCGCGACCATTCTTTCCAAGGCCCAATTGCTCTCCGACGGCAAACCCAACCCCAACATGGTGGCTCCGGTGCTCGCCCAGCATCTCGGGGGCGACCTCTTCTTTGCCTTCATCAGCGCCGTGGCCTTTGCCACCATCCTGGCTGTGGTTGCCGGCCTGACCATGAGCGCCAGCGCCAGCTTCGCGCATGATTTTTACAGCAATGTCCTGCACCACGGCAAGGAGCCTCGCCCCGGCCAGGAGATCCGCGTGGCACGCATCACCGCCTTCGCCGTTGGAGCCATCAGCATCGGCATCGCCATCTACCTTGGCCCAAGCGTCAATGCCGCCTTCCTCGTGGGCTTGGCCTTCGCCGTTGCCGCCAGCGCCAACCTGCCTGTGATTGTGCTTAGCGTGTTTTGGAAGCGCTTCAACACCACCGGAGCCGTGGCGGGACTCAGCGTCGGATTGCTGGGCTCGATCGGTTTGATCCTGATCTCACCCAATGGGGTCCTCGGAAAGGAGGGGGCTTGGTATCCTCTGGAGAACCCGGGCATCGTGAGCATCCCCTTGGGATTTCTCGCCGCTTGGCTCGGCACAATCCTCAGCGCCCGCGACCCGCGGGCCGAGGCCAAATTCATTGAACTCAGCGTCCGCGCCCACACCGGGCTGGGCGCTGAAAAGGCCAGCTCGCACTGAGACCAAGCCCTGCACTCATGATTCGTTTGTTGGCCCTGATCACCCTGCCACTGTACCTGCTGGATCAGTGGAGCAAGAACTGGATCGTGCAGCGTTTTGAGCTCAACGGGCCCGGTGAGGAAGTCATCCCCGGCACCTTCATGCTGCACCATGTCGCCAACACCGGCGTGGCCTTTGGCATGTTCAATGGCACGGCCTACGCCAACTATGCCTTCACCTTGGTCTCTCTCTTTGCCTTCAGCATGATTGTGCTTGGGCTGAGACGGGACTGGTTTCCCAATCGGCTAAGCCGGCTGGCAGCGGCACTGCTGATCAGCGGCATCTTCGGCAACCTGACGGACCGTTTGTTGCGCAGTGGCGAGAATGGCAGGCTTTTTGAGGGCGGTCTGCTCAAGGGCTATGTGGTTGACTTTCTCTACTTCGACTTTGGATTTCCACCCTTCAATCCCTGGCCTTCCTTCAATGTTGCCGACAGTTGCGTGGTCTGTGCCGCCGTCCTGCTTGGCATCTCTTCCTTCCAAGTGCCAGTATCCAAGGCAGGCGGCCCATCAAAGGCCCAAGGCTGAATCTCCTCTCACCGCACCCGCACCATGAGCAGCGAAACCACCTCAATGTCTCTGAGTTGGGTGCCACCTGTGGTGACCATTCTCTGGGCGTTGATTTGCCTGCGCCTCTACAGCATGATCTCCACCGAGAACCGGGGACAGCGCCGTCTCATCGCGGTCTGCGGCGCCTTTGGAGCAGCGATGATCTGGCTGCTCTCAAGCAACATCACGAGCCTGCTGCGCCTGGAAAGCAAACCGGCAGAGAGGGCCGAGCCCAGTGCGCTGCCACGCGTTGAACTGCGCAGGAAGAACTAGGCGCTTTGGCAAATCATCTCGAGTGCTTCACCGCCATGCGCCTGCAGCCTCTTCTTCTGGGATGGATCGCCTTGCTACTCGCCGTCGGCCTGCAGGCCACATTGCCAGACACCCGCCTGGCGGCCCTACCTCGAGTGGCGGCACTGCCAGAGGACGATGAAGAACTCGTCGAGTTGGGGCAATGGCTGTTTTTCGATCCTATCCTCTCCCACAACCGCGAAGTCGCCTGCGCCACCTGCCATCATCCCGATCACGGCTGGGCCGATGGGCGCAGCACCCCCCTTGGCGTCGGTGGCGTTGGCCTCGGGCCAATGCGCAAGCTCGCTGCAGGCTCCAGCTTTGAACCCATCAACCGCAACAGCCCCAGCCTGCTCAATAGCGCCTTCAATGGCATGGACATCCTGGGCACCTACCCTGCCCCAAGACAACCCATGTTCTGGGATCTGCGTGCCGATGGCTATGCCCAACAGGCCATTGGGCCCTTGCAGGCCCCGGCTGAGATGCTTGGCCGTCAGTGCCCGCCACATCAGGCTCTGCCGCAGCTTCTTGAGCGCCTGCGGGCCATCCCCGACTACCGCGAAGCCATGCAGGGTCAGGTCAACATGGATCAAGTCACCCGCGCCCTCGCCGCCTTCCAGCGCAGTCTCATCGCGGTCAACTCGCCCTTTGACCGGTACTTGCGGGGTGAGAAAAACGCCATGAACCAGCGGCAGATCAAGGGCATGCAGGCCTTTCATCGCGCTGGCTGCTCCCTGTGCCACAACGGTCCCATGCTCTCGGATTTCAAGCTCCACAACATCGGCCTGGAACCTGCCCTGCGCACGGCGCCATTGCGCAATCTCGCCCTAAGCGCCCCCTACATGCACCACGGAGGCGAGCCTTCCCTGGAGTCCGTGATGAATTTTTATGACCGCCTCGCAGATCGCGCTGCCGAGACCCTGGACGGCGGAGATGAAAACACCATGCCGGCACTCGACCCCTTGATGCAGCGACTCGATCTCCTTCCCGAGGACCACGGCCTGATCATCGAATTCCTCGGCGCGCTCAATGATCCAAATCCCCCGCGAACAAGGCCAAGCGCGGTCCCAAGCGGACTGCCGGTTGGCGGCCGGTGACGCTGGCCACTGGAAGTCAACAGCGCCGACTCAGGGAGCGCGCCCCTC
>JAURHS010000127.1 GCA_030833205.1 Prosthecobacter sp.
ACCCGCCGAGGAACAACCAACGCAGGCGGTCAGCTGCCGGCATGCGCACCGGCTGCCGCCGGGCCAAAATCCAAAATCCCAACCAAGCCAGCAGGACCCGCCAAAGCAGCATTGCCAGCGGTGGCATCGCGATGGCCTTTCCCAGAGCGGCGGTGAGGCCCCAGGCCGCAATCACCAGATGCACCTTCAGCAAGGCGGCGAAACGGTTCGGGCGCGTCCCCATGTCATCCATGGAGCATCAAAGCCCAAGAAGCCCTTGGCGCAACACTTCCTGCCATGGGTTGCGTTGGCTCTGGAAGTCCGCCAGACCCCACTGCGTATTGCATTCCATGAAGTGGCCCCTTTGTATTGCCTGCCTGTGGCTTGTCGTCACGGGGATTGCCCCTGCTGAGTTGCCTGCGCTGCGTGGGCTAAGCCGAGACGACCTGCTGGAGGTGCGCGATGCGCGGGGCGGCAAGGTCAGAGCCGCTACCGTACAGCAGTGGTTGGGCCGCCGCCGCGATGCCATTGCGGGCTTTCAGAGCATTGCAGGCCAGTTGCCTGCTGGCGGCCGCAATACTCCAGAGCTGGAAGTGCTTGAGGATGTTGACGCTGGCCGCTATCGCCGCCGCCTGATCCGTTACGCCAGCAGCCAAGGCTTCTGGGTGCCCGCCTACCTGTGCATCCCCAAGATCGCTCTCGAGGGCAAGCCGGCGCCTGCGGTGCTTTGTCTTCATCCCACAGACGACAAGATCGGGCACAAGGTGGTGGTTGGCCTTGGCGGGCGACCGCACCGGCAGTACGCCGCCGAACTCGCCGAGCGGGGAGTCATCACCCTCTCCCCCTCGTACCCTCTGCTGGCCGACTACCAGCCCGATTATCGGGCGGAGGGCCTTACCAGCGGCACCATGAAGGCGATCTGGGACAATATCCGTGGACTCGACCTCTTGCAGGCCATGCCAGAGGTGGACTCCAAGGTTGGCTTTGCGGCAATCGGGCACTCTCTTGGAGGGCACAACGCCATTTACACGGCAGTCTTGGACGAGCGCATCAAGTTGATAGTCAGCAGTTGCGGCTTTGATTCCTTCTTGGATTATTACGGGGGAAATGTTAAAGGGTGGGTACAAGATCGTTACATGAAGGCGATCGAGCCCTACCTTGGCCGGCCCCAGGATCTGCCCTTTGATTTCTATGAATTGGTGGCCTGTTTGGCTCCGCGGCGTCTGCTCGTGAACGCTCCTCTGCATGACAAGAACTTCGTTTGGCAGAGTGTGGATCGGATCGCCAAGTCTGCGCAGCCTGTTTACGATTTGTATGCTGTCTCGTCGGGGGTTGAGGTTCGTCACCCCGATTGTGATCACGATTTTCCCGATGAGGTGCGCCATGATTTTTACCAGCAGATCATCGCTGCGCTTCGGTCGAAGCAGTAGGCGGTTCTAGTGGTCATTTTGGCTCTCTGGAGTTTGAATCCTGCCCTCTGTCGCGGTTTTTTCGGGTTTGGTGGATTCGATCATTGGATTCCAAAAGGCTGGAAAACAGCAGAGTAAGAAGCTGTTCCGGAAGGATGGCTCTTGTTGTACTCCTGGAGGTGTCGCGTCACCGGGGGTTAGAACCGTTCCGTTTTTGTGACTTAAATGTAACGGTTAAGTTCAGGGGTCTGTCGGCCAAAGGCGTTTCTTCAGTCCCTTTGGGCACTGCTCTCGGCTGATCGTGAGGTTGCCGCCGTCGTGCTGTATGGTGAGTCCGCTGCTTTGAATCTTGGTGATTTTTGCGTGTTGCAGTGGGGGTTGGCCTTCGAGTTCAACCTCTCCCAGGGCAATGCCGACGCTCTGGGCGCGAACGATGGCCGAGAGTTCCTCGAGTTTGTGTAGCAGGGTCTGCTGCGTCTGCTTTTCCCCACCGATGCTCGTGCTGAGTCGCTGCGCCTCTGCCATGAGTCTGGCGCAGTCGAGTTCCCTCTGCTCGTTGACCTGCAGGGCATCAATCTGGCTTTGAAGGTTTTTTTGTCGGATTTGCAGAGCGTTCCAACTGCTTTGCTCCGAGGCCAGAGTCTTGCGGATGGCCCGGCTTTGCCTGAGCACATGCACGGACCAGGCGGCGACGGGGATGAGAAGGAGCAGGATAAGGTGGGCGAGGCGTTGGGCGATCATTTTGTGCGTGGTGTCAGGTAGGCATCGCGGTAATTCAAGAGCGCGCTGCTGAGTCGGCGATTTTGCTCTTTGAGGTGTTCCAGTTCGCGGGTGGCGAGGTCCACATTGGCTTGGAGGGTGTCACGGCGGGCTTTCGTGGCGGCCAAGTCGCCTGCGTTTTTTCCTGCCATGCTCCTCGTCAGTGCCAGCGCCCTCTGTTCGAGCGTGGGCAGCAGGCGTTGGAGTTCGGCATTTTGCTCGGTGATTGCCTGTAGTTCTTCCCGAAGCGCCTGCCGATTGTCGCAGGATTTCAGGTTGAGGCTGAGGGCGGTGAGGACGGCGATGAGGCGCATTCTCTTCATGCTGCCCTGATCGTGGGGTAACTCAAGCTGGATCGGTGCCGCTTTGGGCTGCGAATTCTCAGAGTTGAGAAAAGCCCTTGCGGCGCCCCACTGTTTTTTGAGCTGGCGCAACCCCGCCCCAACCATGTTATCCCTTGGCTGCGATGAATGCCCCACTGAATCTCATGCTCTCTGCAATTCTGGCCACCACGCTACCCCTGGGTGGTGCGCGGGCCGCTGAATTTCATGTTTACCTTGGCTGTTACACCAATGCCAAATCTGGCGCCAAGGGGGTGCAGTTGACGCGCTTTGATTCACAGAGCGGAAAGCTTGGCGAGGTAGGATTGGCCGCAGAGGCGGTCAACCCAAGCTTTGTCGCGATCCATCCCTCGGGGAGATTCCTGTACGCCGTGGGAGAGATGGCCGACGGCGGGCAGAAGAGGGGCGGTGGGGTGAGCGCCTTTGCCATCGAGCAGCCCAGCGGCAAACTGCGCCTGATCAATCAGGTCTCTGCCGTGGGGCAGGGGCCCTGTCATGTGGGTTTGGATGCCGCTGGGACCATGGCGATGATTGCCAATTACGGCAGTGGAAGCGTGGCCAGTTATGCGATCAACGCCGACGGCTCCCTGTCTGAGCATCGCAGTTTTTACCAACACGAGGGAAGTGGCGCAGATCCCCGCCGCCAAAAGGGCCCGCATGCCCACAGCTTCAATCGCAGCCCGGACAACCGATTTGGTTTCGCCTGTGATCTCGGGCTGGATCAGGTGCTCATCTACGCGCTCAATCCTCGGGATGGAAGCATGAAGCCCCACGGCCTGGCTAGGGTTCCCGCAGGGGGCGGACCCAGGCACTTTGCCTTTCATCCCGGTGGTCGCCATGCCTTTGTGAACAACGAGATGGGCATGTCGCTGAGCTGCTTTGCCTATGACGCGCAGAAGGGCGAGCTGAAGCTGTTGGCGACCGAGTCCACCCTGCCTCCCGAGGATCGCAGCCTCAAGGGCTTGAGCACGGCGGAAGTGGTGGCGCATCCCAATGGCCGTACGGTCTATGTCTCCAACCGCACGCATGACAGTATCGCCGTGTTCTCCTTCAATGAGTCCAGTGGGGCCTTGACGCTGTTGGAAACGGTGCCGGCGGAGGGCAGGATCCCGCGCAACTTTGCCCTCGACCCCACAGGTCGCTGGATGCTGGTGGCCCATCAGGACAGCAACAGCGTGGCGGTGTTTGAGGTCCTGCCTGGTGAAGGTAGACTGAAGTTCACCGGGCAGCGTGTGGCCGCAGGGGCGCCGGTCTGCGTCCGCTTTCTTGAAGTCAAGCCCTGAGGAGCGACCCAGGGGATAGGTTGGGGGATTTGTCACGCTTCGGCCCTTGTCAGGGGGCGGGGTTGGGGGCATCGGTGACCCCATGTCGCAGGCGGAGTCTTCCTTTTTCAATCGCGAGCTGAGCTGGCTGGCTTTCAATGATCGTGTGTTGGAGGAGGCGCAGCGCAGCGATCTGCCAGTTCTGGAGCGCCTGAAATTTTTGGCCATCACGGCCTCGAACCTTGATGAGTTTTTCATGGTTCGCGTCGGCGCACTGCAGTGGTTGCGACTGCAGGGCAGAAGGGTTCGCGACGCCAGCGGCATGACTCCCACGCAGCAGTGGGAGGCCATTGAGCGCCATGTGACGGCTTTGTTGCAACGGCAGCAGGCACTGCTTCTTCAAGTGTTGCTTCCTGAGTTGGCTTCGCACGGCATTCGCCGTTTGCGCCCTGAGGAATTGACGCTGGCACAGCGCGAGCGGCTTGAGGCGCACTTTCTGGAGCAGATTCATCCCGTGCTCTCGCCGATTGCCTTGGATCCAGAGTCAGTGACTGCCTTGCCGGCGCTGCAGATCAATCTGCTCTTTGAGGTCGTTGGCAGCCATCAGGATGCGGAACCATCGCGCTGGGTGCTCATCAGTCTGCCCAACTCCCTGCCGAGGCATTTGGGCATTGCCGAGGTCGAGGGGCTGAGTCACGCCTTCATGAATCTGGAGGATGTTGTCGAGATGTTTGCCGGTCATTTTTTCCCGGAGGAGCATGCGGGTGCAGCGGCGCGTTTTCGCATCAGCCGCAACAGTGACATCGTTGCCGAGGACGAGAATGTGGCCGACCTCGCCAGCGAGATGGAGGGCGTGTTGGAGAAGCGCGTTCAGAGTCCGGCCATTCGGGTGGAGATCGAGCAGGGGGCATCGGCGGCTGCGGTCGCGCAAATTCACGGCATTTGTGCCGCGCGTCAGGCGCAGGTGTTTGCCGTGGCAGGTGAACTGGATCTCAGTGCGTACTTTGCGCTTTCCGCCATTCCTGGCTTTGATGAACTCAAGGTGGATGCTTGGCAGAGTCACACTCCGGCCCAGTTGGAGCCTGGAGTCAGTCTATTTGAGGTGCTCGCGCAGGGGGATGTCCTGCTGCATCATCCCTACGACAGCTTCGACCCTGTCGTGCAGTGGATTGAAGAGGCAGCTGCGGATCCGCAGGTGGTTGGCATCAAGCAGATTCTCTACCGCACGGCGCGCAATAGTCGCATTGTGGCGGCGCTGATTCGCGCTGCAGAGAGCGGCAAGCAGGTCACGGTGTTGGTGGAGCTTAAGGCGCGTTTTGACGAGGCCCGCAATCTGGACCGTGCGCAGGATCTGCTCAACGCCGGCGCGCAAATCATCTATGGCGTGCGCGGGCTCAAGACTCACGCCAAGATCTGCATGATTCTGCGCCGTGAGGGTGCGCGTTTGGTGCGCTATCTGCATCTGGGCACGGGCAATTACAACGAGGCCAGTGCCAGACTTTATGGCGACATCAGCTACCTGACCTGCCGGCCTGAGTATGGCAAGGACGCCAGCGCCTTCTTCAATACGGTCACGGGTCGCTCGCGCTTTGTCCATTTCGAGCGTCTGAGCATGGCCCCGTTTGGTCTGCGTGAGCGCCTTCTCGGGTTGATCCGCAGCGAGGCACAGCGGGCCAGGCAGGGCGAGGAGGCGGAGATCATGCTTAAGATGAACTCGTTGGAGGACCGCGAGATGATCGAGGCACTTTATGAGGCTTCAGGCGCGGGGGTGAAGATTCGGTTGAATGTGCGCGGCATTTGCTGTTTGCGGCCTGGTGTGCCCGGCCTCAGTGAACGAATTGCGGTGGTCAGCATCATTGACCGCTACCTTGAGCATGCGCGGATTTATGCCTTTCGACAGGGCGGGCGACATGCGGTGTTCATCTCCAGTGCGGATTTCATGCGGCGCAACCTCTCCAAGAGGGTGGAGTTGTTGGTGCCCGTGGAGGACCGCGAGGCCAAGCGCCGTCTGGTGGATGTGCTTGAGACCCATTTCGCAGATCAATCGCGCGGTCGCTGGCTGCAGCCAGATGGCCGCTGGCTCAGTTCCGGTGATGCCGCCGGGCGCAAGGCCACGCGCAGCCAAGAGATTTTTGCTCGTGAGGCCGCAAAGCGGGCGCGGCACTTCAACGAGTCTCCTGATGTGCTGGTTCCCCACAAGCCCCAGCAGGGTCGCTAGCCACCAAGGTCGCCGGCAGAGGCGGCCGAGCATGTGCGCCGCACTGGTTGTGCCTTAATTCGCGGCTGCGGCAGCGGGGGCTTTGGCTGCTTCTGCATCCGTGTTGCCGCCACCCAGTGCGGGTTTGAGATAGCCCATGCCGCCAAGAACCAGTCCGATCAGCGCTGCAAGGAGTGCCGTGCGCGACGGGCTGAGTTTGCCGCGTCTGGCCAGTACGGGCAAATACCCCAAGACCAGCCACAGTGCGATCTTGACCCAGACCCAGGTGGGCATGGTGGAAAAGATGTGGAGTTTCGCCAACATGCCGAAGCCGGAAATCAGGCTGATGATCAGGCCGATGCCGTGCCACTTCATGGCGCTGCGGGAGCGGACATCGCCCATCAGGCAGCCAAATCCGATGAAGACAGCCATGAGACCGACAAGGTGTGCGAGGTGGTAGAAGGCAAGCGACATGTTCTGAGTGTAGGGTGGGTGCCTGCGGCGTCAAGCAAAGCCCCTCAAGGCTTTGCCCTTAGGACGGAGAGGCGGCCGCGCCAGGCCTCGCGCAGCAGGCTGAGGTCACTGTCGAGCGCCAGCCAGCGGGGCTGTCTGGCCCGCAGGTTTGCGAGGTCATCGCCCTGTCTGGCCAAGATGCCCCAGCCCTTGCCGTGTTCATTGGCAGCATTGATCACCTCATCGAGGCAGGATTCATAACTGGGAGCCCTTGGCTGCAGGCTCAGGCTGTGACTCAGGTCCGCCGGCCCAACAAAGAGGGAGTCAATGCCTTCGACTGCAGCGATTTGAGCGGCGGCCCGCACGCCTTCAAGGCTCTCGATTTGGGCCAGCAGAAACGGGGCTGGTAGCGCAGAGAAGTCTGCGGGCAGTCGCAACCCATGCGCGTGGGCGCGCACGGTGCGGGAGACACCGCGCTGCCCTCGCGGGGGGTAGCAGGCGCGCTGAACCAGGGCCTCAGCTTTGGCGGCATCATCAACATGAGAGAGCATGATGCCCGCGGCCCCCCAATCCAGGGCGCGGCCGATGAGCCCATCTTCGAGATTGGCCACGCGCACCACGCCCAAGGTCTGACTGCCGCGCAGAGCTCGAAGTTGCTCTGGCAGGCTGGACTCGGATTGACAGCCGTGCTCAAGATCAATGAGGACCCAGTCCATGCCGAGGTCGGCACAAAGTTCAGCCAAACTGGCGCTGCCGAGCGAGAGAAAGGTGCCAAGTTTCGAGGTGGGTGGGTTCATCGCAGAAATCGTTGGGGTGCGGGTTGAGGCGGAACAGCCATGGAGATTCTATCAGGGGGCGTCGAGGTGCTCAATGGGCAGATCCTCGCGCAGACCAGCAGTGGCGAGGCGCAGCAGGCGAAGGCTCTGCTGGCGCAGAGCGCCTGCGGCGGCGGCTCCTCCCAGGAAGGCAGGGGCGTTGCCTGTGAAGTAGCCCGAGCCCTGACGGATCACCGTCTTGATGATGACATTGCGCAGCAGGTGCAGCCAAAAGCGGCGCATGCTGTCGGCGGGATGTGGGCGGATGGTCTGCGCGGCTTGCAGCGCCTTGCGCAGAGTTGCTGCATTGTGGAAACAGGCCAAGAGGGAGAAGTCGTCCATGGCGTCCCCCATCATGGCGTCATCGAAATCAATGAAGACCTCGGCGCTCGAGGGCTGGCCCAGCACATTCCACAGTGCGAGGTCCTTGTGCACAAGGCATCCCTGTTCCAGCCTCAGCAGGCTGCGGTGCTGCTCGAGCAGTTGACGCAATTCCTTCACCTCTGCAGCTTGCATCAAGCCGCCCCGCTGCAGAATTTGCAGGTGGTCCTCGAGGCGAAGAAAAAAATGGTCCTCGTATTGGTGATGCCCGCCGAGGAGGCCTTGCTCGATGATGCCAAAGCCAGGCCATTTGAGGACCTGCCATTTGCCCACCGCAAGACCAATCTGCCAGGCCACTGAATCGAGGTTCAGGCAGCCTTTGGCTGACCAGTGGCTTAGCGCTGGAGCCTGAATCCGTTCCAGAACCTGCCATGCCACAGGCAATTCGCGGCGGCTCGCATCACAGGCCAGGACGCGCGGCGTGCGAACCCCGATCTCGGCGACCGCCTGGAGGATCGCAGACTCGACCTCCAGATGAGGGTCGGATTCAGGGCCCGTTTCCACGCGCACGAATCCCTCAAAATCCCCCCCTTGCGCCAAGAGGGTGAGGTGATTGCCTTCGCCTGGGCCAGGGCGCAATTGAAGGTCGCTTTGGTCGAACTGCCTTTGCAGCGTTCGCTGCAGTTCGGGCAACCAGGCGGCGCTTGTGGTTGGGCGCTTGGCAGTGGCAAAAAAGGCCTCTGGCCGATCGCACTTCCAGTAATGAATGTGACGGCGGCTCATGGGAGTTTTCGCCGCTGCCAGAAGGCCGCCAGCAGGCCACCGAGTAGGTTTTGCAGCACAGCGCTGAAGACCGCCGTCGCAGCGGCCAAGGGAAGGGCGGGAAAGTGTTTGCCCGCAAGCCCGGCGGCCATGCCGGCATTCTGCATGCCGACTTCAATGCTCACGGTTCTGGCCACCACCTCAGATTGGCCGCTGAGTCGGCAGATCCCGTACCCCAGGCCGAAGCCCATCAGGTGCAACAGGGTGGTTGAGATGCCCAGAATCCAGAGTTGTCCAGGCAGACTGGCTGCGCTGCGCGCGACAATGCCACCGCTGACCAAAATGAAGGCGACCACGGCGATGCTTGGGCCGCAGGCCGCGAGGCGATTGGCCAATGCGGGAAGGCGCCAGCGAATCAGGCCCCCGAGCAGCACAGGGCCAACCACCATCTGAAGGGCGGAGAGCGACAGCCCCCAAGCATCCACAGGGACGCGCTCGCCAACCAGCCATTGGCACCACAGCGGTGTCATCGCGAAGGAGAGCAGTGTTGAGCAGAGGGTCAGCACCACGGAGAGCGCCACATGCGCTCCGGCGAGGTAGCTGATCATGTTGGAGGCCATGCCCCCCGGGCAGCTGGCCACGAGGATGAGGCCCACGGTGACTTCATTGGGAAGATGCAGCAGGCGGCTGACCAGCCAACCGCTCAGGGGCATGATGCTGTATTGCGCGCCAAAGCCCAGTGCAACGGCGCGGCGCATCTTCACAACGGCTTGGAAATCTTCGGCGCTGAGCGTCAGGCCCATCCCCAACATGGACAGGCCAAGTGCCCAGAGCGTGAGACGACTGTCAAACCAGAGCATGGTTGACGGCCTCAGATAGGCAACGCAGGCGAGGGCCAATAGCCACAGCGGGTAGAGGTTGTTGAATCGCTCGAAGAAGGATTTCATCGCTAAGGGGCGGCAGGAGCCGAAGTGAGCTGTCGGCTGCATAGGCTAGGCAATCCGGGGGACCAGGGCAAGACGGGATCCGCTCGCAGGGAGTTTGGCCTTGCCTGTGGGCGTTGACCCGTGCATGGCTGGTTCAGGCATGTCGTTGAGCACCGCAATCCCAGGAAGCAAGCGCAGGCTTGGCTGGGTGCTGTTGCTGCTGTTGTTGGCGGCAGCAGTCGTCTACGCCGTCATGGCCAGGGTGCATTACCATTGGAATTGGAGTGTGCTTTGGCAGTATCGGCAGCAGTTTCTCACCGGTTGGCTGTTGACGGTGGGGATTTGTGCGATGGCCATGGTTTTGAGCATCGTGTTGGGCTTTGTTCTGATGCTCGCGCGGATGAGTGCGGTGCTGCCGCTGCGCATGGCTGCGGGGTGTTTTGTTGAGATGGTTCGGGGCTCACCGCTTTTGGTGCAATTGTTGCTGGGCTATTACATGGTGGCCACTGCGCTTGCCATTGATTCTCCGCTATTGGTGGGGACCCTGCTGTTGGGTGGGTTTCAGGCCGCTTACCTCGCGGAGATCTTTCGTGGCGCGGTGCAGAGTGTCGGGGCGTCGCAGTGGGAGGCCGCGCGCGCGGTGGGTTTTGACCTGCGTCAGACCTATCGCTTCGTCATCATTCCCCAGGCATTGAGGCGGGTGATGCCCGCGGTGGCGGGTGAGATGGTGTCCTTGGTGAAGTCTTCATCACTGCTGTCGGTGATCGGTGTCGAGGAATTGGTGCAACGGGTCAGGGTGATTAACAGCGCCAATTACACCGCCCTGGAGGGGTACATCCCCCTTGCCTTGGCCTATCTGCTTCTGACGCTGCCGCTCTCCGCACTCTCCAAGGCCTTGGAACGCAAACTCTCCTATGAAACTTGAAGCCCGGGATCTTTGTGTGGTGCTCGGTGGAAAGACCATCCTTGATGGGGTGAATTTTGCCACGGCTCAGGAGGCGCGTGTGTTGGCTCTGCTGGGGCCCAGCGGCGGGGGCAAGTCTACCCTGCTGCGTGCTTTGGGTGGGCTGGTTGAGCCTGCCAGTGGATCGCTGTGGCACGATGGCCAGCGCCTCGAGGTCAGTTCGGCGGCGCGCAGGGGCTTTGGCTTCGTCTTCCAGGCCTTTAACCTGTTTCCGCATTTCAGCGTGCAACAGAACATTGAATTGCCTCTGCGGGAAGTTCACGCCATGTCGGCACAGGAGGCAACTCGGCGAGCCTTGCATTGGTTGCAGCGCCTCGGCCTGGAGTCGCGCGCTGGGCATCGCAGTGCGGAGCTCTCAGGCGGGCAGCAGCAGCGCGCCGCCATCGCCCGCG
>JAURHS010000047.1 GCA_030833205.1 Prosthecobacter sp.
CGTAGTAATGATCGAATCCCTGAGCGGTGGGCAAAAACTCAGGCTGGTCCCCCAAGTGCCACTTGCCAAAGCAGGCGGTGGCGTAGCCCGCGCCCTTGAGCACCTCGGCAACGGTTTGCTCCTCGGGATTGAGGCCAACGGTGGCGGCGGGGAAGAGCACCCCGGGGATGGGCAGCACGCGCTTGGGGTAGCAGCCGGTCATCATGGCGGCCCGCGATGGGGAGCAGACCGGTGCAGCGTAGTGGCTGCTGAGCTTCATGCCCTCGCGCGCCATTCTCTCCAGTCGCGGTGTGGCCAGTGAGCCGCCGAAGGGGCTGATGTCGCTGTAGCCCAAATCATCGACATTGATGAGGATGATGTTGGGCTTGGCGGCGCTTAGCAGCGAGGCGGCACCCAGAGCGGCAAGGAGAGTCAAAGGCAGGCGAGTCATGCCTGCTGGGAACGGCGCCGGGGGGCGACTGTTATCGGCCCATGCCTGGGAATCCGCGCTGACGCAGGGCTTCGTAGAGGCAGATGGCCACTGCAGTGGCAAGATTCAGGCTGCGCGTGCCCTGCATGGGCAGGTGCAGGGACTGGCCGCTTTGCATGACCTCAGCAGGCAGGCTGGAGGTCTCGGGGCCAAAGATCAGATAGAGTTCGCTGGGCGAGGCCATGTCCGCCTCGCAGTAGGCCGTGCCGCCACCGACCTCCACGGGGAAGAAGCAGGCCTTGGGCGAGGCTTCCTGCCGCAGATCCTGCCAATGGTCCCAGACGCGCAGGTCCACTTCCTTCCAATAATCCAGACCACAGCGCTTGAGGTGTTTGTCCTCGAGACTGAAGCCCAGCGGCTTGATGAGGTGCAGCCTTGCGCCTGAGGCCAGAGCAAGCCTGCCCACCGCGCCGGTGTTGTGCGGGATCTCGGGCTGGTGGAGCACCAGATGAATCATGGCTCGCCGGGGATGACGCCGTACTCATAGCGAGGCAGGTAGCTGCCGTCGAGAATGTCATCGGGCGCAAAGATCCAGCCGGCGTTTTTGAGTCGCACCTCCATGGAGCTGGGAACAAATTCCGGCAGGACCATGTTGCTGTTGGGGTCATAGATGCGGCGCGCGGAAAATCGGCCCCTGATCTTGTATTCAACATTGTGATCGTGGCCGTGAGCAGGCGCACCCTCGACGGATGGCAACTCTGGCAGGCGATCGGGAAGTTTCATGTTTGCCTCGCTCATGATGACCAGCTTGGCCTCATCCCAGGACTGCCTTGGGCGCCGCACATAACCCCAGAAGTGGGTCTTGGGCAGGTGAAAGCGGCGGCCGATGAAGTAATCTCCCGGCTCCTCTGCGGCAATGGCCTGATTGCGCAGATCAATGAGATGCTGGGCCATCGGACCAGGGTCGCGCTTGGCCTGTGCCGGGCGACGGTGAAAGGGTTCGCCGCCGCCCAACTCCCAGCTCTGGCAGGAGCACAAGACAAGCAGGGCGAGCAGGCAGTTGAGGACAGGGGGCATGGGGGTGGCAGCACATGATTGGCAGCGACTTCTCCTGCCCGCAATCGGGAATCCCGCAGCCCTGAGCATGGCGGAACTGCTTGCCAAGTGCCCCTGCTGCGGTTGAAGTGACCGGGATGGGCCTCCTGCGCGCACAGTCTTTGACCAAGACCTTCTCAGGCGTCACCGCTCTCGAAGGGGTGTCGTTGGATCTTGAGGCTGGGGAGATTCTTGCCCTCTGCGGTGAGAATGGTGCAGGCAAAAGCACGCTGATCAAGATCCTCAGTGGCATTCATCCACACGGCAGTTTTGACGGAGGGTTGGAGGTGGAAGAGCGGCTCTGCCGCTTTGAATCCGTTGCCGATGCCGCGCGCGCAGGCATCGCGGTGATTTGCCAAGAGTTGGCGCTGGTGGATGAGATGAGCGTTGCCGAGAATCTCTTTTTGGGGCGCGAGCCTCAGCGGCTTGGCGGACTGGTGGATTGGGCCGCCCTGCAGCGCGAGGCAGCGACGGTGCTGGCTCAGTTTGGGGTGGCGATTGATCCGTTGGCCCGCGTTGGAGATCTCGGCATCGCGCAAAAGCAGTTGGTGGAAATCGCCAAGGCACTGTCCAAGGAGTCTCGCATCCTGATTCTCGATGAGCCCACCGCTGCCCTGGCCCAGCACGAGGTCGAGGTGCTGTTGGAGATGCTGCGGGGCCTGCGCAGTCGTGGCATCGCCTGCATTTACATCTCGCACAAGCTTGAGGAGGTCTTTGCCATTGCCGATCGCATCGCTGTGCTGCGCGATGGCCGTTGTGTGCTCACCCAGCCGGCGGCGGTCTTGACTCCCACGATGGTCATTGCCCACATGGTGGGCCGTCCCATTGGCGAGAGATTCGTGCCGCAGCGCCCTGCGGTGGGCGAGGCTGAAGCCTTGCGGGTCGAGGGCCTGGATGTTGCTGATGAGCAGGGCAGGCTGCGCTTGAAGGGAATCAGCCTGAGCCTGAACCAAGGCGAGGTGCTGGGCATTGGCGGTTTGATGGGCGCGGGGCGCACCGAGTTGCTCATGCACTTGTTTGGTGCCTGGGGGCAGCGGCGAGCAGGCAGGGTGTGGTTGCAGGGGGCGGAGTATTCAGGTTCCAGCCCCCGCGATGCCCTGCGTTCAGGTTTGGCGTTGGTGCCCGAGGACCGCCGCCGTCACGGATTGGTGCTTGAGCAGGAAGTGGGGTTTAATCTCAGCCTGGCCACGCTCTCCTCGTTGGCCCCGCGCGGTTGGATTGACCGCGCCCGCGAACGGAACAATCAGCTCCGTGTGGTCGAGCGCCTGCGGATCAAGGCCTCTGGCCTCGACGCTCAAGTCGGCAGACTCTCCGGTGGCAATCAACAGAAGGTGGTCATTGGCAAGATGCTGGAAATCGCCCCGCGTGTCATCATGCTCGACGAGCCAACCCGTGGCATTGACATTGGGGCCAAGTGGGAGCTCTACGGGCTGATTGACGAGTTGGTGTCGCAGGGCATGGCCGTGCTGTTGGTCTCAAGCGAACTGCCGGAACTCCTGACGCTGAGTGATCGCATCCTGATGCTCAACGAGGGCAGGGTCGGGGGCTGCTTTTCCCGCGGCGAGGCCACTCAGGAGAGGCTCATGGCTGCGGCCCTTGGCCCATTGACCTCTGCGAGTTGCTGAGCAGATCGCGAATCTCGCGCAGCAGGCGCTGCTCAGTGGTCTCGATCACCACCTTCTCAACTTTGGCGATCTCCATGAGCTTGTTGAATGGCTTGATGATCACAAAAAACACCACGGCAGCGGTGATGAGAAAGCCCATGCCCGCACTGAGCACCAGCCCCAAATCAATGAAGTTGGGTTGCAGCTCGCCGCGCTTGTCCACGAATTGGCCGATTTGAATTGGCAGGGTGAAGTTCGGGTTGCCGCCCACCAGCCGGATCAAGGGCTCCAGGATCCCCTTATTGACCGAGCCGACGATGCTGTTGAAGGAGGCGCCGATGATCACACCCGTAGAGAGGTCAATCACATTGCCCTTGAGGATGAACTTTTTGAACTCGGCAAGGGTTGCCGAGGACGGTGAGGTGTTGGTGTTGTTGCTCATGATCTGAAGTGGCGTGCATCGCAGTCTTCAAGGTGGATGGCCGGCCTCGATGCGGGCTGCTGCCCATGCGGTTGGAGGCGTGAAGGATTGGTTTCCCCAGTGGCGCTGCGCATCGCATCGAGGCGTCTGTGATCAAGGGTTGCGGTGGTGCACGCCACACCCTGACTGAGCAGTGGACCCTGAATCTGGCGGTTGCCTTCTGCGAAGGCCTGTTGAGAGGGGCTGTAGAGAGCGCAGCGGCCGACATTGCTGTCAATGAGTTGGCTGTTGGCGGCGCCAGTCAGGGCGCTGACAGCCACGAAGCAGGCCAACTCCACGGCACGCGCACTGGCACAGCGATTCACCCGCTCCACGCCCAACTCGGTTTCGGTGGCGCTGGGGCAAAGGATCAGGTCAACGGCCTCGCTGCGCAGGCTCGCAGCCAACTCAGGCACTTCGATGTCGAGGCAAATCAGGGTTGCGACTCGCCAGCCTCGCCAATGCCAGAGGCGGATCGCTTGGCCTGCTTCCATCTCGTGTTCCCAGGGAGTGAGTTGCAGTTTGTCCTGGTGCAGCCAACGGCCTTCGCAGAGCAAGTGAGCGCGGTTGCGCAGGGTTCCCGACTCTGTGAGGTGTGGTGCGCTGCCCAACAGCACAGCCTTGCCCTCTTGCGCAAGTTCCCGTTGCAGCACGGGCAGTACGGCATCGCGCATGTGGGTGGCCACCGCGTGCAGCGCGCTGGGCTTGAGCGATGGGATCAAGGGCTCCAGCCCCATCCACAACAACTCGGGCAACAGCACCAGATCCGCGCCATCTGCCCAGGCCGCCCGTACCTGCTCAATGACCAGCGACACGAATTGGTGCAGCGAGCGCCCCTCGGCGCCGGGGTCCCAAGTCAGGAGGCAGAGATTGAGCTTGGGCTGGCAGGCACTCATGGCAATGACTTGGTCCAGTAGGTCAGGGTGTTGAGGCACTCTGCCTGCTCATCCACCTGCCGCCATGAAAAACTCGCCTTGAGGCGTTCCTGTTTGCGATAACCTAGGCCGATCCAAAAACTGTCCAAGGGGCGATACCCCTGCGGGCGCAGAGCGTGATCGGCGGGCCGATCCACGGCACAAAAGGTGGCGATCTGGCAGCCCAAGGACTTCAGGTGCGCCTCGCGGAGTTGAAAGAACTTCCTACCTAACCCATGGCCACGATGCTCGGCGAGGATTACCGACTCGCCGAGATAGCCGAGTGTCGAGCAATCCCAGCCTTGTTGCTCGAAGGGTTGGCGGAAGGCGGCCTGCGCCTGAACCATCGGCAGACAGGTGCTGACGCCGATGAGGTCCTCGCCATGAAAGGCCCGCAGAACCAAGCTTCCAGAGCAAGCTCCGTAGTGTGAGAGGTAATGAATTTCATCTGCAATACTCCCATCGTATAGATAAGGAAATTCCCTAAATACTTGTAATCGAATCCTGCCAAGACTTTGAATCGTTTCGGCAATTTTCTGATTAGATGTACTGATAATACGATAATTTTTAATCATAATTACGACCGTGCGGGGTTAGAGATTTCTATCGTTCCGTGGAAAAAAATGGTTTTCAGATTAACCATGGGTCCATATAATGAAGATTCGTTTGGGGCTTCTTCGAGGTGCTTTCTGAGCGGTAGTGAATGAGTTTCGATTCTTTTGGAATTCTGCGATTCGCTGCAAGCTTGCACTTCGCAGTTTCTCAATCGGGAACAAACTTTCTTCAAATCCTATCTGTAGTTCATTGATTTCTAATGATCACACTGCTTCTTCGGGAGTCATTTCCCACCTTGTGGTAGGTCATCTTCCCTGAGTTTAGCTGTGAAAAACACCGTCTACCTGTTCGACGAACAACCTGTCATTATCGAGGGACTAAGGAGCATCCTGTCATCCGTGCCCGAGCTTGAAATCATTGGGTCAACCCACGATGAGGCGATTGCTTGCGAGGAAATTGCAAGGCTCAAGCCGCGCGTGGCCATCGTGGAGATCGCCTTTCGCGAACAGGGCGGGGTGGACATCATCAAGCGGGTCAAGGCCGCCTACCCCGATCTGCATGTCTTGGTCTTTTCCCTCCATGACGAAACGGTCATGGCAGAGCGCTGTCTGCGTCTTGGCGCGATGGGCTATGTGATGAAACGAGAGCCGGTGGCTCGCCTGGTGCAGGCGGCAAAGCAGGTGGCCCAGGGAGGGTTTTTCTTCTCGTCCTCGCTGCTCTCCAACATTGTCTCTGGGGGCTCTGCGCAGCGCTCCACCCAGAGTGCTCGAGGCGAGCCGGGGCGGATGCTCAGCGATCGCCAACTCGAAATCTTTGAGATGGTGGGGCGCGGTTTGGATTCACACGAAATCGCCACCAGGCTTGACCTCAGCTCCAAGACCATTGACGCGCACAAGGCCAACATTCGCCAGAAGTTGGGGCTGGGATCGGCTCGAGAGCTGCTGATGGAAGCGGTCCGCTGGATTGAGCGCTAGGCCCGAGGTCTGGCCGGTTGGCATTGCGGCTGCACGCGGGCTGACAGTGGACTCTGCTTTGGCTATGCCAAAGAGCGGGTTTAGTGGTTCATGTTCCGTGAGTTGGGGGTGCTCTGCAAGTTGCCCCCCGCCTTGTGGCGTTTGCTCCCGCGATGAATTCCCAAGCTGCACGGTTGTTGTCCCTGGATGCCTTTCGGGGCTTTGTGATGTTGTTGATGGCTTCCTCCGGTCTTGGATTGGCGCAAATGGCGGCGCGCAACCCGGAGAGCTCGATTTGGCAGGCCATTGGTTGGCAGGTGTCTCATGTGCCGTGGCAGGGCTGTGCGCTGTGGGATCTGATTCAGCCCAGCTTCATGTTCATGGTGGGTCTCGCGGTGCCCCTCTCCCTACGGCGGCGATTGGCCGAGGGGCAGCCGAAGCTCGGCATTGCCCTGCATGCCCTGATTCGTGCGGTCGTTTTGGTCTTGCTGGCGGTGTTGCTCTCGACCCGCGCAGCCGACAAACAAACGCAGTGGATCTTCACCAATGTGTTGGCGCAAATTGGCCTGGGCTATGTTCCGCTCGTGTTGTTGGTGGCCATGGGTTGGGAATACTGCCTGGCCGCAGTCGTGGTCATTCTCATCGGTGACGCGGCTTGGTTTTTGACCCACTCGGCTCCCTCTGCGGAAACGCTCAAGGCGCTGGCCACGCTGCAGACTCCCCCCGAGGGCAAACTCGAGGGCTTTTTCTCAGCCTGGAGCATTCACACCAACGCAGCCGCTGAGTTTGATCGCTGGTTGCTCAATTTGTTTCCGCGCGCGGAGGTCTTTGTGGCCAATAGTGGTGGCTATCAGACGCTCAATTTCATACCGGCGTTGGCGACCATGCTCGGTGGCGCTTTGACCGGACATTTTCTCATGCGCCCCACTTTGGCACTGCGGCAAAAGTGGCGCACGCTGGTGATTGCCGGCCTGAGTCTGTTGGCGGTTGGTGCCTTGCTGGGTTGGTTTGCCTGTCCGATTGTCAAGCGCATCTGGACGCCGAGTTGGGCCGTCTTCAGTTCTGGCTGGGTGCTCTTGATGCTGGCCTGCTTTTACGGCTTGGTGGAGATCCGTGGCTGGCGCAGGGCGGCTTTTCCTTTCGCTGTGGTGGGAAGCAACAGCATCTTCATCTATGTCATGCACAGTCTCTGCGCGGGCTGGATTGGCCAGCAGTTGGCCAAGCACGGCATGGCGGGGATCTTCGGGAGCTCCTGGGGGCCAGTGTGGGAACGAGGCAGCATCCTGCTGGTCTTGTGGTTGATGTGCCTGTGGCTTTACCGCCAGCGTGCCTTCCTGCGCATCTAGGCCGATCGTCCTGCAAGGGCAGCGACGCCCGTCTCGGGCTCAAACCAGTGGCTGGCTGTCGTAGACAATCACCTTCTCGAAGAAGGCCTTGCAGTTGTCGACAAAGCGCTTGTGTTCCGGACAGCCATCCTGATAAAAATCATGGTCGGCCATGGTCTTGAATTCGAGGTGCAGGCAGTAGTCGAAGCTGTGGTCGGTGACCGGCCTTGCTGCGGTGGGCGCCGGGCTTCCGACCTGGCCAGCCTTGAGGTAGGCGATCTGTGGCAAGCGCTTGAGCTCAGCCTCAAAGAAGTGGCGTTGTTGCGCGTCAACACTGGCCTTGAGCCAGAAAAAAACCTGATGGGTCATGAGGTTCAATGATGCGTGGCCGCTGCCTGCTGGCAAATGGGATTTGTGAGCGCCTCCTTTTCCAGGGTCAGGACGCGGAAGGCGCTGCCCATCTGCGAGGGGTGGGTCAGGGTATGAAATTGACGCAGGAGAGCGGCTTGGGCGGCGTCTGGGGGCTTGCCTTCAAGGCTGCCCAGCCAAGGCTTGGCCAGGTGGGTCAGAAAGATGCCTTGGGGTTGTTCGTCCCGCACTCGCAAGCCAGCCTCGGTGGCTCGGCGGCGGACTTGACTGAAATTGACATGGCTGGTCAGGTCACACTCGCCAAGCTCCTTGAGCAGATCATCATCACAGCGGTGTTGTTGATAGCGGCGCAGGGTGCCCTTGGGCCGTTCCAGGCTCCACAACTCCTCTTCGTCCATGCCGTAATCAGCGATGCAGATCAGGCCCTCGAAAGCGCTTTGCGCGACTTCATCAATCCAGTGCAGGGCGGCGAGGTTGATCTCAATGCACTGGTCCTCCAGCCAAGGGCCAGGGTGAGCTGCAAGCAGCGGCAGCAGGGCAGCGTCGGGCTCAAGCAGGTTCCATTGAAGGCCGTCGTGATCTGCGGCCTGCACCGCCATCTCCCACCATCGGCCGCCACTCCATTGCAGGCGGTGCACGGCGAAGGCATCGAGCAATTCATTGCAGATCCAGAGGGCAGCTTGGGCAGGAATGTCGGAGGCCCTCTCGACCCAGCGCACCCGGGTGCCGAAATCAGCCAAGCGTTGCTGCTGGGCCTGACGCATGGCGGGCTGCGGTTCGACAATGAGATAGGGGTGCTGGCAGTGCTGCAAAATGTCCTGCGCCAACTGCCCATCATGGGCTCCCTGCTCGATGATGGTGAAGCCGTTTGCCGCCGACCGAGATGCGGCAGTCTGATCTGCCAACTGCGCCAGCAGCCTGCCGTAAAGTGGGCCTGCCTGCACGGCGGTGAAAAAATCGCCTCGGCGTCCCAGGGTCCGGGGGCCAGCGCCGTAGTAGCCAAGTTGAGGGTGGTAAAGCGCCTGCTGCATGACCTCGGCCCAGCGCATGGGGCCCCGCTGTTGCAGTTGGCTGCGCAGATGCGTGAGGAAGGCATTCATGGAGGAGAGACAAGCGAGGCAACGATCAACTAGCCAGCGCCCTTGGCAAAGAGCAACTGGGGATTGCCCTGGGGCCTCCCGCAAGGCCGCGAGGTCTTTCCTTGCGCTGCTCACCAGCCGGGGCAAACTCATCAGCTAGGCAATGGCTGTTCACCACCCTCCTCATTACGGTGCATCTCCGTCCTCGCGGCGGAGACGGCCTTTTTATCGCAGCGCCTGGTTTAGCGCCCTCGTGGCGTTGGGACTGCTCGCCATGCTGGGGGGGTACGGCGCATGGGAGGTGGTGGTCACGCCCCTGCGCCTTCGCGCCGAACAATATGACCTCCAGCAGGTGCGGCGTTTGGAATCGGCAAGTGTCATCTACGACCGTCGCGGTGAGGAGCTCAGTCGCATTTATGTGCTCAACCGCACGCCGGTCAGCGTGGCCGATCTGCCCAAGCACTTCATCCACGCGCTGGTGGCGCAGGAGGACAGCCGTTTCTTCGAGCATAACGGCGTGGACTTCATCGGCCTGATGCGCGCAGTCTACCTCAACCTCATGGCTGGCGAGGTGACTCAAGGGGCTAGCACCATCACTCAGCAGTTGGCGCGTCAAACCTTTGGGCTCATGGAGCGCTCCTACAAGCGCAAGCTCATGGAGGCTTTTGTGGCGCAGCGCATCGAGAAGCAATACAGCAAGACCGAGATCCTCGAGCTGTACCTCAACCGGATCTTTTTCGGCCGTCAGTTTTATGGGGTGCAGGCGGCAGCCCTAGGGTACTTTGGCAAGGAGGCCAAGGATCTCTCACTGGCAGAATCCGCAACCCTGGCTGGGCTGATCAAAAGCCCAAATAACATTGAGCCCACCCGCCATCCCCAGCGCGCACTCAAGGAGCGCAATCATGTGCTGCGGCGCATGGTGGAGGAGGGCCTGCTTGACGAGGCCAGCGCCCAACGGGTTCAGCAGGAGCCCATGCAAACCGCTCCGCAGAGCGGCAATCCCCGCCTCAGCTATGCGGACGATGCCGTGCGTCAGCAGGTGGCCGCCCTGCTCGGAGAGGAGCGTGCAGCGGTGGGAGGCTTCAAGATTTACACCAGCATTGATCGCGAACTGCAGCGGCAGGCCCAAGAGGCGGTGAGTCGCCAACTGGCGGAAATTGAGAAGACCCCTGGATATGCCCATCAGACCGCCGCTCAGTTCGAGCAGGTGCTGGAGCAGTGGCGCCGACGCCGCGCTGTCGAGCCGCTGAGCCCGCGCCCGAAGCCGGAGTATCTGCAGGCAGCCAGCCTGGTGATGGACCATCGCACTGGTTCCATTCTCGCCCTCGTGGGAGGCCGCAATTTTGCCGACAGCCAGTACAACCGCGCGCTGGATGCCCGGCGTCCCGTGGGTACTGCCTTCACACCGCTGGTCTTTGCTCATGCCTTTTCCAAGCGGCAGTTTTCACCCCTGCATCTGCTTGCCGACGAGCCGCTTGGGAACGATCGCGTGATGATCGGCGGCTTTACCGGCATCCTCGGAGAGTATGGCATGGAGGTGGACCAGCCCAAGTGGTCGCGGCAAAAGATCACGGCGCGCGAGGCCTTGGTGCATTCCCACAATTGCGCAACGGTACGCATGGCAGAGGAGTCCATTCTGGAGCGCGGAAAGCTCAAGCCGGATTTCAAGCAGTGGATTGCGCGCGCCGGCATTGAGTCGCCGCTGCGCGACAACGCCGCCGACTCGCTGGGCGCCAGCGAGGCGCGTCTCGATGAACTTTGCCTGGCCTACAGTTGCTTTGCCAACGGTGGATGGCGTCCCAAGACCCTGCACCTCATTGAACGCATCACCGACGCTCAGGATCAACCCGTGTATCAACTGGCTGCGGACGCCGGTGAGCCCCAGCGCGCGCTTGATGAGGCCGCAGCATGGCAAACGCACACCTGCCTGACTGAGGTCATGGAGCGGGGCACTGGAGCACCTGCCCGGCAATACGGTTTAAAGTTGCCCGCTGTGGCGGGCAAGAGCGGCACGCACCACGAGTTCAAGGACCTTTGGTTCATGGGATACACCCCCACGGTGACCTGTGGAGTGTGGGTCGGGTTCGACCGTCAGAAAACCATTTTTGAGCAGGCCTTTTCCAATCGGTTGGCCCTGCCGATCTGGAGCCGCATCATGCAGGCTGCGGCCCTGAGCGATCAGGGTGGTGAGTTTCATGCTCCAGAGAATGTGGAGCGTGTTGAGATCTGCCGGGCCAGTGGACGCCGTGCCACCCCCTACTGCCTGCAGGCCATTCGCGAGGAGCAGGGCTCTCGGGGCTTGCTTCGGGGTCTCAGCCTCGAATATCTGCGGCCCGAGCAGGTCGGCGAAATTGCAGCCTGCGAGGTTCACAGTGGACAGGGTCTTGCTGCCGACCTTGAGGCCTTTGCCCGCGGCATCATGAAAACAGCATCCAACGGCCCTGCCAGCAATGCGCAGGCGGGCGCAGCGGCACTCAAGGTCAATGCTGTGGCGGTGCAGGATGTTGTGGTGCTTGGCCAAGACCCCTATGGGTCTGAAGGCATTGTGCTCAAGGCCAGGCCGGTGACACCACAGGGCGGTGATGCTGCGCGAGCCGTGCCGGTCGAGGAAAGCAGCATGGGGCCGCTTCAATTGCCGCCGCCGCCACGCCTGAAGATTGATCTCTGAGGCCGACAACATGCCACGGAAAGCAAGGCATTGACAGGCAGGCGGGACAAGGTTGGGATGAGGCCCACATGCCCATGCGCCTTTTTATCCTTCTCTGCCTCTCGGTCATTGCCAGTGCCGCGCGAGGCCAATGGCCATTGGAGTTGCCTGCTGACACCCGGGTTGCGCTTGTTGGCAATGGCCTCTTTGATCAGATGCGCGAGCACGGGCACTTCGAGGCCCTGTTGCAAAAGCGCTTCGCGGGTCGTCGCCTGGTGCTTCGCAACCTGGCTTGGTCCGCTGATGAGGTGGCTCTGCGGCCACGCCCCGAGGGTTTTGGCGATCTCAACGATCACCTCAGCGAGCACCGCGCTGATGTCATTCTTGCGGCCTTTGGTTTCAACGAGTCCTTCAAGGGGCAATCGGGGTTGGGGGAGTTTTCACAATTGCTCAAGGCCTTTGTCATTGAGTTGCGCAGTCATCACTACAACGGCAGGAACGCGCCGCTGATTGTTTTGGTCAGTCCAGTGCCGGCGCAGGCTCCGCATGCCCATCTCAATGCGCAGATTGCCGCCTACGCGCAGGCGATGAAGGAGGTTGCCCGCCAGCAGGGCATAGGCTTTGCCGATGTGTTCACCGATCTGCAAGCCGCCACGGGCAACGGCATCCATCTCAACGCCTCTGGCTACGAAGCCTTTGCCAAACGCCTGTATGAGCAGTTGTTGCAGGAGACCGCGCCGCCGGTCGATCCCGCGCTGCTGGCCCCAATCGCAAAAAAGGAGGAGTTGTTTTTTCAGCATCATCGGCCGCTGAATTATTACTACATCAAGGGCGGGCGCATGGAGCCCTATGGCGTGGTCAATTTTCCTGGTGAACTCAAGCGCCTGCTGGAATTGACCCAGCGTCACGAGGCCTGGATTTGGGACCTCGCGGCAGGCAAGGCCGCCGCTGCTCCCGATCTCAAGGGCCTGGAACCGCTGCCGGTCATCACAGGCGATCGGCCGATCAACGAGTGGCTCCCAGCCACGAAGGAACGCGAGGCCTTTGTGGTGGACCCGCGCTTTGAAGTCACACTCTTTGCCAGCGAGGAGGACTTCCCGGAGATGGTCAAACCCATCCAGATGCGCTTTGATGCCAAGGGCCGGATGTGGTTGAGCACCAGCACCACCTACCCGCAGATTGAGCCAGGTCAGGCCCCACAGGACAGGTTGCTGATCCTGGAAGATCGCGATGGTGACCACCGCGCCGATCAGTGCAAGGTCTGGGCCGACAAGTTGGCCATTCCGCTGAGCTTCGAGATCGGGCAGGGCGGAGTTTGGGTCAGTGAGCAGCCGCATCTGTTGCTGTTGCGCGACCGCGATGGCGATGATCGCGCCGATGAGGCCAAGCGCATCCTCAGTGGTTTTGGAACCGAGGACAGTCATCACGCGCTGCACGATTTCACCTGGAGCCCTGAGGGGGATTTGATCTTTCGTGAGAGCATCTTTCACCATAGCCAGGTCGAGACGCCCTTCGGGCCAGTGCGCGCGCGAGAGAGCAGTTTCTTCCGTTACCGCACCTCGGAGGGAAGATTGCAGGCCTTTGGCAGCTACCTCAGCACCAACCCCTGGGGCATTGTGTTTGATGAGTTCGGGTTTCATCTCGGTAGTCATCCTGTGTTTGCCGAGGCGGTGCATGCCCTCAACGCGCCCTATCCGCAGATTCATGTGCCCGCAGGAAGTTACTTCCCTGCCTACAGCGGCACCTGCGGCCAGGAGTTTCTCAGCAGTCCACACTGGCCCGAGGAATTGCGGCAAAAGCGCCATTTCATGCGGGCGCGCTACAAGCCCACCAATGAGATCGAACTGCACGAGTGGGTGCGGCACGACAGCCACTATGAGGAGAAAAAGGTGGGAGTGGTGCTGCAGAGCCAGAATCTGAGCTTTATTCCCGTGGACATTCAGCAGGGGCCGGATGGGGCTATTTATGTGGTGGACTGGTACAACCCGGTGAAGGGCCACGCGCAGTACTCCCTGCGGGACACGCGCCGCGACAAGAAAAGCGGGCGCATCTGGCGCATCGCCGCCAAGGGCAGGCCATCACAGCCCGTGCTGGATCTTGCGGCCATGAATGCCGCGCAGTTGATGGAGGTGCTCAAGGATCCCGATCATCGCAACCGCTACCGCGCAAGGAGGGCTCTGCGCGATTTGAAGCAGCCGCTGCCCAAGGTGACTCCTGAAAACGGAGCCCATGCCCTGGAGTTGGCTTGGCTTGGGCAACTCAGCGCTGCTGAATTTGAGCCGTTGGCCAAGCGGGATGCCGCCCTGCGCGCGGCTTGGGCCAGAATGCTGCGCACTCAAGGTGACAACGCCGCGCTTCGCCGCGCGGTTGGGGATGTCAGCGCGCTGGTTCGGTTGGAGGCGGCGATCGCCGCCAGTTACCGTGGCACGGCTGAGGCCCTTGAAATTGCCTTGGGGCTGTTGGATCAGCCCATGGATACCCACCTGACTTATGCCCTGCGCACGGCCTTGGACAGCGAGCCCCTGCAGCGCCACTGGAAGGACAAGCCCGCCGTGCTTGCCTCCCATCCCAAGCTGGTAACCTTTCTCAAGGACAGTGAGCCAAACAAACCTGCGGTCATGGCCAAACGCCGCAAGGCCGAGCCGCCGAATCCCTTTGACGACAAGCCCGGGCTGCAAACCGTGACCATCAAGACGATTGCCGAGCGCCTGCTTTACGATGTGCGCGAATTCAAGGTGAAGGCCAACTCGCCGGTGAAGGTGATCTTTGAAAATCCTGATGTCACCCCACACAATTGGATCCTGGTTCTCCCGGGTGCCGCAGACGAGGTTGGCATGGCGGGCAATGAGATGGCCAAGACGCCTGATGGAATGCAGAAGGGCTTCGTGCCCAACTCACCCAAGATTTTGCAAAGGACCGGACTCATCGCTCAGGGGGAACGGGAGGTGCTGCGCTTCATGGCACCGGCCAACCCAGGGCGCTACCCCTACATTTGCACCTTCCCAGGACACTGGCTGGTCATGAAGGGCGAGATGCTCGTGGAGCCTTGAGGCTGCGCCGGCTTGAGGCCTGCTCCATTTTACGCTGGCCATGGCGGCGGGCTTGGTGCAGTGGTGCCTCATGATTCGCGTGGGCATTGGTTATGATGTGCACCCCTTTGCTGAGGGAAGGCCACTGATTTTGGGCGGCGTGGAAGTGCCGCATGATCGCGGCCTCAAGGGGCACAGCGACGCGGATGTTCTTTGCCATGCGGTGGCCGATGCGGTCTTGGGCGCGTTGGGTCTGCCTGACATTGGGTTTTATTTCCCGCCCAGTGACGCCAGTATCGAGGGGATTTCCTCACTCAAGATTCTCGAGCGCTGTGCCGAGTTGGCCGCCGAGCAGGGCTATGCGATTGGCAATGTGGATGCCTCCCTGGTGGCCGAGGCGCCAAAGGTCATGAAGTACGCTGCGGCGATGAAGCAGAAGATGGCGCGGGCCTTGGGCATTGAGCCCGAGCAGGTGGGCATCAAGGCCACCACCAATGAGAAGATGGGCTTTGTGGGGCGCGGTGAGGGCATGGCGGCAATGGCCGTGGCCTGTGTGCAGCGCCGTTAGCCTTCGGCGTTGCCCATCGCCGTCTGGAGGCGTGGGAAGAGTGCAGGGGGCTTCTTGCAGGAGCTTGGGTTACCCTGGTTGCCGTTGCGCGTTCGTTCTGAGTGCAGGTGGGGCACCGAGTGGTTCTCATCCGCAGCCCTGGCTGCGAAAAAGCGGGTTCACCGACAGCGTTGAAAGCTGGTGCCCTTCGATGCTTCCAGCCCCCTGGGAATGGCCCGGCTTGGCGCCTTGCTGGCCGGCGCGATTCTGAGCGCAAGGCCGCTGGCTGCGGCGCAGTCCCCTGAGGGAATCGAGTGGTTCGAGAGCCGCATTCGCCCCGTGTTGGTCAAGAATTGTCTGGAGTGTCACAGTGCGCAGTCCAAGAAACTTGGCGGCAAGTTGCGCTTGGACAGCGCAGCCGGCATCAACGCCGGCGGCGAGTCGGGACCAGTTCTGCTGGCTGGCAACCCCAAGGAGAGCCTATTGATGCAAGCCCTGCGCTACGAGGGCGGGCTTGAGATGCCGCCCAAGAAGCGCCTGCCCCCTCAGGTGGTGGCAGATTTTGCGCGTTGGGTGGAGATGGGTGCGCCTGATCCCAGAACGCAGGTCGGCCCTGCATTGGCAGCAGTGCCAGCGACGAAACCTCTGTGGTCATTGCGGCGTCCCCAGCCGCCGCCTTCTCCTCAGTTGAAGAATCCATCCTGGCCTCGAGGTCGGATTGATGAGCTGGCGCTTGCCGTCATGGAGCACCGCGGGCTTACGCCCGTTGCGGATGCGCCAAGGGCGGTGTTGCAGCGTCGTCTGTTCTACGACCTCATTGGTCTGGGGCCGCAGCAACCTTGGACGGGCAGTGTTGAGTCTCTGGTGGATCACTTGCTGGCCAGTCCGCGTTTTGGCGAGCGCTGGGGGCGACTGTGGCTGGATGTGGTGCGCTACGCCGAGTCCAATGGCAATGATGGGCTTAGCCGAAATCCCAGCTTTCCGCATGCCTGGCGCTACCGCGATTATGTCATTGAGAGTTTCAACGCCGATGTGCCCTACGACCGCTTTGTCATGGAACAGCTCGCCGGGGATTTGCTGCCTGCAGCCGATGCTGCACAGCGCGATCGGCAGCTGGTGGCCACGGGGGTCTTGGCCTTTGGTGCCAAGCCCGCCAAGGCCATGAACGATCATTTCGAGATGGATGTGGTGGCCGATCAGATGGCGCTGGTGGGGTCGGGCATCATGGGAATGAGTCTGGGTTGCGCGCGATGTCACGATCACAAGGCAGATCCCATTTCCACTCGCGACTACTACGCGCTTGCCGGCGTGTTCAAGAGCACTCAGACGATGTGGGGCGCTGCAGCCCACCAGGGGTTGACGGCGCCTCAAACCCCGCTGCATGTGCTCGCGGCTGCCAAGGTGCTGCCGCCACGGCAAGAGATTGAGTCCATCATCAAGGCTCACCCGCCGCGGCGCACGCCTGCCAAGCCGCAGTTTGTCTATCCGCCACAGGCAGCGCTGGCCATGGGCGTGCGCGAGGCCTCCCGCATTGAGGATTGTCGGATCAACATTGACGGCGATAGCAAGCGCCTGGGCGCAGCGGTGGCCAGGGCGTTGCCCGCATCGCTGGGGGGGTTCGAGGCAATTCCGATTCCAGCGGGGCAAAGCGGCCGTCTGCAACTGGCCCTTTGGTTGACGGACGAGCGCCACCCGCTCACGGCCCGAGTGATGGTCAATCGGGTCTGGCAACGCCTCTTTGGCCAGGGGTTGGTGCGCTCGGTCAATGATTTTGGCCACCTTGGCGAGCCCCCCACTCATCCGCAGTTGCTGGATCATCTCGCGGTGGAATTCATGCGCAGTGGCTGGTCTCTCAAGGCTCTGATTCGTCGCATTGTGCTGAGCCGGACCTACCAGTTGGAGGCCCGTGGCAGCGACGCGACCTGGCTGGCGCATCATGCTCGGCGCCCGCTGGACGCCGAGCAGTTGCGGGATTCCATGCTGCAGGTCAGTGGCGATTTGGACCTGTGTTGGCCGCAGGGGTCGCTGATTGCCCAGCGCGATGTGCTGATCAATGAGTTGCCTTCGCTGCATCAGCCCTCGGCTCAACGCAGTGTCTATCTGCTGATGTTGCGCCAGTCTATGCCGCAATCCCTGAGCGTGTTTGGATTGCCGGATGCGGCGGCGGTGGCTGGGCCGCGCGAGGAAAGCGTGCAGGCCGCGCAGGCGCTCTATTTGTTCAATCATGAGTTCGTGCTCGAGCAGTCCAGAAAACTGGCGAGGCTGATGCAGCAACGCCCCGAGGATCCGGCGGGCAGGGTGCGTTGGCTCTTTGCGGAGGTGCTCGGGCGGCAGCCCGCCGCCGATGAACAAGATCAGTGTCTCGACTTTCTCACCGAAGCGCAGGCTGGCCTCTCAAGCGCTCAAGGCTCTCAAGGCGCGGATGCCTGGGCGGCTCTTTGTCAGGTCCTGCTGATCTCATCGCCCTGGCGATATTTGGACTGAAGAGCCTGCGTATGACTACACCGATGAATGCCGTTTCAAGCCGTCGTGACATGCTGCGCAGTGCTTCCTGCGGCATGGGTTATCTGGCCCTGGCACAGCTGATGGCCCAGACGACCGATGCGCTGCAGACCGCGCCCACCTTGATGCAGCGACCGCCGCGGCAGCGCGCTCGCGCCAGCCGGGTGATCTTTCTCAATATGGCCGGCGGTCCGGCGCAGGTGGACACCTTCGAGTACAAGCCGCAGGTGGGAAAGAAGCCTCATGCCGGATCCGTGGCCAGCTTCAAGCAGCGCGGACGCAGCGGTCTGTGGGTCTCCGATCTTCTGCCCAATCTGGCGCGCCACGCCGACAAGCTCTGTGTGATTCACAGCATGACGGCTGACACCAGCATTCATGCGCAGTCCATGCTGCAGTTGCACACCGGTGATCGGCTGCGGCCCTGTCCGAGCTTCGGCTCCTGGGTGGCCTATGGGCTGGGGACTGAGAATCAGAATCTGCCCGGCTTCATCAGCTTCAACACGGCCAAGCCCTCGGAGTATGCCTCGATGCAGTTGCCTTCGGTGTTTGCCGGCACGCCCATCGGCATCAATGGCGAGGACATGAGCAAGGCCACACTGGCGCATGTCAGTGGCAATCCTTTGCCCGCGCACCTGCGTCGGCGTCAGTTGGATCTGTTGCAGGTGATCAACCGCGAGCATCTTCGGGCGGGCAGGCAGGATGACCCGCAGCTTGAGGGCGTGATCCAGACTCTCGAGCTTGGCTTCCGCATGCAGAGCGTGGCCCCGCAGTTGCTGGATTTGCGTGATGAGTCAGCGGCCACGCTTGAGCGCTACCGCGTTGGGGTCAATCACAGCGTGGGCACCTGCAAGGGTTCGGATTTTGGACGGCAGTGCCTGCTGGCAAGGCGCTTTTGTGAAGCCGGTGTTCGTTTCATCGAAATCACTCATGGCAGTTGGGACCAACACACCGACCACCGACGCGACCTCACCGCCAACTGCGCCACCACCGACGCTCCCATTGCGGCCCTGCTCGATGACTTGGAGCAGCGCGGACTGCTGGAGGAGACACTGGTGATTTGGGGCGGGGAATTTGGTCGTCCCGGTCTGGTGCCGGGACAGGACAAGGACCAGACCGGCCATCAGCACCGGGCCTTCACCTTCTGGCTTGCTGGCGGCGGCGTGAAGCGGGGCCATGTTCATGGCCGCACCGAGGTGGATGGCAGCACCGTGGTGGAAAGCCCTGTGCATTTCCGCGATCTGCACGCCACGGTTCTGCATGCCTTGGGCTTGGATCACGACAACCTTGCGGTGGTCAGTGGCGGAAGGCGCATCCGTCTGACTGGCCTGCAGGGCGGGCGGGTGGTGTCTGAGCTCTTTGCCTGAGCTCGTTGGTCTCAGGACTGAGGTTGCGTGTTCGGGGAGCTCGGGCGGGAAGGCAACGAAAGGCAAGCCAGTGCTGCGAGGCCAAGCAAGAGGGAGAGTAGGGGCAGATGACCGATCCAGGCTGCCGCGGCGCCCATGCCATAGGCTTCAAAGGGGCGGCTGGTCAGTGGGGTGATGCCGGGGCGCGAGGTTGATGGGGAGTTCATGTGTCCCTTGTCCCACAGGGGGTGGGACATTCCTTGGGTGACCCCTGTTCTGATGAACTTTTTTCTTTGGGGAAGGCGGATCAGTCAGCGGTTTCAGAGGGCGCGCCATCGGCCTGAAAGTTTCCCAGGAATCTGCCCTGCACCACGCTGAACTGCAGGTTGCCACTGCCCAGGTCAACGCCGGGCAGCAGTTCATCATCAAGTCTTTGCAGGAACTCAGGAATTTGCTCAGGAGCGATCCCTCCGCCCTCCAGCAGTATCACGGTGCCGGCGACGGTCCCATCGCCAAGATAGTGCAGGTCAATGACTGCGGCTTCTCTGCCTGAGTTGTTGGCGATGAATCGCTCGGAGTTTGGGGTGCGCAGGCTGCGCTGCCAGAGCAGGGTCATGACAGGGCCTCCCAGAGCAGGAGAAGAATGAGGGGGATAAGCGCTGCCGCACATCCGGTTTTGCGATACCCAAGGCCGGTGCCCGGCAGGCTGATCTGGGTGAACTGGCGGCCACGGGAATCAACCCCAACGCGTGCACCTCTGGCACCGACGGACAGCCCCACTCCGCTTTTGCTGAAGTTGATCCTGAAGGGGCCAGCCTTGACGGATTTTCGAAAATAGAAACCCATGCCTCAGTCAAGCCGACCCCCAGCCTGATGGCAAGCCGTGACAGAACATGATTTGAGGTTTAGCATCCCATCCCATGAGCACAGATCGCAAAGGCGCAAAGGGCAAGTCGGGTCGCGTGGTCCCCACACGTCAGGGGGCAAGCCGGCCTGCGATGTGGCGGGTGTCTGAGATTCATCGTTTGATTCGGCAGGGCCGCAGGCCGAATTGCAGCACGCTTGCCCGCGAGATTGAGGTCACGGCCAAGACCATTCAGCGCGACATCTGCTTCATGCGCGACCAGCTCAACATGCCCCTGGAGTACGATCCCGTGCGGCATGGTTATTTTTACAGTGAAGAGGTCAGTGATTTTCCCAGCATGCGCTTGAGCCGGCACGAACTGGTGGCCTTGTTCCTGGCCAGGCAGGCCCTCGAACCGATGCGCGGCACCAAACTGCAAAAGGTCCTCAGCGAGAGTTTTCGGCGCATTGCTCAGTCCTGCTCAGGCGAGCTTTCTGTTTCCTGGGAGGACTTTGATGAGGCCTTCTCGGTCAAGGCAGCAGGGGCGGTGGCGGCCGATGTGACATTGTTTTCCGATTTGATGGAGGCGGTGCAAAAACGGCGCGAGGTGAGCTTTCTGTACCGCAAACCCAATGAGCGCGAGGCAGCGCTGAGGCAGGTGCGCCCGCACCATGTCGGGCAGGTGGACCATGGCTGGTACCTGGTGGGTTGGGATCAGGGGCGCAAGGCCATGCGCACCTTTGCCTTGCAACGCATCGAGCAGCTCAAGGTGCTCTCCAAGCGCTTTGAGCGCGAGACTGGTTTTGATGCCCGCCAATACTTTGGGGCTGGTTTTGGAGTCTGGAGTTACGGGGAAGGGGACAGGGCTCATCATGTGAGGCTGCGTTTCCATGATTACGCGGCGCGCTTCGTCGCGGAGCGTCAGTGGCACAGCAGCCAGAAGCTAAGCCTGCTCAAGGAGGACGGAAGCGAGCTCCTGTTTGAGGCCTGGCTGGGCGGGCTCGAGGAGCTCACCCGCTGGGTGCTGAGCTGGGGCAGCAAGGTGGAGGTCCTGGGACCTGTGCAACTTCGTCAGCGCGTGCAGGCCGAGCTGAAGGCCATGCTCAAAAAGTGTGGATGAACAAGCCTGAGCGCAGCTTGGGCTCAAACCAAGTGCTCTTGGGGGGCATGATTTGGCCAGCGTCGGCGATGTCCATGAGCTGCTCCACGCTGACAGGGTGCATGGAGAAGGCCACTGCATGTTGGCCGCCGTCCACCAGACGCTCCAGCTCCGCGGTGCCACGAATCCCGCCGATGAAATCAATCCGCTTGCTGGTGCGCGGGTCGTCAATCCCAAGGAGAGGAGCCAGCAATCGGTCCTGCAGCACGCTGACATCCAGTCGCCCGATCGGGCTGGCCTGTGGGTCGGGCTTCCAGCTCAACAGGTGCCATTGCCCGCCCAGGTACATGCAGACTTGGCCTGGTCCGGCTGGAGTCTTGGCCGTGCAGGGCTTGAGGTCAAAAATGCCAGCGACCTTTGCCAGGAAGGCTTCCTGGCTGAGGCCTTGAAGATCGCGCACCACGCGGTTGTACGGAAGGATGTTGAGTTGGTTGCCGGGGAAAAGGACGCAGAGAAACCAATTGTAATCCTCGTTGCCTCGATGGTTGGGGTTGCGGCTGCGGCGCAGTTGACTCACGCGTTGGGCGCTGGCGGCGCGGTGGTGGCCATCGGCAATGTAGGAGACAGGAACCTCCTTGGCAAAGAGAGCTTCGAGTGCGGCGCATGCCTCAGCAGGCAGCTTCCAGCTCTCGTGGCGCACGCCGTCTGCGGCGGTGAAGTCATGTTGTGCGGCCTCTTGCTGGGCGCGGGAGACGATCTCGTCAATGGCCTGCTGGTGGCGGTAGGTCAAAAAGATCGGGCCGGTATTGGCACTGAGGGCATCCACCAGGCGGGTGCGGTCATCCTCCTTGTCCTGGCGGGTTTTCTCGTGTTTTTTGATGATGTCGTTTTGGTAGTCGTCGGTGTGGCAGACCCCGACGATGCCGGTCTGGGAATGACCGCCGATGCTTTGACGGTAAAGGTAGAGCGCGGGGCTGGACTCGCGGATCAGCACCCCCTGGGCCTGCAGATGGGCAAACTGGCGCTGGGCTTGTTCGTACACCGCTGGGCTGTAGGGGTCCACCTCGGTGGGGAGATCAATCTCAGCGCGGTCAACATGAAGCAGGTTGAGGGGTTCGTCCTTGGCCAGCGCATGGGCTTCTTCGCGGTTGACCACATCGTAGGGGACGGCAGCCACTTGAGAGACCAGCTTGGGGGTGGGCACAAGACCCTGAAAAGAGCGCAGTTGCATGAGTGGGCACTTCTTGAAGATTTCCCGCGAGAAGTCAATGGGCAGGGTTGCGCGGCTGGCGGGATGGGGCATGATTGCGCCGCTGTTGCTCTCATGTGTCCTGTTGTTGATCTCGTCTTGAAGACTGTGGGCAGGGCTGCACTGCCCGCCTCCTTACTGCTTGCCTGCGCCTCTCTGCATGCCATCGAGCCTTCGAAGGTCACCGACTTTGCCTCCCTGGAGGATCTTGCTGCGGACTTGGCTCTCAGGGAGTATCAAGCGCCGTCTCAGGACCTGGATCCCTTCTTCAAGGAGTTGAAGTACGACGGCCATCGGCAGATCCGCTTCCGTCGCGAGCTTGCCCTCTTTGCCGATCAGGGACCGGGGTTCCGGGTGGAGTTTTTTCATCCAGGCTGGATGTTTCAGAAACCGGTGCGCTTCTGGAGTCTCGGTGAGGACGGTCCCCGGGCTCAGCCCTTTGAGCAGAAGCTTTTTGATTATGGCCAACTCAAATTGCCCTCCTCCTTCAAGGCACCGGAAGGCTATGCCGGCCTGCGTTTGCTGGCCCCGGATGATTTGGCCAAGCGGCCCTTTGAATTCATGGTGTTCATGGGGGCCAGCTATTTCCGGGCTGTGACCATGGAGTTGGGCTACGGGATCAGCGCCCGCGGCGTGGCGGTCAACACGCTGGGTGGCAAGCCTGAGGAGTTTCCAGACTTCACCCACTTCTGGATCAGGCGCCCTGTGGCGGGCGCAACATCCATGGAGTTGTTGGCCCTTCTCAATGGGCCAAGCGTTACGGGCGCTTACGCCTTTGAGGTGCAGCCTGGCCGCACCACCAGCACGCGGGTCAAGGCCTCGCTGTATTTGCGCAAGCCCGTGGAAATGCTCGGTGTGGCGGCCTTTTCAAGCATGTTTTGGTATGGCGAGAATTCCCACCCCAAGCCCTATGACTTCCGCCCTGAAGTGCACGACAGCGATGGTCTGCAGATCGAGTTGAAGTCCGGCCCCAGCTTGTGGCGTCCGCTGGATGTGGGGCGTGAGATGCGCTTGAGCAGCTTTCAAGCCGATGGTCTCAGTGGCTTTGGTTTGGCACAGCGCGACAGGGACCTCGACCATTATCAAGACCTTGAGGCGGGATACCACCGCCGTCCCTCCGTGTGGGTCAAGCCGCGGCTTGGTTTTGAGAAGGGCAGCGTGGTGTTGGTGGAGTTGTCCACCGGCGAGGAGACCTGGGACAATGTGGTGGCCATGTGGCGTCCGGCCTTGTTGCCAAGCTCACCGCGTGAGCCTTTGCGCGTGGAGTACGATTTGTTGTGGCTCGACGGACATGAACCGCGCGGCTTGGCCAGGGTGGCTGCCACGCGTCGCGGTTTTGTGATGGACAGCGATGATCATCTCATTGTGCTCGACTATACCAAACAGGAGGTCGAAGCGGCGAGGCTTGACGATGGCTTGCCCAAGGTGGTGGTGCGAGTCAATGCCGGTGAGGCCAAGGTGCTGGATGCCCGGGCCACTCGGCAACAGGATGGAGCTTGGCGTGCATTCTTTCGCTTGGACATTCCCGCTTCTACCAGCCTTCTGGAACTGGACTGCGATCTTCTCGACAAGCAGGGCAAAGCCTTGGCCGAGCGTTGGGTGTATCAGTGGCGTCGCTGATGTGGTTCGCGGCCGAAGCCAAATTCAGTCGGACTGCGGCTGTTTGTTGAGCCATTCAATGGCCTGCTCCCGGTTTTCAATCAGGCCCTCGAGTTGGGCATCGTGAAGCCGCCGCAGCAGCGCGCCGAGCATCGGGCCGGGCTGATGGCCCAGGGCCATCAGGTCGCGGCCATTGAGCCATGGGGCGGGAAGTAGGGGTTGGTGCGCGAACTCCTCTGCTTTGGCGAGCAGAAAACGGTGGTTGTCCAAAAGGCCGTTGGAGCAGAGGCAATCCACGCGGTGCAGTTCAAGTTCCATGGCGTGAGTTTCGCGGGCCATGAAGCGGCGCAGCGTGCTTTGACGCATCTTCTGCACATCCTTGAAGATCATGTGCGCCTCCACCATGGCGCAGACCTGCGTGATGGTCTCGTTGTCAAAGCGCAAGCGCCGCAGGATCTCTGCTGCCATTTGGGCGCCAAGTTTGTCGTGACCATGGAAGCGAATGCGCCCGTCTTCGTCGCGGCTGAAGGTGGCTGGCTTGGCGATGTCGTGCAGGAGCACAGCCAAAATCAAGGGCAGGTGAGCCTCCGGCTGCAGCGCTCCAAGCATCAGGCGGGTGTGGACAAACACATCGCCCTCGGGATGCCACTGTGGAGGTTGCTCCACGCCGCGCAGGGCCATGATCTCGGGGAGGACGGCCTGCATCAGGCCACTTTCACACAACAGGTCAAAGCCCCGCAGGCGATTGGGGTGGGTAAGCAGGCGGCAGAGTTCATCGCGAATGCGCTCGGCGCTGACGCAGGAGATTTCTGCGGCATGGGCGACAAGGGCCTGCCAGGTTTTCTGCTCGATGCGAAAGCCCAGCGTGGTGGCGAAGCGCAGGGCCCGCAGCAATCGCAGCTTGTCCTCAGCGAAGCGCTGGCTGGCCTCGCCGATGGCACGCAGCAGGCCTTGGTGCAGGTCTGCGCGGCCCTCCACATGGTCAATGATCTCATCGCGCAGCGGATCCCAAAACAGGCCGTTGACGGTGAAGTCGCGGCGCTGGGCGTCGTGTTTTGCGTCGCTGAAGCTGACTTCCTGAGGGTGGCGACCGTCGAGGTAGGGGCCGTCGCAGCGAAAGGTGGCCACTTCAATCCAATCCTGTCCGCCCTCTTGGTTCTGTGCCGGCGCCGGCACCACAATCACGCCGAAATGTTCGCCCACGGCGCGTGCCCCGCGAAACAGGCGCTGCACCTCATCGGGTTTGGCACTGGTGGCCACATCGTAATCCTTGGGCTGGCGGCCCATGAGATGATCGCGCACGCAGCCACCGGCCAGCAGTGCCTCATGCCCGGCCTGCTGCAATCGCTGCAGGATGTTCAGGACGGAGGCGGGAGGCATGACAGGGCTTGAGGGTCAGTATCAGCCTGGCTCGGGGGACATGGCAAGGGCGATGAAGTGCTTGAGCTCGGGCGGGGTCTGGGTCAGGCTTGGCCGTGGACAAGACTCAGGCCATTTTGGTCGGGCGCCGCAGCATTTCCGAAAGCAG
>JAURHS010000043.1 GCA_030833205.1 Prosthecobacter sp.
GCTGCTCGACTGCCACTGGCTCCGGCAGGGGGTCCTGTGGCACCAGTCCCTGGGCCAAGCCGAGAAGATGAGCCTTGAGTCGCACCAGCCCGCCCCGGCTGTTGACCTGCAAAAGCAGTTGGCGCTGGCAACTCGGGCAATGCCTGGACCGGGTCACGGCGGTGACCTGAATGGGCACCAGGGTCTCGCAGTGCGGGCAGGTCAGTTGCAGGGAAGGCATGGAAACGGCGCATACTGCCCGGATCGTGGGCAACTGGCAAGCTTCCAGATGAGACGCACTTGCGCGGGCCCCCAGTCTCCTGCATAGGGAGCCACCCATGTCTGTCTGGAACATCGCCAACCCCCAGCTCCGCGACCTCGTTGTTTACGAACCCGGCAAGCCCATCGAGGATGTCGCCCGCGAACGGGGCCTTGACCCCGCCAGCATCATCAAGCTGGCCAGCAATGAGAACCCCCTTGGTCCCTCGCCTCTGGCCATTGAGGCGATGAAGCAGGCGGCTGCCGAGGTCCACATCTATCCCGATGGCGCCAGCTGGAAGTTGCGTCAGGCCTTGGCGGCGAAGTTCGACCTCTCCATGCAGCACCTCATCATGGGCTGCGGCAGCAATGAGATCATTGAATTCATCGGCCACGCCTTCCTCAAGCCCGGCGATGAAATCATCACCGCTGAGCACGCCTTTGTGGTCTACAAACTCATGGCCAAGGTCTTTGGTGCCGTGACCGTGGAAGTGCCAGATCCTGGGTTTGTCCACGACCTCGATGCGATGGCCGATGCCATCACGCCGCGCACCCGCGAGATCTTCATTGCCAACCCCAACAATCCCACCGGCACCATGGTCAGCGCCGAGCAGATCGAGCGCTTCATGCAGCGCGTGCCCGAGCATGTCGTGGTGGTTTTCGATGAGGCCTACCATGAGTTCCTCGACAATCCCCCGGACACTCTGCGCTATGTCCGCGAAGGCCGCAATGTCGTCATTTTGCGCACCTTCTCCAAGATTCAGGGATTGGCGGGCACCCGCGTTGGCTACGGCATCGCCCGGCCCGAGTTGATTGACATTCTGCAGCGCACACGCCAGCCCTTCAATGTCAACAGCATCGCCCAGGCCGGCGCGCTGGCGGCCTTGGAGGATCAGCAGCATCAGGACCTCACCAAGCGCATCACCGACGAGGGTCGCGATTATCTGCAGGCGCAGTTTGCGGCGATGGGGCTGGAGTTTGTCCCCAGCTTTGCCAACTTTGTGTTGGTCAAGGTGGGCGACGGCAACGCCGTCTTCAAACAGATGATGGACCGCGGCGTGATTGTGCGCGCGATGGCCGCCTACAAGTTGCCTGAGTGGGTGCGCATCAGCATCGGAACCATGGACCAAAACCGCCGCTGCATTGAGTTGCTGCGTGAGGTCCTGAAGTCCGCCTAGGGGCTCAGGGCTTTTTCTGCAGCAGATCCAGCAGCGAGGGCAGGGCGGCAGCGCCTCCAAGCGGGCTTGGCGCGGGCATTGCCGTCTTGCTTTCACCACTGGCGCTTTTCAGGAAGCGCAGGAAGTCACTTTGCGTGCTTAGGATCAGGCTGCTGTCGGCGCCAAGGACGACGCGGTAGGCATCCATGCTGCGCAGGAATTCAAACAACTCCACCGCCTTGGGGCTTTTGTTGTACCCGCCGGCATAGATGGCACTGGCCTCGGCATCGGCCTTGCCCTGAATCTCCTGGGCCTTGCGGTAGGCCTCCGACTCAATCTCCTTGAGGTCCCGTTCGCGCTGGCCCAAAATCTTCGCGGCCTCACCGGCGCCCTCACTGCGGAAACGCTCGGCAATCTGCGTGCGCTCACTGGTCATGCGCTGGTAAATGGTCTGGCTTACGGCCGGGGTGTAGTTGATGCGCTTGAAGCGCAGGTCCATCAGTTCAATGCCAAACTGCTTCACCTTGGGGGCGGCATTGCCAAAAATCTCGCGCTCCAATTCACTGCGACCGCGAAGAATGGGCGGCAGGGTTCCGATCCGGCTGTCCGCCAGATTGGTTCCCGTTGAGGTGGCCTCGCGTGCCGCCTTGCGCTCCTTGGTGCTGCGGATGGCCTCGATGAAATCGTGGCGGGCAATCACATTGCGGGTCTCGCTGCCAAGGATGTCGGTGAGGCGGGAGTCCGCACCGCGCTCATCACGCAGGTTCTCGAAGAAGGCTCGGGCATCGGTGATGCGCCAGCGTGCGAAGCTGTCCACCACGATGTAAACCTTGTCGCGGGTCGGCATGCTCACGGGCGCGCCATCCCACTCCAAGACCCGCTTCTCGAAGCGGTTGACATGTTGGACCCAGGGGGTTTTGAGGTGCAGGCCGGCGTCCTTGACCACTTCGCCAACCGCCTTTCCAAATTGGGTGACCAGCACCTGCTCGGTTTCGCTGACGCTGTAGAGCGCGGAGGAGAGGACCCAGACCAGGATGGCGCCCGCAAAGAGCAGGGCATTGAGCTTGAGGGATTTCATCGGCGTGTGTTGGAGGAGGTTGGGGCGCGGTTGATGCTGCCGGTGCTGCTGCCTGAGTTGGAAGCTGGGGCGCTGCGTGCTGCCGGCGCGGGCTGGCGCAGTTGCATGAGCGGGAGGAATTGAGGCAGTGAATCGTCAACAATCACTTTGCCTGGAATCTGTGGCAGCACTTCGCTGAGGGTTTCAATGTAGATGCGCGTGCGGGTGACCTCCGGCGCCTTCTCGTACTCGGTGAGGATGGCGTTGAAGCGGGAGACCTCGCCCTGCGCGCGATTGACGCGCTCCGTGGCATAGCCCTCAGCCTGGCTGATGCTTTGCTCGGCCTTGCCCTTGGCCTCGGGGATCACGCGGTTGTATTCGCCGCTGGCCTGATTGATTGAGGCCTCGCGTTGTTGCTGCGCGCGGTTGACCTCATCAAAGCTGTCCTTGACCTCGGAGGGTGGGTTGACATTGCCAAGTTGGATTTGATCAATGTGGATGCCCATGCCCAAGGTGGAGGCGATGGTTTGCAGGCGCTCCAGGGCCCTCACCTCCATTTCCTGACGGCCCACGGTGAGCACCTCGTCAATGGTGCGGTCACCGACGACCTCGCGCATCACGGACTCAGAAATGTCGCGCAGGGTGGCTTGAGGGTCAACGAACTCAAAGGCGTAGGCCTTGGGGTCGGAGATGTGAAACTGCACCACCCACTCGACCACCGCCGCATTGAGGTCGCCGGTGACCATGTTGCGCTCGGCCTCCATCTCGTTGGTGTCGTAGGCGTACTGGTGCGGGTTGGTGGCGCCGCGCGTGGCATAACCAAACTCCAGCTTCAACTGGCGCTTGGTCTCCACCAGAGTCACCTGGTCAATGCCCCAGGGCAGCTTGAAGTGCAGGCCGGGTTGGGTGATTTCCACAAAGCGCCCAAAGCGCTGCACGATGGCCTCAGAGTTGATGGGCACTTGGTAGAAGGCGGAGACCACACTGCCCAGGGCAAGGGCCAGCAGCATCATGCCCAGGCCCCGTCTGGCCTTGTCAAAGACCTCCTGTGGAGAGGGGGAGGAAGAGGCGGTAAACATGGGGACAGTATGGGCCGGAAATGGGGCGCGGGGCAAACAACTTCTTGGGCGATCCCAAGGTCGCTTGGCTTTTGGGCGCAAAATCACGCCTCGACGACAACATCTCAGGTCTTTGATGCGTCCTTATGGAATGCGCCTCATTCTTTGGCTTGCCCTCGGGTTGCTGCCCTCCTTGTCCCTTCATGCGGCCATGCTTCGTGCCGGGGTGGCCAGTGCGGACATCACCGACCGCAGCATTCCGGTCAATGACCCTTGTTTTGCCAAGGTGCTTCTGCTTGAGCAGGAAGGGCGTCGAGTGGCGCTGATCACCATGGATGTGGTGGCCATTGGCGGGATCGGACGAATCGGCGATGGCTTTCTGGAGGGTCTGCGGCGTGAGCTTGCCGTCAACCCTGGCATCGAGCCTGAGCGCGTCTTGGTCAATGCCAGTCATTGTCATGGCGTGGTGCGCGGTGATGTGCAGCAGTTGGTGGTGGCTGCGGTTCGTCAGGCGGCTTCATCCTTGGTGGAGGTTCAGGCCGGCAGTGGCAACGGACGGGAGGAGGGCATCAGCGAGAATCGCCGCATGTGGCTTCAGGACGGTACCCAGGCCGACATGCGCCGCGCCTACTCCATGCCCTGGGACCAGCAGGTCAAGGCCACCGGGCCAATTGATCCCCAGATCGGCATCCTGCGTCTCGACGACCTTCAGGGGCGGCCTGTGGCCGTGGTCTATCACTTTGCCTGCCACCCCATCATGAATCCGCCGAGCAAGGGCAACAGCGCAGACTATCCTGGCTTTGCCTCAGCTGCGATCGAGAAGGCCACTGGCGCCACCGCCTTGTTCCTGCAGGGCTGTGGCGGCGACATCAATCCAAGGCACTACAAGGAGGTCAGCCGTCCTGCAGACGCCAAACCGCTGGGGCTCCAATTGGCCGCCTCGGTGCTTGGGGCCCTGAGGCAAATCAAAACCTCCCCGGCAGGCAGGTTGCGCAGCCAGCGCGAGATCATCGAGGTGCCAAGGGCAGGGGACTACGATCAACGGATTGCGGCCCTCAAGCTTGAGCAACAACGATTGCTCAAGGCATTGCGGCCCACCAACATCAATTTCAAGAGTTTCCTGCCGCTGCTGCTCTCCCAGCGCCTCTTTCCAGACATGCCCTCGCACTACGCGCAGGGTTACATGGATCAACCGCAGGCCTTCAAGGGCTTCGATCTCGACAATCGCGTCCAGGTGGAAGCCTATCTCAAAAATCTCGAGACGATGGAGCAGTTGACGCGCCTGGGCTCCAATCTTGCCTTGCTGGAGAAGAATCGGGCGCTGACGCAACAGGCCGCCTCTCAAGCTCTGCGCGCCGAGGTCTGCGCCCTTGGTGTGGGTGACTTCAAGTGGGTGTCCTTTCCCGGCGAGGTCACCGTGCAGGTGGGCCTGAACATCAAGAAGCAATTCGGCGATGCCCACGCCCATGTCAGTGGCTACACCAATGGGTACCTCTATTACACGGCCACGCGCGAGCAACGACTCAACCGTGGATACGCGCAGGAAGACTGCGATGTGCTTGTCAGCCCAGAGTGGCAGGCAGGCTTCGAGGCCAAGGCCCTCGAGTTGTTGCAGCGCCTCAAGTAATTCCATCCCCCTGTTTTCTTCATGTCTGACAAACCCTCTCTCCGCACCCGTCGTTTCACCCTCAAGCAGGGGGCCTTGCTTGCCGGTGGCCTGATGGGCGCGCAGCCTGATGCCGCGCTGCCGCAATCCGTGCAGGAACTCTGGCGAGGGTTTGACCCGCGCCGCGATGCGCTGCGCACGCAGAGGATTCGGCAGTGGCAGGAGGGCGGGATCACCCTGCAGTTGCTGCGTTTCTTCATTGGCAGCTTCAAGGGACGGGAGGCTTGGATGGCAGCGCTCTACGGGTTTCACCCCAAGGATGTCGGCAAGAGGCCTGGCGTCATGCATGTCCATGGTGGCGGTCAGCGGGCATCCATCGCCGAGGTGAGGCTTCTGGCCCTGCGAGGATACGCCGTGTTGTCCTTGAATTGGGGCGGCAGTGGCAATGGCAAGGCGCCGTTTAACTCCTGCGATGGCGCTCAACCCGGCGAGCCCAATACCGACTGGGGCGCCGTTGACCCCACTCAACTCAATGCCGGTCACTACGACAATCTGCAACCTGGTCCCGGCCAACTTCACGAGGATCGTGAGCATCCCCAAAACGACAACTGGTATCTGCTGACTCTGGGTTGCCGCCGCGGCCTGACTTTCTTGGAGCAACAGGAGGAGGTTGATGCGTCAAGGCTTGGTGTGCATGGGTATTCCATGGGTGGCAATCTCACCATGTCCACCATCGCCGTGGATGATCGGGTCAAGGCGGCGGTGCCTGCTGTGGGAGGGCAGGGTTGGCGCTGGTTGTCTCATGAGTTTGATGGCCAAAAGGCCCCGGCTCAGTCGCAGGTGCGCGGCAGTGTGCAGCTCTATCAACGCTGCCTGAGTTTTGAAGCCATGGCCCCGCTGATTCGTTGTCCCGTGCTGCATCGCAGCGCCACCAATGATTTCCACGGCTGGATGGACGATGTGTATCGCACCCAGGCCTTGATCCCGGCGCCAACGCAGCAGAGTTGGACTCCGCATCTCAATCATCGTCTCAGCCCCGAGGTGGCAGTGAGCATGCCGCTTTGGTTTGACCAGCACCTCAAGGGCGGTCCTGCTCTGCCGGCAACCCCGCAATCAACCCTGCGTCTTCGCGGCGATCAGGCGCAGGTTGAGTTCGAGGTCAGGGCCGCGCCCTCTGACTGGCCGGTGAGTCGTTGTGAGATTTTTTACAGCGTGGATGCCGATCCACGGGCAAGGTTTTGGCGCAGTGGCGAGGTGCAGCGCGAGGGCGTCGTGTTTAAGGCCAGTTTGCCGCTGCACAATCTGGAGCGCGATCTGCATGTGTTTGCCAATGTGTATCATCAGCTGCCGCAGGCCTTGGACATGTCAGCCATACCCGGTCATGGGCAGCCCGTGCGCGAGGTTTGTCTCAGCAGCCAACTCCATCATGCCAGCAAGGCAGAGCTTGCGGCAGCAGGGCCTGAGCTCAGGCTCAAGCCCAGTCTTTTGATTGAGGATTTTGCGCATGGACAGCGCGATTGGTATGAGATCAATGCCGGGCATGTTTCTCTGCGCCAGCTCTGGACCCGCAAGGTCACCGATCCGCTCTGGAAGGCGCCTGCGGCAGCGCGCTTGCGCCTCACCCTGCGGCTGCAGAAGCCCAACGAGATCAGTGTGGTGCTGCAACAAAACGAGTGGCGCAATTACCGTGGGCAGCGGCGCACCTTCGTCTGCAGCCGCCTGTTGAAGGGAGGCGCCGAGGTGGAAAGTCTTGACTTGGCCGCCTCAGACTTCAGCGATGAACAAGGCGCACTGCAGGACTGGAAGGACTTGGATCAGCTTGGGGTCTGCTCGCAGTTCCAGGCCAAGCGCGTTGCCTCTGCCCAAGGCAAGGCCTGGCAGGGCACCGGCTTTGAGCTTCTGCGCGTGGAGTGGGTGCCGGCTTGATCAGGCCAGCAGGTCTGAGAGCACCCGGCCATGCACATCAGTGAGGCGGAAATCCCGCCCACTGTGGCGGAAGGTGAGCCTTTCGTGATCCAGGCCCATGAGGTGCAGAATGGTGGCGTGCAGATCGTGCACACTCACCGGATCCTGTTCTGCGGCAAAGCCAAATTCATCCGTGCTGCCATGGACAGTGCCGCCCCGCACACCGCCACCTGCCATCCACACCGTGAAGCCGTAATGGTTGTGATCACGGCCAAGGGTGGCCTTGTTGCCGCTGAGTTCCACGGTGGGTGTGCGGCCAAACTCGCCGCCCCAGATCACCAGGGTTTCCTCAAGCAGGCCGCGGGCCTTGAGATCTCCAAGAAGGGCGGCAATGGGCTGATCAATCTCCGCGGCAAGCTTGCGGTGATTTTCCTCGAGCTTGGCATGATTGTCCCAGGGTTGGCCAGCGCCATGCCAGAGTTGAACCATGCGCACGCCGCGCTCAATCAGGCGCCTGGCCATCAGGGTTTGGCGACCGTGCACCGTGTCGCCGTAGCGTTGCAACATCTGCGGGGACTCCTTGGAGAGATCAAAGGCCTCTGCGGCCTGATCCTGCATGCGGTAGGCCAACTCAAAGGACTGGATGCGGGCCTCCAGCGCAGGGTTGATGCGCGCCCTGGCGTGTTCTGCGTTCAACGCAGTCAGCAGGTCGAGTTGACGGCGCTGCGCGGCGCGGTCCTCGCGCGGATCGCGGATGTTCTCCATGAGTTTTTCAAGCTCACGGTGTTTGCTGTCCAGGTGGGTGCCCTGCAGGGCCCCTGGGAGGAAACCGCTCTGCCAGTTTTCCGCGCCCTTCACCGGCAGACCGCCAGGGCACATGGCCAGGAAGCCGGGGAGGTTTTCGTTTTCACTGCCCAAGCCGTAGAGCAGCCAAGAGCCCAGGCATGGCCGCGGCGCGATGCTGTCGCCGCAGTTCATCAGCATCAGCGAGGGCTCGTGATTGGGAACTTGCGCCTGCATGGAGCGGATCAGCGCCAAGTCATCGGCAAAGGCCGCGGTCTTGCTGAACAACTCACTGATCTCAAGGCCACTTTGGCCGTGGCGCTTGAAGGCGAAGGGCGAGGGGAAGGCCACCCCGGTCTTGCGTTCGGTCAGTCTGTTGCTGGGGATGCTGCGTCCGGCATATTTCGCCAAGGCCGGTTTGGGATCAAAGCTATCAATATGCGAGGGGCCACCATTGAGAAAAAAGTGGATGATGTGCTTGGCCTTGGGGGCGATGTGACCCAAGGCGGATTGGCCGCCTGCCAACAACTGCGGCAGGGCCAATGAGGCCAGGCCCAGCGAGCTGCGGCCAAGCAGGTCACGGCGATTGAGGCCAGGGGGCATGCGCATCAGTCCACAAAAAGAAGTTCGTTGCTTAGCATCAGGGTCTGGCAGAGCCGTTGCCAGGGCGCTGCGCTTTTAGGGCCGCCCTTTTGCGCGGCGGCCTCTGTGGTCAGGTAGGTCAAGGCAAGGTCCCGCTCCCTTTGCGTTGGCGGGCGTTGCAAAAGGCACTGGTAGAGTTGTTCAAGGCGCTGGGTGTCATTGCCCTTGAGACCCCGGCTCAGGGCATCGGCCTGTTTGGCGACAAAGGGGTGGTTGATGGCAAACAGGGCCTGTTGAGCCACCGTGGTGTTGCTGCGCGTGGCAATGCTCAAATCCGGGTTGGCCACATCAAACACGCGCAGCACCGAGGGCACATGCTGCCGATCCATGTTGCTGTAGAGTTGGCGGCGCGGGCCGCTGAAAAGACTCTGCGGCGGTCCGCCCAAGCGCAGATCAAGACCGCTGGCTGCCTGCAGCCAACTGTCGTGCAGCTGCTCGAAGCTGAGGCGCTGCGGGCTGAAGCGCCAGAGCAGGCGGTTGTCCGCATCAAGCTCCATGGCCTTGGGCTGTGCACTCTGGGAGCTTTGCTGATAGGTGGCGCTTTGCAGGATGAGTCGGTGCACGGCCTTGAGACTCCATCCCTCGCGGATCAATTGTTGCGCAAGCCAATCCAACAGTTGCGGATGACTTGGCGGGCTGGCGCGGTGGCCAAAGTCACTGGGCGTGTCCACCAGGCCGCGGCCAAAGTGATGCTGCCAGAGGCGATTGACGATGACGCGGGCCGTGAGGGGATTGTGCGGCGAGGCAATCTCCTGGCTCATTTCCAGCCGGCCGCTGCCCTTGGTGAAGACGCGCTGCTTGGCGAGCACCTGTGGGAAGTGGCGTGTCACCTCCTCGCCTGGAGTCAGGGGGTTGCCTCGTTTGAAAACCCTGGCCCCCACAGCTTGCGCGCGGTCGCGCAGCACCGTGGCATGCACGGCGGTTGGATTGGCCATCAGAAAGCGATCGAGCTCGCCCTGCAGCTTCCAAAGGCGGGTGACCACCCCGGTGGGGAAGAACCACTCAATGTTGGTGAGATGCTCCTGCGGCACCACACAGGGGGAATGCGGGCCGTGCAGAAGTTGCCGCAGGGATTCGGCGTCGGCGTCGGGCAGGGCGCTGGCCCTGGGCTGTTGTGCCTTGAGCTTGGTCCATTGAGCCTCGATGTTCTCGAACACCTCGGCATGGCGTTGCACGGCCTGCGCGGCTGAGGCCACGGGTTTACTGAAGGCCTCATCGAGTAGGGCATTGCCGCTTTTTGCGGCAACTCCGCCTTGCTGCAGCACCTCGCGCTGCCAGTAGTAAAAGCGCGGGTCCCTGCGTTGGATGGCTTGCTCGATGAAGCGTTGCCAGCGCCTCACAAACACCGGATTGATGTCGGCCTCGCCGATGATCTGGGTGAAGGACTCTTCAGGGTATTTTTCAAGCTCGAGCTGCGCCATGAGGTGATCGCGCAGGCGGCTGCGCACGCGCTGAGCCTGCTTGTCGCGCTCATCCTGCAGCGCGCTTCGCAGGGCCTGTTGGCGCTTGGTGAGTTCCGCCTGCAGGGCTGGCGGCAATGCCTGGTTCGTCGCGGCGACAAGGTCCTCGGCGCTGCTGGCAAAGACGGCGTAAAGCGCGTAGTAGTCGCGGCTGCTGATGGGATCGAATTTATGATCGTGGCAGCGCGCACAGGAAACCGTCAGGCCCTGCAAGGTCTGCATGCTGACATCAATGCGGTCGTCAATGATGTCGTGGCTGACGCCAAGAAAGCGCCGCCCCAAAGTCAGAAAGCCCATGGCCGCAAGATGCGGTGAGCCTGCGGGCTCGATCTGGTCTGCGGCCAACTGCAACTGCACGAAGCGTGTGTAGGGCATGTCGCTGTTGAAGGCGTCAACCACCCAATCGCGGTAGGCCCAGGCGTGCACGAACTGACGCTCCTCGCGGGCATAAACATAGCCCTTGCTGTCGGAGTAGCGCATCAGATCCAGCCAGTGCCTTGCCCAATGCTGCCCGTGCTGTGGCTTGCCAAGCAACCGATCCACCTGCTTCGCAATTGCCCTTGGCGTGTTGTCCCTGGTCAGGGCGGCGACCTCCTCCGGGGATGGCGGCAAGCCGGTGAGTCCATGGCTCATCCGGCGCAGCAGGCTGCGGCGGTCGGCCGCCGGGCTGGGGTGAAGCCCGGCCCGCTTGAGGCCTTGCAGCACAAAAGCGTCAATCGGGTTCTGGCACCAGGGATCAGAGAGTTCCGCCGGCATTTCGAAGCGCAGTGGCCTCAGCGACCAGAGGTCTTCCTTGTCCTTCAGACTGGCGGTTGAATCCGCTGCGGCCAGCCAGGGCAGGGACCAAGCCAACGCCAAGGCCAAAGCGGCGATGGGCGTGGAGGGGAAGGCGGGGCGCATGGGACAGGGGAACCAACGGCCCGCTGCCTGCCGTCTTATCGGCTGGCGAGGCGCTTGTTGAACAGCGCCCCATCACCGACTCCCGCCGATTGGGTCGGGTCTGGCTTGACTGCGGTGCTGCCGATGGAATTTTTGATGCTTGGCTCTGATTCCACGCGGCCTAGCGTTCGATGGCCATGGCAATGCCCATGCCACCGCCAATGCAGAGGCTGGCAATGCCGCGCCTGAGACCTGCGTCCTCCATGTGATGCAGCAGGGTGACCAGGACCCGTGCCCCGCTGGCTCCAATCGGGTGCCCCAAGGCGATGGCACCGCCACGGGGGTTGAGGCGCTTGGGGTCCAGTCTGAGTTCCCGCAGGCAGGCGAGGGCCTGCACCGCGAAGGCCTCGTTGATTTCGATCGCCTCGACTTCATCGAGGTCCCACTGCAAGCGCTGGCAAAGTTGGCGAATGGCCCCGATTGGCCCCAGACCCATCATGGCCGGATCGCAACCCACGGCCTCACAGCCGAGGATGCGGGCGCGCGAGACCAGACCATGGTCGTTGATTGCTGCCTCGTTTGCCAGCAGCAGCATGGCGGCGCCATCATTGATGCCGGAGGCGTTGCCTGCGGTGACACTGCCCTCGCGTCGGAAGGCGGGTTTGAGTTTGGCCAGCGCTGCCAGATCGCTCTCCGGGCGGGGATGCTCGTCGCTGCCCAGGCCAGCGACCTCCACGATTTCCCTCGCCATGGAGTCGCGATGAGCCAAGGCCCGGGCCTGGCTCTGCGCAGCGAACTCGTCCTGATCGGCACGGCTGATCGCAAAGGCCTCGGCGATGCGCTCCGCCGTCTCGCCCATGCCAATGCCCAGCAGGGGATCGCTGAGGCCATCCACCATGAGACTGTCCTTGAGCAGGGCATCGCCAAGCTTGCGCCCATAGCGCTGATCGCAGGCCAGATGGGGCGCACGGCTCATGACCTCAACCCCGCCCGCCAAGACCAAGCCACAGCGACCAAGGGCAATGCTGTCAGCACCCAGGGCCACGGCCTTGAGCGAGGAGCCGCAGGCCATGTTGACCGTGTGAGCCGGGGTCTCGAGGCGCAGCCCCAGCTTGATGCCAAGTTGACGGGCCACATTCATCCCGCCGCCGGCCTGCAGCACCTGCCCCATGATGACCTCATCCACCTTGGCGGCCAGGTCCGCAGGCAGCAGGGCCTTGGCCACGCCACAGGCCAAATCCACGGGGCTGAGGTCCTTGAATCCGCCGCCGAAGCGGCCGATGGCACTGCGTTTGGCATCAATGAGGTGAACCGGGTTCATGGAGAGGTTTGGAGATGGGGTGAGATCAATGGCCTGAATTGCATGGCCTCGAGGACATCGCGTTGCAGGTCCATGCCTGCGCGCAGTTCGACCAGCATCAGGCCCTCCGAGGTCAGCTCAAAGACGGCGCGCTCGGTGACATACAGCACCTGCTGCCCGCGCCGAAGAGCACTTGGGCCGTGAAAACAAATGAGCTGCACCTGGGGCACAAACTTGGCCTGTCCCTTGGCCTGAAAGTTGAGGCAGAAGACCAGGCGCTTGGCGCTCTGGGAGATGTTGATGAACCCACCCACACCGGCAAAGCGACCGGCAAAACTGGCCACATTGACACTGCCCTGCGCATCGACTTCCACCGCTCCCAACACCGCGATGTCCAGGCCGCCGCCATCGTAAAAATCGAACTGGGCGGGCTGATCAATGATGGCCTCCGGCAGTGCGCTGCATCCGAAGCTCAGGCCCGAGGCGGGAACGCCGCCGGTGGGGCCGCTTTCCACGGTGAGGGTGAACTCGCGCAGTCTGTTGGTTTCAGCAGCAACCGCGGCCACGGCCTCTGGCAGGCCAATGCCGAGATTGACGATGTCACCGGGCCTGATTTCGGCCAGAGCGCGGCGTCCAATGGCCTTGCGTTCATTCTCCGCCATCGGCGGCAATTGCGGGACGCTGCCTGCGCCACTGCGGATGTAGTCGGGGTTGAAGGCTTCGGCGAAGGTCTGCGGATGATGGGCGCTGTCGGCAAGGACCACGGCATCCACCAGGATCCCGGGCACGCGCACCTGCTTGGGATCGCTGATCTCATCCACCAAGCGCTCCACTTGGACAATGACCAGGCCGCCGTGATTTTTGGCAGCCTGCGCCATGGGCAGCACATCCCCCACCATGGCCTCGTGCTCCAGGCCCAGGTTGCCTCGGGCATCAGCACTGCTGGCACGGATCAGGGCCACATGAATGGGCACAGGCTTGTAGCGCAGCCAGGTGCCGTCATCGAGTTCGACGCGCTGCACCCATTGGGCCTTGCTGCGTGCGTTCATGCAGCCCGCGCCGTGGATGGGGTCCACAAAGGTGTTGAGTCCAACGCGGGTCAGCAGTCCTCCCCGTTTGGCGGCGATCTCGCGCAGCAGGCAGCACATCACGCCCTGCGGCAGGTTGTAGGCCTCGATTTCATTGGCCAGTGCCAGTTGCCCCATCTTCGGCGCCAGGTTCCAGTGACCGCCGATCACGCATTTCAGCAGGCCCGCGTGGGCCAGATGATTGAGGCCTCGCTCGCCGCGGTCACCCTGACCGGCGCAGTAAAACAGAGTCAGGTCGCGGGGCAGGTGTTCTGCCTTGAACCGGCGCTCCAGCGCGGCGGTGAGAAGCTCGGGGTGTCCGGCACCGACAAAGCCACCCACGGCCACGGTGCTGCCACTGGCAATGAGGCTTACCGCCTCCTCGGCGCTCATCAGACGGGCCGCAGCGCGCATCTCAACCCCTCCAACCTCCGTTGATCTCCAGCGTCTGTCCGCTCATGTATGAGGAGAGCGGTGAGCAGAGAAATAGAATGACCTCGGCGACTTCCTGTGTCGTGCCGAAGCGTCCCAGTGGCACCTGCTTGAGCATCTCGGCGCGCACGCTCTCGGGAATGGTCGCGGCCATGCTGGTGTCAATCACGCCCGGTGCCACCGCGTTGGCGCGAATGCCACGACGGGCAGCCTCGCGGCTGAGCACACGCATCATCGCCTGCACCCCGGCCTTGGCGGCGGCGTAGTTGGCCTGACCAAAGAAGCCCTGCAAGGCGGCGATGCTGCCAAAGCTGACGATGCTGCCGTGGTCGCGCATGATCTCCAGCGCATACTTGCAGCAGTAGAAGACGCCAGAGAGATTGACGGCCATCACCGCATCCCACTGCTCAAGGTCCATCTTGGCGATGGTGCGGTCGCGGATGATGGCCGCGTTGTTGATCAGATAATCAAGGCCTCCCCATTGCCTCTGAATCTCCTGCATCATGGACTGCACCTCCGCCGGCTTGGCGACATCGGCCGCCAGCACCAGCGCGCTTTGAGGGCGCAGGCGGTTGAGTTCTCCGGCCAGGGCCTCAGCGTCGTTGGCGGTGTTGCCAACCCCGGGATGATTGATGGCCACGGCGGCGCCGGCCCGGTGCAGGGTGCGAGCGACCTGTGCCCCGATGCCTTGGGAGGCGCCGGTGACCAGGGCGGTCTTGCCTTGAAGATCAATGGAAATCATGAGGGGAAGGGGACGCAGTGAGAAGGCCGATCCTATCGCAAGGCCTGAGGCTGCCAAGTCCTGCTTTTGCAAGGCAGGCCAAGCGGCGGGTTGCCTCGGGGCAAAATCCTGCTTGGATGCGCCCCCATGCGCTGGATAATTTGGATGCTGTTGGCTGGGCCTGTCCTGGGGCTGGAGTTGCGCCTGCCCACCGACAATGACGCCTTGCTGCGCGGGGCGGGGCCAGAGTTTTTCCAGGTGGTGGATCGGCTCTTTGAGGGAGTGCAGTCCACGCCATGGGAGGGCGGTCAGTTTGGTTTTGTGCGCGATGCCAAGCGCCTTGGCGATCGGATTGCCTACGCGCGGTTTCACGAGGGGCTGGACATCCGGCCGCTGCAACGCGACGCCCGCGGTGATCCGCTTGATGAGGTGCGCGCCATTCTGCCTGGTGAGGTGGTGCATGTCAGTGCCTCACCCTCACGCAGCAACTATGGTCGCTATGTGGTCCTGCGCCATGATCTGCCCCAAGGCCCGCTGTACAGTCTCTATGCGCACTTGGCCCGCATCAGCGTGCAAAACGGGCAGCGGCTCGATGCCGGCTCTGGCCTGGGGCTGATGGGCTACAGCGGCAGCGGCATCAATCAGCGCCGCGCCCATGTGCATGTGGAGCTCAACATGCTGTTGAGCCCAAGTTACGCCAATTGGCATCAGGCGCAGTTCCAGAGTCCCAATCACCACGGCATCTACAATGGAATCAATTTGTTGGGGCTGGATCTGCAGCGCCTCTACCTTGAGGCCAAGGCCAATCCTGCTTTGGATCTGGCGCAGTTCTGGCGCGCCACCGAGGTCTACTTTGAGGTGGAGTTGCCCCGGGCCATGACGCCGGACTTTGCTCAGCGCCACCCCTTCCTGCTCAGCGGCTCCAAGGATCAGGAGGCTGGGTCCTGGCTGCTGCGCTGCAGTCGTTGGGGGCTGCCGGTGGAGCTGCGCGCCATGCCTGCCTCGGTGACATCGCCGCGTGTGAGTTGGACCAAGAGCGATCCGCTGCCGCATGGCCTCAACAGTCGCGGCCTGCTGACCAACAGCGGTCTGCTCAGTCGCGAGGGGAAGCGCTGGCTGGATCTTCTGCTGGGCAAGCCTTGAGCGTTGTTTAGGGCTTGGCCTTTTTCTTCTTGGTCTTGCTGGCGTGCCGACCACTGCCATCCCCCTGGTCAACCACGCCTGCGCCGGGGTTGAGTTGGGCAAGGACCTGCTTGAGCGCGCTGCGGGCGCTGGCGGCGGCCTCGCTGTCCGTTGTGATCAACGGCTCCTCAAAGGGCGCCATGCTCATGTCGTAGAGCTCGTTCTTCTCGTTGAGTTTCCAGTTCGCATTGCGCACATACCAAGAGCGGGCCAACTGATTGAAGACCCAGCGCCTGGGTTGATGAGCCTGTCCCTGCAGCAGCGGCGCAAGACTCTGCCCATCCAGTGGCGTGGGTGAGCTGACCTCGCCGCCGCAGAGGGCAGCAAAGGTTGGGATGAAGTCCGTGGAGTCCACCAAGTCGCTGCAAACCTTGCCCTGTGGGCAGCGCGCTGGCCAACTGACGATCAAGGGCACAAGGCCGCCGCCTTCAAGCATGCTGCCCTTGGCCCCGCTGATGGGGCGCCCGCCAATGGTGCTGCGATCGGCCTGGCCCTTGCCGGTGCCATTGTCGCCCATGAAGATCAACAAGGTGTTGTTGCGCAGGTTGAGGCGTTCGAGTTCATCCACCAATTGCCCGACCTGCCGATCCATGAAGGCAATGTTTTGCTGCATGAGATCCCCGCTGCCGCCATCAGCGCCCGGCACCGGCATGAGGTCACCATGCACGGCAGACATGGGGTAGTAGACGAAGAAGGGTTGCTGGCGATGTCTGGCGATGAATTACAACACCCGCTGCTGACAGATCTCAGGCATGTACTCGCCGTTTTTCAGCTCGCGCTCTTCGCCATGGACCTCGTAGCGCTCGGGCCTTTCGCCGGGCTGATTGAGGTAAACACCGCTGCCCTTGAAACAGAGCCAGTCGTCAAAGCCATGATCGCCTGGATCACCGGGCAATTGGCCCCACTTGCCCACGCAGGCGGTGGCGTAGCCCGCGTTTTTAAACAGGCGCGGCAGGCGGATCTCCGAGGGATCAAGTTGGGTGCAGGCATCTTGATTGGTTGCGCCATTGCGGAAGGCATAGCGGCCGCTCATGATCAAGGCGCGCGAGGGGCCACAGAGCGAGGCCGTGAAACTGCGCGTGAAGCGGATGCCGCCTGAGGCCAGTTGATCCAGACGCGGTGTGCGGTCACGGTCTGCGCCATAACAACCCACATTGCCAATGCCCAGGTCGTCAGCGAGGATGAAGACCACATTGGGCCGGGGCGCATCAGCGGCGGCAGAGTGCAGGCAGGTCGAGGCGAGCAGCAGGATGAGGAAAAGGCGGGCAAGAAGGCGCACGGCCTGACAACGCAGGCGGGGCCGGGGGACTTCCGCAAAATGCACGGACTGAGGACAAGAAAGGCCGATAGAATCCAGGGATTCTGGTGTTTTTGTCTCCCGCATGCATCGTTTTCTTTCTGTTTTTCTGGGGCTGACTCTCGTCGCTGGAGCCGCCGATGCCCCCAAGCCCAAGGGCGGCGAGGTCAAGAAGCCCCGCGCCCTTGCCCCGGGCGGCAAGTGGTTTGCCAATGACATGAACCGCCCCCGTCCCCGCGTCATCACTCCGCCGCAGGATGGCCGCGCGCCCTCCGATGCGCAGATCATCTTTGACGGCAGCAGCCTTGCGGCCTTCAAGCGCGACGGCAACAAGGAGAATCCGATCACCCCGGGCAATGATGCGGCGCTTTGGGAGATCAAGGACGGTTACTTTCAGTGCGCGCCAAAGTCTGGATCGATCCGTACCCGCAACAAATATGAGGGCGATCAACAGTGGCACATCGAGTGGGCCACGCCCGCCGAGGTGAAGGGCAACTCGCAGGGCCGCGGCAACAGCGGGGTCTTCATCAGCGGCTTTCCTGAGGTGCAGGTGCTCGACTCCTACCAAAACGACACTTACCCCGATGGCAGCGCCGCCGGTCTCTACGGGCAGTACCCGCCGATGGTCAACGCCTCGCGCAAGCCCGGTGAATGGCAGACCTATGACATCATCGTTGAGCGGCAGAGGAAGGACGCCCAGGGCAAGGTGATCAGGAAGGCGCGCCTGACCGTGATTCACAACGGCATCGTGGTGCATTTGGCGCGCGAGTTCGATACCGCTGAGAAGGCCTCGGATCTGGGGTTGCAGGATCACCACAACCCAGTGCGCTACCGCAACATCTGGGTGCGTCGCCTCAACCTTGATGACCCCGACAGTGAGGGCACTGCGCCTGCGGTGAAGAAGTAACCTCGCTGCCAACTCCCATGCGTGTTTTTGTCCTAGGGCTGGTCCTGCTTGCGGGCGCCAATGCCGCCGATATTCAGCTGCGCACGCTCACGGCGCAGATGAAGTACAATGAGTCCGAGTTTCAGGTGAAGCCCGGAGAACGGATCAATCTGACCTTTGAGAACGGAGACGATCTGCCGCACAACTTTGTGCTTTGCCGCCCAGGGACCGATGTGCTCGCCCTGAGCCTGCGGCAGATGGACAAGCCGGAGGAGGCCCTCAAGAACAACTGGCTGCCCAAGGATCCGTCCGTGTTGGCTCACTCGAAGATGCTCAACCCCCACGAGCGGCAGAGCTTTTCCTTCACCATGCCGGACAAGCCCGGGACCTATCCCTTCGTCTGCACCTTTCCCGGCCATGCGATGACCATGAACGGGAAGTTCCAATGCTTCCCGCAGGGGCCGCAGCTCAGTGAGCTGCGCTTCAAGCTCTATCTGGGTAGCTGGAAAAAGCTGCCCGACTTCAGCAAGCTTGCCGTGCACCGCGAAGGCGCGATTGCCGACAACCTCATTGACCTGAAGTTCGACGACTACAAAAATGAGTATGCTGTGGTCTTCGAGGGCAAGTTGAAGGTGGAGCGCAAGGGCTCTTTTCGCTTCTTTCTTGCCGGTGATGACGGAGTGCGCCTGCTGATTGATGGCAAAAAGCTCATTGAGCACGATGGCATTCATCCCTCGGGCTCCATTCGCGAAGGGGCCCTGCAACTCGAGGCTGGGGAGCATGCCTTTCGATTGGAGTACTTTCAGGCCGCGGGCGAAGCCGAGGTCTTTGCCGCCTGGAAGGGCAGCCAGTTTGCGATCACTCCGCTGTCGCGTTTTCTGCCCAAGGGCTGGGAGTTTGGCGCGACTTCAAAGCGCCGGGAGTTTGATCCCATCGTGCTTGAGCCCAAGGTGGGTCCTGTGCTCTACCGCAACTTCATCGCCGATGCCGGCAATCGCGCGATTGGCTTGGGCTTGCCCGGCGGCATCAATCTGGCCTGGAGCGCAGAGAGCATGGATCTGGCCCTGCTTTGGCGGGGGGCCTTCATGGATGCTGGAAGGCATTGGAACTCGCGCGGCGGCGGCCACCAACCCCCACTTGGCTATGATGTGATCAAGCCTCTGGGTGCACCGCCACAGGCTTCGGAGCAGCGCCGGTATCTCGGCTACCGTCTCGATGCCCAGGGCAACCCCACGCTGCGTTGGGCTTGGGGCGAGGCCGAGGTTGCCGAGACCTATCAGGCCCAAGAGGGCGGCTTGCTGCGCCGTTTGCAGATCAAGGGGGCCCTGCCCAAGGACGCGGCTCTGGAATTGCTGCGCGGCGTGTCGGCCCAAGCCAAGGGCCCGGATCTCTTTGTGGTGTCCTCCAAGCCCGTTGGCTGGCAGCTGCGCTGTGTTGGCGCAAGGCTCAGCGGTGGCGCGCTGCAACTGCCCCTGCATGAGGGCGAGCAAACCATCCTGTATCAATGGAACCCATGAGCATGCCTCGCTTCTTCACCCTTTCAGCGCGTTGGCTCATGCCCATGCTGGTCTCCTCGGCCATGGCGGCAACCGAGGCAGACTACTATCCCATCACCACCTTCACCACGCCTCCAGGCACGGCCCTTGAGGTGGGCAGTGTGGAGTTGTTGCCCGATGATCGCCTAGCCCTGGGAACAAGACGCGGTGAGATTTGGATCGTCAAGGGCGCCCACGCTACTGATCCAGCCGCCATTGGCTATCAGCTTTTCGCCAGTGGCTTGCACGAGGTTCTGGGCTTGGCCTACAAGGACGGAGCCCTGTACGCCACCACGCGTTACGAAATCACCAAGATCACCGACAGCGACGGCGATGGCCGTGGGGATGTCTTTGATTGCTTCTCGGCGCCATGGGGCGTGAGTGGCGACTACCACGAGTACAGCTTTGGCAGCAGCTTTGACCGCAACGGTGATCTGTGGACCGTCCACTGCCTCACCGGTTCCTTTGGCAGCGCCGTGCCCTTTCGTGGCTGGGCCCTGCGCCACCGCGCCGATGGCAGCGTGGTGCCGACATGCTCGGGTATTCGCTCCCCAGGAGGCATTGGTTTTGATCTCCAAGGCGAGTGCTACTACACCGACAATCAAGGTCCGTGGCATGGCTCCAGCACCCTTCAGCATCTGGTGCCCGGCAGTTTTCAGGGCCATCCCGCGGGCAATGTCTGGTATGACCGCGCACCCAACATGGGGCCGCGCCCGCTTGACCCGATCCCCGAGGCTTATCAGAATGGGCGCCCGCGCAACGAGGCCAACCCGGCGGGTGACCCCGATCGCATGGTGCTGGAGCGCAGACGCATCAAGCAACTGCTGCCGCCGGTGGTTTACATGGTGCATGGCAAGATTGGCAACTCCTCCTCGGCCGTGATCTGCGATGTCAGCCAGGGCAAGTTTGGCCCCTTTGCCGGACAGATGTTCATCGCCGATCAAAGCCACAGCAACCTCTCGCGCGTCTGCATCGAGACCATCAATGGCATCAGGCAGGGCGCGGTGATTCCCTTCCGCAGTGGATTCAAAAGCGGGCCCATTGGCGGGCGCATGGATGCCCGCGGTCATCTGTTTTTGGGTGGCAGCGATCGCGGCTGGGGCGCGCGCGGTGGCCAACCCTTCAGCTTTGAGCGCGTTCAGTGGAGCGGCAAACTGCCCTTTGAGATCCACGAGATGCGGGCCAAGGCCAAGGGCTTCGAGCTGAGCTTCACTCAACCGCTGGACGCCGCCAGTCTGGCCAGCGTGAACTCCTCCTGCATCCGCGCCTTCACCTACGCCTACCGCGAGCAGTACGGCGGTGACGAGATTGACGAGGTCAAGCCAAGCCTCAGTGAGGTCAGTCTCAGCGAGGATGGCAAGACCCTGCGCTTCTCGGTGCAGCCCCTGACTCAGGGGCACATCCACGAGCTGCACCTCGATGGCTTGCGCAACACCAAGGGCGAGCCGCTTCTGCACTCGGTGGCCTACTACACACTCAACGAGATTCCACGCTGAGGCCGTGGCTGTGTTGCGGCGGGCCGCGAAAGCTGCGGCGCACGATCTGGTCCCAACAGGGGACCAGGGGCAGCTGGCCTGGGCATTCATTGGCGGCCGGTCCCTGGCTCTGGTCTCAAAAAGGGTCCAGAGGGCAGGTCGCTCTTGGTGCTCTGGTATCCCCAGGGGACCAGCGCAGCTCTTTGGCTTGCCTGGCCGCTGTGGCCGAGGGCCTGCGCTGCGCGACTTGCCAGCGCGCAGGATTGGGGCAGGGTGGGCCATGGTTGTTTTGTTCAAGCCGCTGGCGCGCGCCGCTTCGCTTCTCAGTCTCATGCTATGCCAGCTTGGCGGTCAGCCCTTGCGGGCGCAGGGCTCGGAGCTGCTGCCCAAGGGCTGGGACCCAGTGGCGGCTGCCGATAAGGTCATGAACGGCCTGGTTCGCGTCAGCGCCCCGCAGGTGAAGGGGGCGCATGATGCCGAGTTTGTCTGCGTGGGCGAGAAGGCCTACATCGTCGAGCACGACAACGATGTGGAGCCTGGACACGGGGCCGGTGTGAACATGTACTGCATGCTCAGTGTGGTGGATCTGCGAACGCTGAAGGTGGAGCAGCGCCATCTTCTGGGCAAGGCAGGGCAGGTCTTTGATCAGGTGGCCCTGCCCAAGGCGCAGATCTTTGTGCCGCGCATCCTGCAGAAGGACGCGCAGACCCTGCGTTGTTGGTTTTGCAGTCAGCCAGAGAAGGGGCAGGCCATCACCTGGTACCGCGACTTTGATCTGCCTACGCAACGCTTTGAGTCGCAAATCCACAAAGCCATTCTGCGCACCGCCAGCGGGACTCATGAGATGCGCCCTGAGGTGCTGCATGCCGATGCCGCGGCACTTGGATTCAAGCGCAAGGCCGTCAATCACGGGCTTTACATCTTTGACTCCTTCAAGCGCTTTGATGGGCAGTGGTTTGTGGCCCTCAACAACTTTCCAGGCAAACAAAATGCCTTGGCCCGCCTGAGCAGTGACTTCAGCACCTTCGAGGTCATCGGTCATTACAACGAGCCGCAGGATCAGCCGCTGAGTGAATCCGCAGTCAACCGTCTGCCGGATGGCCGCTGGCTGGCCATTTTGCGCAACGATGCCGGCAACTATCACTTCAGTGAGAGCCTGGACGGCAGGCAGTGGTCTGTGGCTGCGCCCCGTGCGCTGGTGCCCAATGGCCTCAACAGCAAGCCCACCTTCGAGCGCTTCGGAGAGGTCTATCACCTGGGCTGGCAGGAGAATAGCAGGGTCAAGGGCTGCAATCGCAGTGTGTTCAATGTGGAGGTCTCCCGCGATGGCAGAAACTGGCAGCGCAAGTACCGCTTCATGAGCCCCGACAGCTTTCAGTACCCAAGCTTTCATCAGCACGAGGGCACGGTCTGGTTGACGGTGACCCAGAGTGATCACGGCGGCAGCAGTGACCGCATCATGTTCGGCCGCTTGGAGTAGGGCTGCCTTGCCTCGCCGCTGCCACCCTCCCCCCGCGGACGGCCAGTGTTGTCTTGAAAGACGGAACGCATTTGCGGGGTTTCCTTGCTGATGCGTCTGAGATTTTTTATTGTCTGCTGCCTTCTCGCCGCCCACCTGGTGCATGCCAGTCAAGAGCCATGGCAGGCAGCCTACAAGGGCAAGGATGCCGAGGGCGATGATGTCCTTGGACATTGGAGCTTTGAGTCCGAGCAGGGGCTAAAGTTGGCTGGCGCCAGGCTCAATAGTCAGGGGCGGTTTGGCGCGGCTTTGGAGTCTTTTCCAGGGCATCCCATCGAAGACAAGCGTCATGCGGGTTTGGTCAAGGTTGGAGCGGTGCCAGCAAGCTTCAGTCTCGAGATGTGGATTTCACCCAAGGAATCGCTCAAGCCGCAGTTGCGTTGTTACCTTTTGGACAAGAAGTATGTGGATCATCAGGACTACCAGTGGCTGCTTGGGGAGGCTGACCACACGGGAGCCAGGCGCATGACGGTGAATCTGGGTTTTGGCAGCGAGTCCCGCAATTTCACCTCAGAGTTGATCAAGCTTGCGCCAGGCCAATGGGTGCATGTGGCCTTCACTTATGACGGCGCTGGCACAGGCCGATTCTATGCCAATGGCTCGACTTTGGGCGGGGCCACTTTGGCGGGTCTGGGAGCGGTCGTCACCGGAGGCAAGGAGTTGAGCCTGGGTGATCGGCTCGGCAGCAATTATGGGGGTTTCCCTGGCTACATTGACGAGGTCAGGGTTTGCGCCGGGCCTCGTCGCTTTGAAGCCGTGGATCTGCAGATCCTCAGCGATCGGCGTGTTTGGCGCCGCATGGAGAGGGCCAAACCCATGGAGGTGGTGGTCACCAATCTTGCGGCATCCACCCTCAAGGCGGCCCGCTTGAAGCTGAGTCTCGATACCCAAAGTGCCGATTACCTGCTGCCGGATCTCGCGCCCGCCAAGAGCCACACTCTGCGTTACGAAGTCAACACCGCCCTGCGCCCTGGGGACTATCTTCTGAGGGCGAGGCTTGAGCACGGCAGTGCAGTAACCGAACAGACTCAAACCTTGACTTTGGCTGCGCGTCCAACCCCGCGGATGCCGGTGGTCATGTGGGGCGCGGGAGGGGAGGAAATCCTGAGGCTTAAGGACTTGGGTTTTACCCACTTTGTGGGCTTCAGTGCGCAAAATGCCGCAGAGATCTGGCAGGAGAAAAAGGCCCTGCCGGCCGGGCCGCCAGCCTATGTCGCGCGCAACCGCCGGTTTCTTGATGAGGCGCTGGCCCATGGGCTTGAGGTGGTGGCCTCGCTCTCGCCCCTTGGCGCCTTGGAATCCAATCCCGCTCATCTGCGGGTGGAGCGCAAGGGTGTGCCCTATGCTCGTCGCGACATTGTCGCTTCGAATCCTGAGTTCGCTCCCTTCTTCCAGAGCGTGGGCAGTAGCACGGCCAAGGCCTATGCGGATCACCCCGCCTTTGCCGCCGCCCTGATCAACAGCGAGGTGCGGGATTCCTCCCAGCCTTCCTTCTCGGCCCTTGAATTGGAGGCCTACCGCAAGGCCACTGGCAGCGAGATCCCGCCTGAGGTGCAGAGTCGTTGGGGCGTGGATTGGACCAAGCTCAAGGACTTTCCCTTCAACCGCGTGGTGGCAGCGGATCATCCCATCCTCAACTACTACCGCTGGTTTTGGACGGTGGGCGATGGCTGGAATGGTTTGCACACCGCTCTTCACAAGGGCGTCAAGAGCGCATCGAGTCGTCTTTGGACCTTCTTTGATCCTGCGGTGCGGCAGCCCAGTATCAGTGGTGCGGGCGGTAGCGTGGATGTGCTCTCCCACTGGACCTACACCTATCCCGATCCCCTCAAAATTGGGCTGTGCACTGATCAACTCTTTGCCATGAGCGCTGCGAGTGCCCGGGCCCAGAAGGTGATGAAAATGACCCAACTGATCTGGTATCGTTCGCAGACGGCCCCCATCGGCGCCAAGCCGGTGGGCGATCCCGTGCCTTGGGAGGATCATGATCCTGAGGCTGCCTACATTACGATTGCGCCGATGCATTTGCGCGAGGCTTTTTGGGCCAAGATTGCTCGGCCCATCAGCGGCATCATGTATCATGGTTGGCAGTCCTTGGTGGAGACTGGCAGTCCTTCGGCCTATCGCTTCACCAACCCGCACACCGCGCCGCTGTTGCGCGAGTTGGTCAAGACGGTGATTGAACCCCTTGGGCCAAGCCTGCTTGAAATTCCCGATGAGCGCAGTGAGGTGGCGTTTCTGGAGAGTTTCACCTCACAGATGTTTGCCCGGCGCGGCAGTTACGGCAGCAACTTGGACTGGGCAGCCGATGTCTGGCTTGCCCTGCAACACGCCCATGTGCAGTGCGATGTGATCTTTGAGGAGACCCTGCTTAAAGGCGGTCTCTCGGGGCGGCGTTATTTGGTCATGCCGCATTGCGATGTGCTCACCGCGCCCTTGGTGGAGCGTATTGCGAGTTGGCAGAAGCAGGGTGGCAAGATCATCGCCGACGAATTTCTTTGTCCTGCACTCAAGGCAGACTTTGTTCTCCAAAGTTTTCGCCGCGTGAAGCAGGCCGCCCAGGACAAGGCCAGCGTGTTGGAGTTGGCGAGGTTGATTCAGGGCATGTCATTGTCCCAAAAGGTCACCTGTGACAATCCAGAGGTGATCGTGCGCACTCGGCGCTACGGAGACGCCAGTTACCTCTTTGTCGTTAATGATCGGCGTGAGTATGGCCGCTATGTTGGCCAGCACCAGTTGGTGATGGAAAACGGCCTGGCCGCCACGGCAAGGCTGGGCGTGAAGACTGAGGCTGTGGCCCTCTATGATTTGCTGGATCATCGCATTCTCATTCCCCAACGCAGCGACGATGGGGTGTTGAGTTGGCCGGTGGAGTTGGGGCCCGCTGAGGGCAGGATTTTCATGCTGTTGCCCAAGCCACTGCTTTCCCTGCAGCTGCAGGTTGCGCCGGAGGTCAAGCTTGGTGCGGTCATGGAGTTGCGCCTGGAGGTACAGACAACTGGCAGGGCTGTCGCCAATGCGGTGCTTCCGGTCGAGGTGATCATTCGCGATGCCAATGGCAACGCAGTGGAGGGCAGCGGCCATTACGCTGCCAAGGGTGGCCAATTGTTGCTGCGGCTTGATGTGGCAACCAATGATGAGCCTGGGACCTGGGAGATTGGCTGCCGTGAACTCGCCAGCGGTATGCAGAGCCGGGTATGGACACGAGTGCTGCCCTGAGTGAGATGCCTCAGAGTGGGCGTCCTTCCCATGCCGCCCGTTGATACCGGAAGGCGGGCTTGATGGCCGCGTCGCGGAAGGGCTCCTGGTACAAGACGCTGGTCGAGGAACTCACTGGCGGGACCAGCCACATCCATTTGCCATAGGGTTCACGACCGGCCTTTTGCTCGTTGCGGCAAAATTCGAGGAACTCATGGCCGATGCTGTGGTGATCGGAAATCTTCACGCCGTCGCGGTCGAAGCTGTGCAGCAGGGCTTCATTGAGAAGCAGCAGCGCCTTGTCGCGCCAGAGGGTGCGCTCATTGCTGATGTCCAGCCCCATGCACTGAGCGACCTGCGGCAGCAGATTGTAGCGGTTGCCGTCCGTGAAATTGCGCGCGGCGATCTCTGCGTCGAGATACCAGCCATTGAAGGGGATGAAGGGATACTTCACGCCACCGGCATCGAGCATCATGTCACTGACGGCGGGCACACAATACCAACGCAGGCCAAGATCCGCCAGCCATGGATGCTGGGGATGGGTGATGATCACCTCTTGGCGACAGTCCTCCGGCAATTCAAAACACTGCGGCCCCTCCTCTGCAGTCTCAATGACCAGTGGCAGCAGCTCGAAATCCCCGCCCTTGGGTTGCCAGCCCAACTTCATGATGCGCAGAGTCAGTTCATTCTGGGCGGGATCCCCGATCTGTTTGCCGGTGCGCTGCAGCCTCCCGGCATAGCGCAGCAGTTGCGGATTCCAGATGCGAGGCCCTGGCCGTCCCGGCGCTCCGGGATCAAAGACACTGATGGCGGGACGCAGGTCGCCGCCGTTGAAGGCGAAGCGCAGGTGCTCAAAGATGGCTTCTGCAATCTCGGCCGCGCTCTTGAGGTGGCGACAATCGCGCAGGTGCAGGCCGCGCCAGTAAAGGCGCCCCACGCAACGCTCCGCATTGCGCCAGGCCACCCTGGCGGCAAAGCCGAGTTCCTCCTGGGTTTGCAACCATGTGCCGCTATTGGCAATCTCTGCCTTCACCTGCACGAGGCGTTGCTTGATGCAGGTGTTCGTCTCACTGCCGTA
>JAURHS010000106.1 GCA_030833205.1 Prosthecobacter sp.
CCGCGCCTGACGGGCGTGCAAATGCAGCAGCAGGCCAGTGTGGTGGCTGAGGGCAGGCTGGTGCGGGTGCGACTCCTCAAGCGTTGGGTGGATGCAGACGGCTACGAGCGCGGCCTCTTTGAGTGCCGCCTGAAGGTTGAGAAGCTGCTCAAGGGCAGCCCTGCCCTGGTTGATGGCGAACTGGTCTATGGCGTGGATGCCTACGCCGAAGGCCGCTGGAATGCGTTGCCGCCCATGGGCCTGATTTACGAGGGCACGACCCAGGCGGTAAGCCCAGGCAGTCGGTTGCGGCTTCATCTCAAGCCCTCATCACTGGCCGGTGGCTTGGAGCGCGTCCACTTCAACTCCGGCCTTGAAGTCCTTGAGCCTGCGAAGGGCAGCTTTCCCCGCGAGGTGGGGCCGTGGATGAAACCCTGAGCCCTGCGGCGTTTTGGCTCAGAGCTTGAGTTCTCCCTCAAGCAGGCCCTTGGCCGCGTTGTAGACCTGCACCGTGCCGGTGAAGCTGCCTGCGTAAACCCATTGCGAATCCGCGCTGATGACCACGGTGGTGATCGGCTGCCCGCAGGGCGGCAGTTTGCGTTCCTTGCTGGTTTCACTGCGCTGCGCCCCATCGTGCTTCTTGATGTCGCTGTGCAGATACAACCCGCCCTTGTCGGTGGCGGCGGCCAGAGTCTTGCCATCCGGGCTCCAGTCCAGGGCGCTGAAGGAGACGCGCTTGTCGCCCAAGCTGGCGTCCTGCTCGCGGCTGGCCACATCCCAGACCTTGAGTTCGCGGTCCGCACCCGCCGTGGCGATCTGCGTGGCATCAGCATTGAAGCAGGCACCAGCCACATGATTGGTGTGGCCCTCGTAGGTGCCCTTCAGCGTGCGCGTGCTGCATTGCCACAGACGCGCCATGCGGTCTGCGCCCGCACTCAACAGCAGGTCGCCCTTGGTGTTGAGGCGCAGGCTGAGGATGCTGTCGTCATGGGCCTTCCAGGTGGCTTGAAGGCTTGCGTTTTGCAGATTGAACTGGCGGATGAAACCGGCGCTGTTGGGCTCGCCATCGGCGAGGTAGGCCGCGGTGCCATCGGCAGAAAAGCAAAGCGCGTTGATGGGCCCAAGCAACTCAGCCCGCAGCTCCAATTTCTTTTGCCTGCTGGCCAACTCCCAGAGTGAGGCCTTTTGAAAGCCGCCCACCAGCAGCCATTTGCCATCGCGGCTGAAGGCCACTGCGCTCACCGCCTCGGTCTGATCGCCAAGGCTGGCCAACAGTGGCCGATTGGGCTGATCCAAGGCCACCAACTGCACTCGATTGGCGCGGGCCACTGCCAACTGCTTTTGATCCGGCGAAAGAGCCAGAGCCAGCACGGGTTGCAGGGTTTTGGGCAGTTCCTTGAGCGCCACGACTCGGGGCTTTGGCGCCTCATCAAAGACGCTTGCGTCCCACGGCGCCTTGAGATTGATCCAATCGGCAATGCTTTGGATCTGCGCGGCGCTGAGTTGTTTCTTCGGTGGCATGTGCGCATCGCCCTCATCCTTGAGCACCTGCCACAGCAGGCTCTTTTGCGCCTGCCCCAGTTCCACCACCGCGCCATTTTCGCCGCCTTCCAACAACTTCTCGCGCTGGTGCATGAGCAAGCCGCCCTTGGCCTTGCCAGGCTTGTGACAGGCCAGGCACTCATCGCGCAACACGCGCAGGGCCTGCTTGGTCACCTCAAGAGTGGGGTGAGATTGTGGGGCAGCCACCGCCGCAGGCTTGGTCGCGGTTGCCAGTGCAGGCTTGGTCGCGGTTTTCGCGCTGCCTGACGCGGGTTTGGGTGCAGTCGTTGTGGCCGGGGTCTGGGCTGCGATGGCGTCACAAAACAGCAGGCCGAGGGCTGCTGGCAAAAGGGAGGTCGGTTTCATGCCAGCAGTTCGGTGACGACGCGGGCCTTGGGGTTTTCCACCAGCACTTGCTCAGTGCCGTTGCGGCGGTAGCTGAGTTTCTTGGGGTCGAGCCCGAAGAGGTGCAGCAGGGTGGCGTGGTAGTCGTAGTGGTTGACCACATCGCGCACGGCGTGGTGGCCAAACTCGTCCGTGGCGCCATGAGCGTAGCCTGCCTTGAAGCCGCCTCCAGCCACCCACATGCTGAAGCCGTAGGTGTTGTGGTCGCGGCCCACCGCAGCGCGGCCCTTGGCTCCGCTGCGATTTTGAATCACGGGCAGGCGCCCCATCTCACCGCCCCAATGCACCACGGTGCTGTCGAGCAAGCCGCGTTGCTTGAGGTCGAGCACGAGGGCAGCAGCGGGTTGATCAACCTGCATGCACGCGCTGGGCAGGCCGGTGAGAATGCTGCTGTGGTGGTCCCAGGTTTGGTTGCCGGTGAAGATGCTGACGAAGCGCACGCCGCGTTCCACCAGACGGCGGGCAATCAGACAACGCTTGCCGAACTCATCGGTGGCCGGGTTGCCAATGCCGTAGAGCTTGAGGGTGGCCGGGCTCTCGTCGCTGAGATCCAGGACTTCCTTGGCTGCGGTCTGCATGCGAGCGGCGAGTTCGAAGCTGGCGATGCGGGCCTGCAGATCGCTCTCGCCGGGCCGTTCCCGGGCGTGTTGCGTGTTGAGGCCCTGAAGAAAGTTGAGGTAGCGCTCCTGCGCCGCTCCGCGCAGAGACATCGGCGGGTCGAGATTGAGGATGCGCGGTTCGCGCGGGCGCACCACCGTGCCCTGATACAGCGAGGGCAGCCAGCCATTGGAGAAGTTGTCCACGCCGAGCACAGGCAGACCGCGCGGATCAGTGAGGGCCACATAGGCCGGCAGGTTTTGGTTCTCGCTGCCCAAGCCATAAGTGAGCCAACTGCCCAGTGTGGGGCGGCCGCCGACAATCTGGCCGTTGAGCAGGGCGTAGATGGATTGCCCGTGGTTGTTGACCCCGGTGTGCATGCTGCGGATCAGCGTCATCTCATCGGCAATGGCGCCCATGTGCGGAATGAGGTCGCTCATCTCGATGCCGCTCTGACCGCGCGGGGCAAAGCGCCACTGCGGACCCATGACCTCGCGACTGGCTCCGGCAGCGTCGTCGTACTTCACCTCACCGGGGAAATTTTTGCCGTCGAGTTTCTTCAGTTCGGGCTTGGGCTCAAAGAGGTCAATATGGCTGGGGCCGCCCTGCATGAACATCGAGATCATGGCCTTGGCGCGGCCAAAGCCGTGGGCGGGCTTGGGTTTGAGATCGTGCACGGCATTGGCGCCGGCCAGCGCTGGATTGGCCAGCAGACCCTGTTGCTGCAACAAGGTGGCCAGGGCAATGCCGCCCATGCCATAGGCGCTGCCGAGAAACTGGCGGCGATCCAAAGTGGGGGGATTCATGCCCTAACCTACGCTGGCCGAGGGGGAAAACTCGCAGCCACAGGTGGCAATCAGGCCCAGAGACTCCAGGGGTTGCCCCGCTGGCTCAGGGGCCAAGAGACCTGCTTGCCTCCCTGCCCATGGGAGAGCGCGGTGGCGCAGATCATTTCCACAGTCTCGCGGCCCTGCAGATCATCGCAGAGCGGCGGCCGGTTCTCCTCGATGGCCGCCAACAGATCCAGCGCGGCGATGTGATGATGGGAGAGGCGTGGACCCAACTGAGCGATGGGTTCGGGCTTGTCCACGCCGGCGCTGGGGATGGGTTTCCAGACCCGCGCCAGACCGGGTTGATGTGGACTGCCCTCAAGCAGGTGGGCCAACGGCTCGCGGTCGGCGCGCAGATCAACGACTCCCTTGTTGCCAATGATCTGCAGACCAAAACCCGCCTCGCGCAGGCCGGCATTGCGAATCGAATCAAAGTAAAAGGGCAGGCCGCTCTGCAATTCGTAGCGCGCATGCACCTCGTCGCCGGCCATCAACCCAAGGCCCTCATCGCCGGGGCGCACATCGGCGGCGCTGGCTGCCTTGCCGCCCACCTTGATCTGGGCGCTGCAGGAGCGCGGCGCACCGCCAAAGTAGGTGGCCATGTTGATCACATGCGAGCCCAGCACCCAGAGGTCGAGCACGCCGCCGCGGGCATCCTCCTTGCCGCGTCCGCGCAGTTCCAGAATCTGGCCAATGCCACCCTGCTTGAGGAATTCGCGCAGCCAGCCCATCACCGGGTGATGGCGGTTGCGGTGTGCCAGCGCCAGTTTGGTGCCGCTTTTGGCGCAGGCCGCCACGATCGCATCGGCCTCGGCAGGCGTGCGGCAGAAGGGTTTTTCCATGTAGATGCCGCGCGCGCCCGCAGCGGCGGCGGCAAGCACCATGTCGTGGTGCTGGTCCACATGCCTCGGGCCAATGGCCACCAGATCAGGCTGAACCTCGCGCAGCATCGTCTCGTAACTGGCAAAGCCCCGTTGCAGCTTGAGCTTGGTTTGTGCAGCGGCCAGGCCCTTGGCGTCAGCATCGGCGACGGCCACCACTTCAAACTGCGGCAACTCCAGCCACATGCTGTCCAGTCCGTGGCCGTAGTTGCCGCGGCCGCTGTGGCCGATCACCGCCACGCGCCAGCGCTTGGCCGGCGGCGGGGTCTGAGACAGCAGGGGCAGGGCGGCAGCGCAGGCAGGCAGGTGCAGCATCCAGTGGCGGCGATTCATGGAAAGTGGGGTGGGAGTGAAGGTCGTGCAGCGCAGCGCTGCCAGAGCGCAGGCCCATGCAACACCCAACGCCCCCGGGCTGGCAAGCCTTAGCGCCAAGCCGCGCGCATTGACAAGCGGCAGGCGGGCTCGCAGAGTGACGGCCTGATGCGTGGCAAGGCTCTGAAATGGATCGCGCTCGGCCTGTTGCTGGCCGGGCTTGGCGCCTTTGATCGGATTCGGCGGCATCGGCCGCAGCGGGTGCAGGCAGCCACGGCTCAGGGCCGATTGATTTTGGGCAACGGCACCGAGCCCTCAACTCTGGATCCCTCGCTGGCCACGGGAGTGCCCGAGCACCACATCTTTGATGCGCTCTTTGAGGGCTTGGTGGCCCCTGGCGTGGACGACCCTGATGCCAATGCCCCTGGCGTGGCCTCAAGTTGGACTCAGCACGATTTTACCGTCTGGGAATTCGAGTTGCGGCCGCAGGCTCGTTGGAGCGATGGGCGAGCTCTGCTGGCCGAGGACTTTGTGTGGTCCTTCCAACGCATCCTTTCGCCGCAGTTGGGTGCGGAGTACGCGCCCATGCTTTTTGCAATGCGCGGGGCGCGCGATTTCAATGAGGGCAAACTCAGCGACTTCAGCAAGGTCGGCGTCAAGGCCCTCGGTCCGCATCGGCTGCGCATCGAGCTGGAGGGGCCGGCGCCGTATTTTCCCTCGATGCTCAAGCACTACGCCTGGCATCCGGTGCCAAGGCATGTGATCGAGGCCTTCGGCAGCATGACCCAGCGCGACACGCGTTGGACCCGCGAGGGCAATCTGGTGGGCAACGGGCCCTTCCGCCTCAAGGATTGGCGCTTTGGGCACAGCATTTGCGTGGAGCGCAATCCGCATTACTGGGATGCCGCCACGGTGAAACTCAATGAGATTGTCTTTCTGCCGATTGCCAAGGATGCCACCGAGGAGCGCGCCTTCAGCGATGGACAGATCCACAAGACCGAGACGCTGCCCTTGGCCCTGGTGCCGCGCTACCGCGAGGGCCGGCACCCAGCCTACCGCGAGCACGCGTTGTTGAGCACCTACTTTTACCGCTTCAATGTCACGCGTCCGCCCTTCGACAAGCGCGAGGTGCGCCAGGCCCTGGCCATGGCCGTGGATCGCCAGGGACTGATTGATCATGTGCTGCGCGGTGGGCAGATGGCCTCGGTTTCCTTCACGCCGCCGGGCACCAGTGAGCAGTATCAGGTGCCGCCGGTGCTGCGCTTTGATCCCGGGCAGGCCCGCGAGTTGCTGGCCAAGGCCGGTTATCCTCAGGGGCGCGGCTTCCCCAGGGCCGAGATCCTGATCAACAGCAGTGAGGCGCATCGCACGATTGCCGAAGCGATTCAGGAGATGTGGAAAAAACATTTGGGCATTGAGGTGGCCGTGCTCAATCAGGACTGGGGGGTTTACCTCGATTCCCAAAAGCGGCTGGATTACGACATCTGCCGCGCTGGTTGGGTGGGTGATTATCTCGACCCCTACACCTTTTTGAGTCTGTGGCAGAGCGGTGACGGCAACAATCAAACCGGTTGGTCGAATGCGCGCTACGATCAATGGATGCGGGCCTCGCTGCGTGAGGGCGATGCGGCCAAGCGCTTTGCCTTGCTGGCCCAGGCCGAGCAGTTGCTATTGGAGGAATTGCCCGTGTTGCCAGTGTATTGGTATGTGCGCAGCTTTTTGCTGCGCCCCGAGGTGCAGGGCTTCAAGTCCTCGCTTCTGGAGCACCATTGCTACAAGGCCCTGAGCCTGCAGCCTGCAGCGGATGCTGATTGACTTTTGGGGTGGATGCCGCCACCAAGAACCCTGCTTATGAGCCACAACGCTGCCATTGATTTGACCGGCCAGACGGCCTTTGTTTCCGGGACCTCGCGCGGGCTGGGAGAACGCTTCGCCATGACGCTGGCGCAGGCCGGCGCCGACCTCATTGTCTCCAGCCGCACGCTGGCCTCGCTGAAGGATTTCACCGCCAGGGTGCAGGACCTTGGCCGCCAGTGTTTGCCCCTGGAGTTGGATGTGCGCAGCAAGGAGAGCATTGATGCCGCCGTGGCGCAGGCCAAGGCTGCGGTGAACAAGGTGGATATTCTGGTCAACAACGCCGGCTGCAATGTGCGCAAGCCCGCGCTGGAGATCACCTGGGAGGATTGGAACACGGTGGTGGACACCAACCTTCGCGGAAGTTTCTTCTTGGCCACGGCCGTGGCCCGCGAGTTCATGGTGCCCGCCGGTTACGGCCGCATCATCAACATCGGTTCGGTGACCTGCGTGGCAGGCTATGCCGGTCTTGCGCCCTATGGGGCAAGCCGCGGTGGGATTCGGCAGATGACGATGAGCCTGGCCCATGATTGGGGCCGCTTTGGCATCACCGTCAATGTGCTTGCACCGGGTTGGTTCAAGACCTCGCAGAATCGTGTGATGTACGAGGACGCCGGTTGGGTGGAATACCTCACTGAGCGCATTCCCCTTGGCCGCCCTGGAGCGATGGAGGACCTGGAAGGCCCGTTGTTGTTTTTGGCCAGCGAGGGCAGTCGCTATGTCACCGGTCAGTTGCTGTTGGTGGACGGCGGCATCAGCGTGGGTGCCACCCGCGCGCTGCCTGCCAAAAAATAACCTCCGCCCCTGCGCTGCCATGACCGATGAGGCCCTCATTGATGCCGCCCTGGCAGAGGATCTTGGCAGTGGCGATTTAAGCTCCCTGCATTTTATCCCCGCCGAGGCCAAGGCCAGCGCGAGAGTCATGGCCCGTGAACCCGGTGTCATGGCTGCAGGCCAGTTGGCCAAGCGCGTTTTTGAGCGCGTGGACCCAGCCGTGCACTGCGAACTTAGGCTTGCCGATGGTTCAGCCTTTGAGGCGGGTCAGTGTCTGTTGCAGGTCGCGGGTTCTGCGCGCAGCCTGCTCAGTGCGGAGCGCACAGCACTGAATTTTCTGCAGCGCCTGTGTGGCGTGGCCACCCAGGCCAGGCGCTATGTGCAGGCGGTGGCAGGCCACCCCGTGACCATCCTCGACACCCGCAAGACCACGCCGGGTTGGCGGCGACTGGAGAAGGCCGCAGTGCTTGCTGGTGGCGCCAGCAACCACCGCATGGGCCTGTATGATCAGGTGATGCTCAAGGACAATCACCTCGCGGCCCAGGGCGATTTGACGGCCCTGCAGCAGGCCTTGGATCAATTTGCTCAAACTCATCCCGAGGTGCGGGTGCAACTGGAATGCGACACGCTGGAGCAGGTGAGCCAGTTCCTTTCGTTGCGCGGCGTGCACATGCTCCTGCTCGACAACATGAGCCCGGCGCAACTGCGCGAGGCCGTGGCGCTCAACGCGGGTCGCCTCTGGCTGGAGGCCAGCGGCGGCATCACTTTGGAGCGCATTGCCGAGGTCGCTGCCACTGGCGTCAACGCCATTTCGGTGGGCGCGCTCACCCATTCAGTGCGCGCCTTGGATCTTGGCTTGGACTTCGATTGAGGTGGTGGCCTGCCTTCTCAACGCTTGAGCAGGCGTTGGAAGAACCCGCCTTTTTTAGGGGTGGTGCTCTGCGAGTTGCCTTGGGACTCTCCAGATGGGCTGGCGCTGGTCGCCCCGGTCCGTCGAATGGGTTGTGGGGCGTATTTTGAGGAGGTGGGTGTGGCGGCTTCGCTGCCCATGGCCTGGTCCTTGGTGAAGTCAATGCTTGGGGGGCGGATGGTGGGAGCGTTGGCGACTTGCAGGTTGATCACCTTTGGCGGCAGGGCCTTGCCCTTGTCGTTGTAGCCATAGATCACTCGCTGAAAAACTTCGCCATCAAGGTTGACCAGCCGGTCCTCACCGCGCCGACCCAAGTCATCGTAGAGGCACTGCACTCGGGCCACCAGTTGGCCGCGTCCGTCATAAACATTGCCCTGCGTGGGCTCGCCGCGCTCGTTGAGCAGAAAGACCTTGCGCACACTGAGCACATTGTCCGCTCCGTAGGTGCTTTCGGTCATTTCGCGCACCTCTGGATTGGTGACCACCTCGGTGCGGCTGTGATCGCTGTGATAGATGCTGCGGCCAACCACCCGCGCACTCTGCCCGCTCGCGACGCAGGCAAGCAGCAGGCAACAAAGGCCAAAAAAGGCGTCGCGTTGAAGCAAGAATGAGCGGAACATCCGCCGTGACCGTAGCGTTGATTGGCGGCGGAGCCAATCTCTTTTGCCATCTCACCACCATGAACAGCACTCCCTCCAGCACTGTGGAATCGGCCTGCATCGCGGGCGAATGGGCGCTTTTTTTGCGGCTGGTGGTCAACGAGTTCCACTGCACCACGGGCACGCTGCACCGCCTTGATCCCGCCGACCAGCACCTCAAGCTCCTCGCGGCTCAAGCCATTCCGGCCAACCTTTTGCCTGTGATCGAATCCATTCCCATGGGCAAGGGCATCGCTGGCGCTGCGGCCCAGAGCCTTGAGCCTGTGGAGCTTTGCAATCTGCAGACCGACCACAGCGGCGTGGCCAAGCCTGGGGCGCTCCAGACCAAGGTGCAGGGCTCATTGGCCGTGCCCATGATCAGTGCGGGGCGCCTCTGCGGGACTCTTGGCATTGGCAAGCTGGAGCCCTATCAATTCACGACTGAGGAAAAGACCAGGCTGCTGGAGATTGCCGCACAGGCTGCGGCGAGGCTGCTGGCCTGAGGCGATGACTGCTTCTGCTCCTGTGCAGGGCAGGTGGCCTGTGTTTGGCAGGAGAGGGCAGCGCCTCGGACCCGAGGCGTTGGCGCAGCCTCACAGCGTTGTTGCCCTGAGGGGGCTTTGGGGTTAGCATCCATCTTGGTTGCAGTCGCATTCCCATCTTTTTTCCCATGGCCAGACGCGCGAAATCCGGTTTCAAACCCGCCCAATTGTTGATTGCCGCTGCGGCATTGCTGGGGCTCATCGTGGTGGGCTTTGCAGTGGTGGGTGGTGGCGGGGACAGCATGGCCTCCACTGTGGCGCTTGATGTTCAAGAGTACCTCGATGGCGCCTCGGCGCTCAGCGGCAACACCTACAAGGTTGAAGGCGTGGTGGATGGACGGCTTGACAGCGGTCGCGGCCGTCAGCGCCTGTTCTCCGTTCAGATGGGCGACTCAGCCCGTTTTGTGCCCGTGCTGGTTCCTGCGGACCGCGAAGTCAACATTCAGCGCGGCCAGCGCTATGTCTTCAAGGTGCGCGTGCAGGAAAACGGAATCCTCGAGGTCATGGATCTGCGCAAGGTCTAAGCCCCATGCGGCAACCCTTCCCCATTGCTCCAAGTCACCCCATGAATTTGACCGCCCACCCCATTTGCCGCATTGCCGCGGTGACGCTCTGGCTCTGCTTGCCGGCAATGCCACTCATGGCCCAGGTTCTGCCATCGCCTGCGTCAAGCGGCGCCGCTCCAGCAGCAAACTCCAACCCTGCTGCCTCCTCGCAGAACAAGGGCGGCAACAGCAACGGTTCGATGCTGGGAAACAGCCTGCCCACGATGGACACTGGCAGCGAGATGGTGACCTGGGACGGCAAGAATTGGGCGGTAAACAACAATCGCCTGGTGCGCTCCAAGTTTGAAATTTATCTGGCCACCCCGGAGGCCAAGGGCCCTGAGGATCAGGCCTATCGCGACTTGATCGCTCAGATCATTCAACTGCTTGCGCCAACGCGCAAGGGAGGGCCGGATGTGTCGGCGGCCTTTGCGATGCTGCCTGAGGCTGGCACCTTCCCCATTGACGCCGGACTGTGCAATACGATTGCCAATGCGGTCTACGATGTCTGGTTGGCGCAGCGCAAGGTCACCAACCTGCGTGCTGCCAACGAGGCCATGAATCAGCGCCGTCGGCAATTGGAATGGAACAACGAGGTGGCCATGTCCAACAAGGAACTCTCCCCCAACTCAGGAGCCGGCACCAGCAAGGGCAATAGCAACGCCCAGGGCAATGCGCAGAAGCAAAACATTGCCTCAACCATGGGTCGCGTCAGTGGCTATGTGAAGGACATGGCTGAGCTCGAGGCCCGCAAGAAGCTCAATGAAACCGCCATTGGCCTTTCCGAGGTCACCAGCAAGGTGCAGTTCCAGTCGTTGATGCTGCAGTTCTTTCTGCAACGCCGCTTTGAGCATGCCCTCATCGCCTGCCGCCTCTACCCGCACATGTTCAAGGACGGCGAGAGTGTGCTGCAGCTCGACGACAACAGCGATTTGAAAAAAGCCTTCTCCGCCGGGCTCGGCGTGCCGCCAACCGTCAGCCTCATTGACAGCCTTGCCTCCGAGGCGATCCGTGGTGTGGACGAGGCCGTGGTGGCCTTTGAGCAGTTGGTGCTGCGTCAGGATTATCAAAGCGCCAGCAATCGCCTCATGGAGGCCTTTGCGATTGGCGAGTACCTGCCGCGGGTGCGCCGCCTGCCAATGACCGAGAAGCTCAAGGTTCTCGATTATGTGCGCGACGGCAATCAACTCATCAATGCCATTGAAATGAAGGACTACGCGCTGGCCGAGGAGACCGTCACCAAGCTGCGCAAGATGTCGCGCGATTTTGACTTCTCCAAGCCTCAGGCCGCCATTGAGACCGCACGCGCCCTGGCCGACATGCGGCTGACTGCAGCCAAGGCCGCCATCCTCAAGGGCGATCAGGCCACTTATGCCTCAGAAATGAAGGCTGCCGCAGAGCTCTGGCCCACCAACCCGAAGCTGCGCAATCTCTCCGAGATGGTCGGCCAGAACAGCGACACCCAGGCTCAATCCCTGCTGGATCTCGATCGCCTGCTCAGCCAAAAGGCCTACCGGCAGATTTTCAATGAGCAGGGCCGCTTTCTGGCCGCGGCCATCAATGACACGGCGCGTCAGGAACAAATTCGCAAGGTGATCACCGATGTCACGGAGGTCACCATGGTGGTCAAGATGGCCGATGAGCAGGGGCGCGCGGGGAACGGCATCGCCGCCTGGGAAGCCGTTGAGCGAGTGTATGGAAAGTTTCCGCAGGATCCTGAGATCACCCGAGTGCGCTCGGAGCTGAGCGTGAAGGCCAGTGAATTTGTCAGTGCCGTTGAGAAGGCGCGTGGCTTCGAGCAACGCAAACAGGCCGGCTCCGCCCTGGCCTGGTATCTGCGCGCGCGTGGCATGTACCCCCCCAGCGAACTGGCGACTCAGGGAATCAACCGTGTCGTTGAAAGCCTTGAAGGCGGCGCCCCTGCTGCGGAGTCAACCCCTGCAGCCTCGTTGCCACCAAGCACAGCCCCAGCTGGTCCTTCGCAGTAGGGCAAGGGCCGTTGCCGGCGATTGGCGTCGCCATGCCACCTGCACTCGAGGCTCAGGTGATCCAGGGCTGAATCACCCGACCGGCAACATCGGTGAGGCGATAATCGCGTCCCGAGAAACGGTGTGTGAAGCGCAGATGGTCCATGCCAAATTGATGCAGCATCGTGGCGTGGAAGTCGTGCAGGTCCAC
>JAURHS010000077.1 GCA_030833205.1 Prosthecobacter sp.
GCCAAGCGTTGGGGCGTTTCCATCAAGCGCTTGCAGGCTGCCAATCCCAAGGTGAAGCCTCAGGCGTTGCGCGCGGGCATGAAGCTCCAGGTGCCTCATCCCTGAGTTCAGCTCAGCCTTCTGCTCTGCCCTTGCCAACCTGTCTTTTTTGAACGAAGCCACTGCGTGTCCTCGGCATCGGATTCCCAACCCGGCGGCGATTGCCCGCTCTCCGTCCTCATTGCCTGCGGGGGCACGGGGGGGCATTTGTACCCAGGCATTGCCGTGGCTCAGGAATTGTTGCGGGCCGGCCATCGCTGCACTCTGCTGATCAGCGAAAAGAAGATCGATGCCTTGGCTGCGTCGGCGCATCCGGAATTGCGATTTGAGGTCCTGCCAGCCCTGCGCATGCCGCGTGTCTGGTCTTGGCGAATGCTGCCGTTTTTGCGATCGCTGTGGAGGCAGTATCGGCTCTGTCTGGAAATGATTCGCCGCGACAAGGTCAGTGTGGTGCTTGGCATGGGGGGCTTCACTTCGCTGATGCCTCTGCGGGCAGGGCGGCGCGCCGGATGTCGCACCCTGATTCACGAGAGCAATGCGATCATGGGCAAGGCAAATCGCCTCAATGCTCGCTATGCCGACGAGGTGCTCTGTGGCATGCAGGCCTGCGTGAGCCGACTTGCGGGAAAGCGCTCGGCCAGATTGGTGGGCACTCCGCTTCGCAGGAGCATGCATGAACCGGTAAACCGGGCGCAGGCGGCGGAGTTTTTTCACCTCGACGCCAACAAGAAAACGCTGTTGGTCGTTGGAGGTAGTCAAGGTGCTCAGGCGATCAACCTGATGATCGCGCGGGCGCTGCCCCTGTTTGAGGCCTTGGGCTGGCAATTGCTTCATGTCTGTGGACCAGCCGATTATGCCGAGGTGCGCAAGCTCTATGCCGCCCACCCAGCGCTGCCTCAGCATGTTTGTGCGTTTTGTCACCGCATGGAGTTGGCGTATGCGATGGCCGATGTTGCTCTTGCCCGCAGTGGAGCCTCGACGCTGGCGGAGTTGGCCCACTTCTCGTTGCCCAGTGTGCTGGTGCCTTATCCTCATGCAGCCGAGGATCATCAGACTCGCAACGCTGAGGTGTTCGCTGATGCTGGCGCTGCCGTTCTTCTGCCACAGGAGCAAATCAATGCGGAGTTGCTGGGGGAATACCTGTCGAAGTGGAACGCTCAACCGCAGGAGCTTCAACGCATGCGGCAGGCCGCGGGATCATTGGCGCAGCGCGATTGTGCAGCCGTTGTGGCTGGAATCATTCTTGAACTGGCGGCGGGTGCATCTCAAAGCCGGGGATCCTCGCAAACACCGGCCTGCCGTTGAGTGTGGTGCCATAGAATGCCCCTGAGGCATTGCTGGGGCTGTCAATGACATGGTAGGAGTTGTAACTGAAGCTCTCGCCGGGTTTCAAGCAGGGGCGCTGCCCGACCACTCCATCTCCCTCAACAATCTGGGTCTTGCCCTCGCGGTCGCGCAGGATCCACTTGCGCCCAAAGATGTTGACTGTCTCCGGGCTATGGTTGTGGATCGAGATGTGGTAGACGAAGGGGTGTGGCCGATCGGGTTGAGCCGGTTGCGTGGGGTCGTAATACACCTCGTCAACGGTGACACTGAGGCCGGGCAGAATTTCAAAGGCTGGGCTCATGGTCGCTCGGAAGGCAGTGGACAATGCGGCGGCTGCCGTGACTGGCCTTCTTCTGCTGGCGGACAGAGAGGGATTCGAACCCTCGGAACGTTTTACCGTTCACACGCTTTCCAGGCGTGCCCGATCGACCACTCTGGCATCTGTCCCCGAGAAGAAGGACCGCCCACCAGGTGCCGCGAGAGCCACACCAGGAAAGACGGAAGCCGACATTGCTCCCTGAGGGCCACTGTCGCAAGTTGAATTTGCGGCTCTCCCGAGCGCCGGACCGTGGGATTATTGGCCGGGAATTTTAAAATTGGGGATCTGAGGCATCTTGAACTCCTCATAGCCTTCGGGGGCGGCAAAGAGCTTGTCGTCCAGCTTGTCCTCCTTCACCGAAACCCATTCGGTCCGCACTTTCTGCCCAAGGGTTTCGATCTCACTGCAGATCATCAGGCCTGGGAAATCACTGGGCTTGGGGCCCATGCTCATGATGGGGTTGGCCATGCTGGAGGCCAATTTTTCCAACATCGCAGCGATGGCCTTGGCGTTGGGGAAGTCCTTGGCCACCCAGAAACGCCCCTCGATCTTGCCGCCCTTCCACTCATAAATTTCGCATTCGTGACCGGCTATGGTTTCTTTTTTACCCGTGGGCTCGGGTTTGGTTTCATTTTTGTTGAGCAATTGGCCAGCCAGACCCATGAGCCCCTGAAGGTTCTTGCCATTGACGCGCATCACCATTTTTTCCTGATGCATGAAGGTGGTCACCTCCTGAGTGCTGCTGTCCATGATCACGCTGATCTCCTTGCCCTGATCCATCCTCGCCTTGTTGTCCTTGACCATGATGGTCATTGCCGTGGATTGCCCACCGTTGGTGGTCATCTTTTGCTCAATTGTCCAATCGGCGCGGACGAGACTGCCGAAGGTAAGCGCAAGAGCAATGAGAGAGGTCAGGGGCTTCATCCCGTCTTGATAGCCCTTGAGTCGGGCAGGGGTCAAGTCCGCGCTTTGCCCCCTTGTGCTTCAGCCGCCCGCCTTGGTCAGGGCGTTGTGCTGGCTCAACAGCCGCAGCAAGGCTTCCTCAAAAGGCTCCTCGGTGCCGGCGCTGGAGAAGCTGATGTGACGCTGACTGCATTCGCGCTCCAAGCCCTGGGAGAACTGCAGGTAACCCTCGCGATATTGCTGCAATTGGCCGCGGGTAAGCCAGAAGCGCCGGGTTTCTCCGCTTTCCGCGTCCCGCAATTCAAATTCTCCCTCAAGGGCGGGATCGCGCTCAAGGGGGTGAGTGAGGTGGAGAAGATGAACCTCCCCCGGCCAACTGCAGGCCCTGGCGATGGCTCGAGAGGCGTCTTGGATGTCGCTGCCGAAAAAGTCTGAGCAAACAAAGAAAATGCCACGGCGCTGGCGCGAGGGGGTGAATCGCTGAAAGGCATTTTGCAGTTGGGTGCCGCCAGCGAATGGCAAACGAAGGAGAGCTTCGATGACGGTCTCCAAGTGGCCCTGGCCGCGAAGTGGCGGCAGGATGGGCTCGATGCTTTCCTGCATCCGATGCAGGCTGACTCGTTGTTGTGCGCTGAGCCCCAGGTAGGCCAGAGCCACAGCGAAGCGCAACGCCAAGCGCTGCTTGGCGGGATGGGGGCGGCACATCGAGAGGCTGGTATCAAGAATGATGTGGAGGTGAAGCTCCTGAGTCTCTTCGTAAAGCCGCACGAAGAGACGGTCCAGCCGTGCGTAAAGCCTCCAGTCAATGGCGCGATAATCTTCCCGCGCCGTGTACGGACGGTAGTCCTTGAACTCTCGAGTGTAACCCGTGGCCGGGCTGTTTTGTTGCGCCCTGCGCTGAAGCTGCCGCCTCTTGCGTAGTCGCAGCGCCATGGAGCGCAGCCGGCTCAGGAAGGCAGCGTCGAAGAGATCTTCGCGCTCAAGTTGGGGCGGGATCATTGGCCTGTGAAATCAAACGCCGGACTGCGGTCTTCCCGTCAACGAGTGTTGCCCACGAGCCAACTCCATGAATCCAGCAGGCCTTCAGGCCCTTGGATTCTGGGCCTTGGTCAGGGTTTGCCTGCAGGAGCAGGCGACGGCGCTGGTTTGGTGCCAGCGGCTGGGGCGCTGCCCGGGGCAGAAGCTGGTGCCGACGCTGGTGCCGACGCTGGTGCCGACGCTGGTGCCGACGCTGGCTTGGTGGCAGGGGCAGAGGGCTGCGGAACCACCTTGAGTGAGGGGCTTCCAGGTGCCGAAGCAGGGGTGATCATGGGGCTCAACGGCTTGCTTGGGCCAATTGCTGTGGTGGCGGGCTTCGCCGGTTCCTTGGGTTTGGCCGGGCCCTCCACTTCAGTGGTGGGAAGTTTGGCGCCGATCCATTCCAACCGGCTCTCGGCCTGGGTCAAAAATGCGTTCTGACTGCTTTGCCCCGCGTGTTTTGCGGGCATGGCCTCAAAGATCTTCCGGGCCTCTTCCTCGTTGCCTTGAGCCAGAGCCAGGTCGCCGAGGCGTAAGTCGGCCAAGGCAGCCAATTCGCTTTTGGGGAATTCCCTGCTGACCCGCTCGAAGTTGGCCTTGGCCTCATCCCGTTGGCCCAGGGATTCGAGTTTACTGCCCAAGGCGATCAGGCTCTCAGCAAGCAATGGGTGTTCGGGATAGTTTTTGGTGAACTCACGAAGCGCGTCAGCAGAGGTGGATTTTTTGTTTTGCTCCCACAGCAATTCAGCTTTTCGCAACAGGGCATTGGCTGCTGCCAAGCTGCCCTTGTGCTGGGCAATCACCACATCGAGGTCTTCCACGGTTTTGGCGGCTACGAATTTCGCGCCCGCCTCCTCAAGAGTGACCTGTCGCGAATGGCTGGCCAAACCGTAGGCAACCAGAGCTGCCAACAAGACCCCTAGAAGGGTCATGAGCTTGCGCAGGTTGGTTTGGAGGTAGTTCTCCAGTGGGGAGGACTGGATGACAGATGAGGGGAGATCCTGAGACATGGAAGGGTTGGGGGGGAATGAAGGCACCAACTTGGTTATGCACCCACCTTGGCCCGCGCCTCGTCGGCGAGTGCAGTGGAGAGGTAGCGTTCGCCAGTGGAACAACCAATGGTCACGATGAGCTTGCCTGCGTTTTCTGGTCTTGCTGCCACCAAGAGGGCGGCATGCACATTGGCTCCGGTGCTAATTCCGCCGAGGATGCCCTCTTCCTTGGCCAAGCGGCGGGCCATCGCAAAGGCGTCGTCGTTGCTGACCTTGATGCACTCCACAATTTGAGCGTTGCCGGCAGCGTCCTTGAGGTGAAGGTTGGCGGGCACGAAGCCTGCCCCAGTACCCTGGATCTTGTGCGGCCCAGGCTGCAGCGGTTCGCCTGCCAGGGTTTGGTTGATGACCGGAGAGGCCTCGGGCTCAACGGCAATGGCGGTGAAGCTTGGTTTGCGCGGCTTGAGGACTTCGCAACAGCCGGTGATCGTTCCACCCGTGCCGACTGCGGCAACGAGGATGTCCACCGCGCCGTCGGTGTCTTGCCAGATTTCTTCAGCGGTGGTGCGCATGTGCACGGCGGGATTGGCGGGGTTCTCGAATTGCTGCGGCATCCAGGCGCCAGGGGTCTGGCTGACGATTTCCTGGGCCTTGGAGATGGCGCCCTTCATGCCTTGAGCGCCTGGGGTCAGCACCAGATCTGCACCCAGCAAAGCAAGGAGGGTTCTCCTCTCGGTGCTCATGGTTTCGGGCATGGTCAGCACGAGCTTGTAGCCCTTGGCGGCGGCGACGAAGGCCAACGCAATGCCCGTGTTGCCACTGGTGGGCTCAACAATGGTGGTGCCAGGTTTGAGAATGCCCTTGGCCTCCGCGTCTTCGATCATGGCCATGCCGATGCGATCCTTCACGCTGCCCAGGGGGTTGAAGAACTCGCATTTCAGGGCCACGGTGGCCTTGAGGCCCGCGCTGACCTTGTTGAGGCGAACCAGCGGAGTGCGGCCAACGGTTTCGACGATGTTTTGGTAGATTTTGCCCATGACTTTAGGGGGTGAGGGATCAATGAGGCCCGAGGGCGCTGATGAGGAGGAATTTACAAGGAGTTTCCAAGTTAGTTGGCGCCAGGGGGCTTGCAAAGGAAAAAACCGCCTTCAGAGGCCTTGATGGCCGGAGTTGTTGCTCCAAGGGCAGGCGAGGTTGGCGACATTTGCGTTGCGAGGTCCGCGCCTCCGTGTCCTATTGCATGGCGATCATGCCCTGCCTCGCTGCCTCCCTTAGGACTTGTCTGCCTGCCTACTTGGCCTTGGCAGTCGTGGCTTCGGCGGCTCAGGGTCTGCAAGACAAGGCTCCTCCCCCGGTTCCTCCGCGTCCTGAGGCGGCCTCCAAGCCCATTCCCGAAGACCTCGTCGGCGACGAGCATGTGCGTGAGGAGTTCGGCGTCAATGAATTCACCACGCCGAGCATTCGCAAGATTTTTGGCATGCTCGACTCGGTGGGCAAACTTTCCTACGACCGCCTGCAGCGCCCCGTTGCGGACAAGACTCCCTCCGATCGGGTCTTGGTTTCGTTGGGCTTGGGCAGCCTGATCGCCGACGGCTTTTTGGTCGTTCAATGCGAGAAGCTTGAGGCCATGGAGACTGTGGGGCGCTCGCTGATCAAGTACGCCAAGGTCTTGGGTGCGGGGCAACGCATGAACCGCCACACTCAAAGCCTCTTTGAGCACAGCATCGCCGGCAAGTGGAATGACCTCCGCGACGAACTCGCGCGCACGCAGGCTGATGTCGAGGCGGAAATGCTGCAGTTGCGCGATGTGGACATGGCGCATCTGGTGAGTCTGGGCGGTTGGATCCGCGCCTTTGAGATCGCCACTTCAAGCGTGGCCGATCACTACGAGGCCTCGAAGACGCCCGCGCTGATGCGCCGCGATTTGGTGGAGTACTTTCTCGGCAGTTTGGAGTCGCTCTCCCCAGCGCTTCAGAAACACGACACGGTTCGAGAATTGCTCAACTCACTGAATTCGATGCAATCCCTGATGGGTGGCGCCCAACAACAGTCGTTGAGTCGCGCAGAGGTGGATCAACTGGCTGGCGCGGCAGCGGCGTTGTCCCGCCGTCTGGTAGAGCCCGTTGTGGCGAAGACTCCCCCCGCCAAACCCTGAGGCCCCCGTTTTTCCATGCAACTCACCCCCGAACAACTCGCCAAGGTCGAATCTTGGGCGGCCAATGGTGCCAACCTCAACGAGGTACAAAGCCGTCTCAAAGAGGAGTTTGGCATTTCACTGACCTACCTCGACGCTCGACTGCTGATGCTTGATGTTGGGGTTCGCCTCAAAGACAAGCCCCGCAACCCCGAGCCGCAGGCGCCATCCGAGGCAGCCCCCGCCACTGTAGCCGCAGATGACACAGACGGGCAGGAGGAGGCCAGCGCGCCGGAGTCTGCGGAGCCCTCTGGGCAGGGTGCTGTCGTGAGTGTTGAGGCCGATCAAATCACGATGCCCGGCGCGGTGCTCTCAGGCAAGGTCACCTTCAGCGACGGCCAGCAGGGCAATTGGTATTTCGATCAGACGGGCCGATTGGGGCTGGCCAATGTGCCGCCGGGCTATCGTCCGCCGCCGCTGGATATCCCCGAATTCCAACGCCAGTTGGATGGGATCATGCAGCGCGCTGGATTTTAAGTTCGGGCCCTCGTCGGGGCGCTGAAAGGTCGGGCCATCAAGGGCCGATTTCTTTCTCTCACCCATGTCAGCCTCCTTCAATCGCCGCCACTTCGTTCACACCACTGCCATTCTCACGGCCGCAGGCACCCTGCGCGCGGCGCAGAAGGCGGATTCTGCCGAAACCCTGCGCATCGGTCTGGTGGGCTGCGGCGGGCGTGGGACCGGTGCTGCGTCGCAGGCTCTGGGAGCCGAGTACAACGGCAAGTTGGTGGCAATGGCGGATGTGGACCCCAAGCAGATCGAGGGCAGCATCAATAGTCTGAGTCAAAAGTTCCCGGACCGCGTCGCTGTTAGTCCCGAGATGAGGTTTGTGGGTTTGGATGGGTACCAGAAGCTGCTTCAGAGTGGAGTGGATGTGGTGCTGCTGGCCAGCCCTCCTGGATTCCGCCCGCTGCATCTTCAGGCTGCCGTTGATGCTGGCAAGCACATCTTCTGTGAGAAGCCGATGGCGGTGGACTCCGTGGGCTATCGCATGGCCATGGCCGCAGTGGAAAAGGCCAAGCAGAAGCGCCTGAATCTCGTTGCTGGATTCTGTTGGCGTTACAGCACCTCGCGCAAGGAGGCCTTTTCACGCGTGTTGGGCGGGGACATCGGTCGCCTGCTCAGTGTGTATGCCACCTACCACACCGGGCCGGTCAAGCCAATGCCCTCGGCCAGTGTGCGCCCCGCTGGCATGGCTGATGTCGAGTGGCAGGTGCGCAACTGGTACAATTTCTCCTGGCTCAGCGGCGATAGTCTCGTCGAGCAGGCGGTGCACAGCGTGGACAAGATTTGCTGGGCCATGGGCGACAAGCCGCCGCAGAACTGCATTGGAACAGGAGGTCGCCAGATTGCGGCTGAGGACGGGAATATTTTCGACCATTTCCACGCGGCCTATGAGTGGGAAAGTGGCCTGATTTGCAACATGGCCAGTCGTCAGATCAAGGGGGCCCAAGGCCACAATCAGGACATCATCCGCGGCGAGAAGGGCGCGCTGGTGATCGGAAAGGGAGGTGCGCCGTTCATCGAGGGCGAGAAGCGTTGGCGTTTTCGTGGCGAGGAAAAAAACATGTACGACCTCGAGCACGAGGCGCTCTTTGAGTCCATCCGCAAGGGCGGCGTGCTCAATGATGGCGATCGCATGATGCTCTCGACGCTGGTGGCCATCATGGGACGCGAGGCCGCCTACACCGGCCAACTGGTCTCCTGGGAACAAATGCTCAAGAGCACTCAGGACCTGGCTCCCGACGATCTGAAGTGGGGAGATGCATTCACGCCGACGCCAATGCCACGACCGGGTGTCACGAAGCTAGTCTGACTCGGTCTCCAGCAATCGCCTCATCAGGCCTGATCTTTTGATCCTCTTGGCAGGCCGTTTGGCTGCAAGAGGGCGAAGGGGGACTCGCGCTTGGTGCGTGCGCCCCAGGTCATTTGGGAGCCGTCGTCGGCAGTGAATGAGCGGTTTTGATGGCTCAGCGCTGGACGCGGGCGTCGGGCCCCTTTGCCAGCGCCCGAACCTCGGTTTCGCTTGCCATGCTGGTGTCGCCGGGAGTGGTCATGGCCATGGCCCCATGTGCAGCACCCAGGTCCACGGCTTGCTGGGCACATTGTTCGCGCTCCAGACCGTGCAGGAGACCCGCCACGAAACTATCGCCGGCGCCGATGCGATCGAGGATTTCCAGGTCCGCGTAATTGCGGCTTCGGTAAAACAGGCCGCGGTGCCAGCACAGCGCTCCCCAGTCATTGCGCGTCGCACTGTGGACTCGGCGCAGGGTGGCCGCCACGCATTGCAGGTTCGGATGCCTGCTGATCACGCGCTTGATCTCGCCGCGCAGTTCCATATCCTGCTGGGCAAAAAGGTCTGCCTCCCGAGCTTGGACAGGGTTGGCGCGCATCGCTGGAGGCTCGTCGCAAAGGACGCCGATCATCACATCCACCAAGGGTGCCAGTCGACGATTGAGTTGTTGTGCGGCGGCAAAGCCTCCGCGCTCCTGCCACAATGAGGCACGGTAATTGAGATCGTAGCTGATGCGCACGCCATGGCGTTTGGCTGCCTCGCAGGCCTCGATGGTCAATTCTGCCGTGCTCTCGCTCAGGCCGGCAAAGATGCCCCCGGTGTGCAGCCAGCGACAGCCCAAGGTGCCGAAGAGATGGTTCCAGTCGAAGTCACCTGGACGCAGTTGGGAGGCCGCGCTCCAGCCGCGATCCACGCTGCCGCGGGCGCCTCGCAGGCCGAAGCCGCGCTCGGTAAAGTTGATGGCATTGCGCACTCGGCGCCCAATGCCGTCATAGGGCACCCATCGCACGAGGCTGGTGTCAACACCGCCCTGCAGAATCAGGTCCTCGGTGAGGCGGCCGATTTCGTTGTCGGCGAAGGCGGTGAGTACTGCGGTGCGCCAGCCAAAGCAGCGGCGCAATCCGCGCGCCACATTGTACTCGCCACCGCCTTCCCAGGCGGTGAATTGGCGTGAGGTTCGCACGCGTCCTTCGCCGGGATCCAAACGCAGCAGGACTTCGCCGAGACTCAACAGGTCATAGGCCGGGGAGGGATGCGGTGCGGCAGCTTCAGGCATGGTGCGGGGAGTGTGGAATTGGGTTGAGTCCAGTTGCAGTCAAAGGTCGTTGGCTTGGCTTGTCGCCCTTGAGGATCAGAGCAGATGCATTCGGCTGAGGTCCTGAGTGTCAATGAGGCCCACAGGGTGTCCGTGGCCATCAACCACCACGACATCATCCACCCTGGAATGTTGCAACAGTGCCAGCACCTCGGCAGCGAGGCGATCCTGGTCAATGCACAGCGGTTGACGCGTCATGTAGGATTCGACACTGGCCTGCGCGATGTTGCCGACGCGCTGAAAGGCGCGCACGAAGTCGCCATGGGTGAAGATGCCCGCCAGACGGCCTTCGGGATCGGTGACCAAGGCCGCTCCGCAGCGCGCCTGAGTCATGGCGCGCAGTGCATCGCCGACCAGGCATTCGGGTTGGATCAGGGCGAGTTGATCGCCCCTGCGCATGACATCGCGCACCCGGGTGAGCAGACTGCGCCCCAGTGAACCGCCGGGGTGGAGGCGCGCAAAGTCCTCCGCCTGAAAGCCGCGCGCCTGCAGCAGGACCATGGCCAACGCGTCGCCCAGAACCATCATGACGGTGGTGCTCGAAGTGGGCGCCAGATTCAGCGGGCAGGCCTCCTGGTGGACGGAGACATCGAGGGTGCAATCCGCATGGCGCGCCAGCGTGGAGTTGGTGTCGCCAGTGAGGGCAATGATGGGCAGGCCCTGGCGCTTGAGGTGGGGAATGAGGCTGAGCAGTTCGGCGGTCTCACCGCTGTGGCTCATGAGGATGCAGAGATCATTGTTGGCGAGCAGGCCAAGATCGCCATGCAGGGCGTCGCCCACGCTGAGATTGACTGCCGGAGCACCGGTGCTGTTGAGGGTGGCGGCGAGTTTCTGTCCGATGTTGCCGCTTTTGCCGACACCACAGACGATCATCTTGCCTTGAGCCTTGAGGCAATTTAGCGCCAAGTCCACAGCGTGCTCAAATTCGCCTCCCAGCCTGGCGTGCAGGCGCTGCAATTCAGCCATCTCGATTTGAATGACCTTGCGGGCTTGATCAAGGCGCGTGGACATGCGGGCTTGGAGCGGGGGTAGGGGGGATCTCTCTGACAATCAGGGTTTGCATCTCAGCGCCTCGGCGAGGCTTCGCTGCGCAGGGCAAATTCCCTCAGCGATTGTCAGGTCAGTTGCTCAGCGAGGTGGGCACCTCCAGAAGCATGGCCTGACTTTGGTTGCCGCGCTTCTCAATCATGAAACCGCTGGAGAGCGCCACGGCCGCGGCCTGATCACTACTGAGGTCGGTGCCCGCCGCGCTGCTCAAGCGCCAGAAGCCATCGGTGTGCAGGAAGTATTTCTTGAAGGCAAGTGCAGTGCCCTGAGTGAACTGCACCCAGACCAGATCGGCCTGCTCAGGGCTGCCCGCCTTGGTTAGCACCTTGTCCAGACCGGAATTGGCCAGGTTCAGGCCCACGGGAGAAACGGCGCCCAGCGTATTGAGGCCGGGTTCCAACACGGAGACGGTGCCCTGCATTTTGACCTCTCCGGAAACCGTCAGTTTTGCGGTGCCCACACCCTTCTTTTCGACGATGAAGCCGTCGGCGGAAATCAGCGGGATGTTGGGGCTGGGGCTGACCGTGCCCGCGGCGCAGAAGCGATTGCCCACGGAACGGAGGTAGTACTTCTGGTAGGAACCATTGCCTTGGGGCACCCAAACCAAATCCGCAGAAGCTGAGGAAATGCCTGCCTGCAACACGCCGCCTTTTTCAAGCGAGATGGTGCCGAAGACTTCCTCGAGTGTCGGCGCCAGGCGCAGGCGGTAGCCGCTGCCAACGGCGAGGCCAAGCACAGCGAGATTCTGAGGGGTTGTCAGCGTCCCATTGGCAATGCTGGCGGAGTCAATTTCCTGCAGGGTGCCCTTGAGGGGGCCGGAGGTGATTTCCAGGATGTACCTCCTGCCTGCAATGGGGGTGAGGTTGCCCAGCGCTGCATCGCCAAGAGTGTTGCCGCTGACGCTGTCGAGTTGCCCCGAGCGCAGCGTGGCACTGTGGAGAGTCAAACCCAACAGGTTGATCCCCTTGCGCAGGGTGTGGCTGACATAGCCCACGGGAACCGTGGAGACTTGGGCCGTCAGGGGAGACAGGGGCAGACCCAGGGCGAGCAAGCAGACTACGGCGGGGAGAGGGTTCATGGCTTTGAGACTAACCTGAATGCTGCCACGAACCGGGGGCTAGGGCAAGGCCAAATGAGGGCTGCCGAAGCTTGCCAAGAAGGGCTTCTCGGGCCAAATTCGGGGATGCAGTTTCTGCGTCCAGCTCGACTGCTGATTGCAGCTCTTCTCCTGGCGATGCTGGGATTGGCGCTTTGGCTGCAACGGACCTTGGATCAGTTGGGAAAGGCAGGTTCCCAGCTCAGACGCGGCACAGGTCTGCCTGAGGCTGGTTTGGAGCGGAAGACGCGGCGCCCCCCAGGGGCCTGACTTGGAGGCAAATTCTGCTGGATTTCCCCTCCGAGTAGCTTCTAATGCCCACCCACCTTCATTCCTGACCTGCCCATGTCTGAATCCTCCTCATCTTCCCCCCACGCCTCCTCATGCTGTCCGCGCTTCGACCTCGCGGCGGCGCATCTCATCGCCCGCCTTTGGGTGGCCATGCGTCTGTTCATGGCCGGGGTTGATAAATTCCGTTACGGTGACGGCGCTGCAGCCACCTTCAACATGGGCAATTACGAGACCAAAACCAATCTGATTGCCAAGCTGATGGGCGACAACAGCTTTCTGCCTTCCGTGCTGCCTGGTTTTGCGATTGATGCCTATGCCCACAGCGTTGGCTTTGTGCTCCTGATCGTCGGCTTGTGGACTGCCCTGGGAATCAAATCCACATGGGCCCTGCTCGCCGCCGGCCTTACTTTTCTGTCCTTGGGCTTCGGCCTTGCTGCCTTGCCTGACGACACTGAACTGACGGCCAACATTGGCATCGGCATCATGATCACCTTCCTTGCCCTGAGCACAGTGCAGCATGGCTATCTCTCCCTTGATGGCCTGCTCTCCCGTCGCAAGTCCGGCAAGGCCTGATCTTTTGCCACGCCCCACCTGAGTCGTCGAGTCGTAGCCCCTCGTAGCCCCCTTTGTCTGCCATGACCCCTTCGAGTATCCCCCAAGCTTCCCCTGCAGGACTGAGCGCCTTCATGGATCGCCGTCACTTTCTGCGCACCAGCGCAGTGGCTGGCAGCGGCCTGTATCTGGCCACCAGCAAATCCGCCTTGGCGCAGGGCCAGGCCGCGGGCCGCAATGTGAAGTGCGCCTTGGTTGGCTGCGGCGCACAGGGCGACCGCCTGCGGGTTGCCGCCTCCAAGATTGCCTCAGGCATTGAGTGGGTGGCCGTCTGCGACATCTGGAAGTACAACCGCTCGCCGGTGGCTCGCCGCATGGCCTTCGAGAACAAGCATCAGGTCAGCGGCGCGGTGAAGGAGTATGAGACCCTCGAGGAAATGCTCGAGAAAGAACCCCAGATCGAGGCGGTCTTCATTGCCACCCCCGACCATCTTCACGCTCCGTTCTCACGCCTCTGCCTCGAAAAGGGCAAGGCCGTTTACTGCGAAAAGATGATGTCCAACACCATCGAAGGCGCGCGCGACATGGTGCGTGCCTGGAAGCAAACTGGCGGCATCTTCCAAATTGGACATCAGCGTCATTCCAATCCGCGCTACATCCATCTGCGCGAGAAAATCATCAAGAAAGGCCTGCTGGGTCGCGTGACGCATTGCTATGGCCAATGGAACCGCGGCGTGGCCGCCTCTCAGCCATTGGGGGTGCCCAAGAATCAGGAAATCCCCGCGGCGATGCTGGCCAAGTACGGCTTCGACAGCATGGAACAGTTCCGCAACTGGCGCTGGTTTGCCAAGTACGGAGGCGGTCCCATCTCCGATCTGGGTGCCCACCAAATTGACATGTTCAACTGGATGTACGAAACGACGCCGATCTCGCTCTTTGCCGCAGGCGGCGTGGACTACTACGACGGCACCCCAGGCCCCGATGGCAGCCCCAAGGCCAAGTTCGAATTGCCCGACAATGTGATGTGCCTCTATGAGTACAAGACCAAGGACGGCACCATGCGCGCCTACTACCAGGTGCTGACGACCACGGGCAGCCAGGGCTACTACGAGAAGCACATGGGCGTCGCTGGCTCGGCAATCATTTCCGAGAGCCCCAGCTACAATCAGGTCTATGCCGAGCCCTCCAACGACTGGAGCGCCTACGCCACCGGAGACAACCCGATTTTGGTCAAGGCCCCCGACGCCGTGAAGAATAAATTCTGGGAACACCCCCGTTCCTGGGCCAAGCCCCCGCCAAAGTCCTACAATGTTTCCGGGACTGCCAAGGCCGTTGCCGATGCCCGTGAGTCCAAGGCTCTGGACCCCTGGGAAATCCCCGTGATTCTCGATGTCTATCCCCACACTCCGCATGTGGCGAATTTCATCGAAGCCGTGCAGCGCAAAAGCCACGAGCACCTCACCTGCAATGTGGTGGACGCCTTCAAGTCCTGTGTCACGGTGCTCACCGCCTACGAGTGTTTGAAGTCCGGCCAAAAACACACCTTTACGCCGAAAGATTTCGAAGTTTGATATCCCACCCCAATCGCTCAATCACCCCATGAAGAAAATCGCCCCCTCCCTCCTTCTCCTGAGTCTCGCCCTTTCCTCCTGCGGCGAGAAAAAAGACGCCGCTCCTGCGGCTGCAGCGTCTTCCGCAGCCGCTCCCGCTGCTGCTGCGCCAAGCGCCCCTGCTGGAGATCAGGAAGAGATCAAAATTGACTTCCCCAAGCCAATGTTCATCGGCACTCCAGTGCCCGCTCAATTGCCTAATCTTGAGAAGCCCGACCCCAGCAAGATCGTGAAGTCCTTCATGGCTCCCAAGGGCACGGTGAATTTGGCCAAGGGCAAGACGGTCACCAGCAGCGACCCCGCTCCGATCATCGGCGACCTGACCCTCGTGACTGACGGCGACGCCGACGGCAGCGACGGTTGCTTCGTTGAGCTCTCCCCAGGAGCGCAGTGGGTGCAGATCGACCTCGGCGCCCCCAGCACCCTGAGCAAGATTGCCATGTGGCATTACCACAAGCAGGCCCAAGCTTATGTGGATGTCGTGGTTCAGGTTTCCGACGACAAGGAGTTCAAGACCGGCGTCACCACGCTGTTCAATTCCGACCACGACGAAACGCTCAAGATTGGTGCTGGCAAGGGTGGCGACCCAGCCTACATCGAGACCAACCACGGCCGTGTCGTGGACGCCAAGGGAGTGAAGGCCCAGTTTGTCCGCCTCTACAGCAATGGCAACACCTCCAACGAGATGAACCACTACTGTGAAGTCCAGGTCTTTGGCCAGGCCGCAGGCAAGTGAGATTTCAGCGAAATTCAGACCACGAAGAAGGCGCTGACCTCGAGAGGGGTCGGCGCTTTTTTTTGCTCGTGACCGCTTTGGAGTAGGGGGCGGGGGCTTGCAATTGGGCTTGCCCTTTGCGGTGGCTTTTGATTATCCTGTCCATTCTCCGTCATGAAGTGGCTTGCCAACAGCGCGTACTGGACCGCAGCAGTGCTCATTGCACTGCTCGTTCTTCATGGGCCGCTTTGGGCTGGGTCTCCGGAGGGTGCGGCGTGGGCACTGAATCCCGGCATGGTGGCGCCCCAATTGCGCGAAGCCTCCTTTCTTGCGGGGGTATTGCTGTTGGCCAATGTCTACCGCAACGCCTGGTTGGGTTGGCGCAACTGACGCCGCGCTGATCCCTGAGGCTTTGGTGTCATTGCGGTGTTGGTCAGCGAGGGTTGCACTCCGCCGCTGCATGCGCCAGACTGCGCGTCTTCATCCCCATGTCTCAGCCCCGCAAAACCTTGGAGCAACGCGCCGAAATGACTGATTTGGAGCGCCTGCGACACTCCTGTGCCCATGTCATGGCCACGGCCATTCTCAGGATCTGGCCAGATGCGCAGTTCGCCTATGGGCCTCCGGTTGAGAACGGCTTCTACTACGATTTGGACATGAAGCATCGGCTCAGCCCCGAGGACTTCACCCGCATCGAGGAGGAGATGCGCAAAGTAGCCAAGGAGAATCAGCGCTTTGAGCGGCGAGTGGTGTCTCGTGACGAGGCCATGGCCCTGGCCAACAGCGGCAGGCTTGGCGGATTGAACGAGCGCCCTGAAAACCCCAGCCGATTCAAGCTGGACTTGATCGAAAAAATTCCCGCGGATGAGGAAATCTCACTCTACCAAAACGGCGAATTCATCGATCTGTGCGCAGGGCCCCACGTTGGTTACACCAGCAAGTGCAAGCATGTGAAGCTGACGGCAGTTTCCTCATCGTTTTACATGGGCGACGAGAGCAAGGGACAACTGCAGCGTCTCTACGGCACGGCCTTTGAATCGCGCGAGGAATTGGAGGAACATTTTGTGCGCCTCGAGGAGGCCAAGAAGCGGGATCACCGCCGCCTTGGTCGCGAGTTGCGCCTTTTTCACATTGATGAGGATGTGGGCCAAGGCCTGATTTTGTGGACGCCCAATGGCGCCATTTTGCGCCAGGAACTGCAGCAGTTCATCTCTGAGGAGTTGCGCAAGCAGGGCTACTCGCAGGTCTTTACACCACACATCGGCAAGCTGTCGCTTTACAAGACAAGCGGCCATTTCCCCTACTACAAGGATGCTCAGTTCCCGGCGATTGTGGAGCCCGATCAACTGGAACAAATCGCACAGGAGGGTTGCTCCTGTGCTGAAATGACCCAACGGCTGGATGCCTGCAGCGCGGGCTTTGCCCAACAACTCAACGAACGGGCGGGGCGCGAACTGGTGGGCCAGGAGCGGGTGATGGATCCGCAGCGTCTGCTCGACGGCTTCCTGCTCAAGCCGATGAACTGCCCGCATCACATCAAGATTTTTGCCAGCCAACCGCGCAGCTACCGGGACCTGCCGGTGCGGCTGGCTGAGTTCGGCACTGTGTACCGTTGGGAACAGAGCGGCGAGCTCAATGGCATGACCCGTGTTCGTGGCTTCACCCAGGACGACGCACACCTTTTCTGCACTCAGGAGCAGGTGGCTCAAGAGGTGCTTGGATGCCTCTCGCTGGTCAAAGTGGTGTTGGGCACTCTGGGCATGAGCGATTACCGCGTGCGCGTTGGCCTGCGCGATCCCGACAGTGGCAAATACACCGGCAATCCACAGCAATGGGATTTGGCCGAAGAGGCTTGCCGTGAGGCCGCGCGCACCTTGGGCGTGCCCTTCACTGAGGAGCCTGGCGAGGCGGCCTTCTATGGCCCCAAGATTGA
>JAURHS010000202.1 GCA_030833205.1 Prosthecobacter sp.
AGGGGCGCTCACCACTGAGATCATCCCGCGAACCACCGTGCCGCGGGCCTGACTGCTGAGGTTCAGGGGGCGGATGACCTTGGGCTCAAACACCTCCAGGACTTCATCGCGCACGGTTTGCACCTGGCTGACGAGCAGCGGTTGGCGCAGACTGCCCCCGTCGCCAATGGCTGCCATGCTTCTGCAGACCTGCAGCGGTGTGGCCAACAGCGTTCCCTGACCAATGGCAATGTTCGCGGTTTCTCCGGGGAGGATTTTGTGATCCGCAGGAGTGGGCACATAGCCGGACTTCTCGCCTTTGATGGGAAGGTCGCAGCGCAACCCAAAACCAAGCCTGGTGGCCATTTCAGTGATGGTTTCTGGGCCGGTTTGCAGGGCGGCCTGATAGAACCAGGTGTTGCAGGAACGCTTGATGGCGGCAATGACATCCATGTCGCCTTCGTCCTCCTTGGCATGATTGTGAAAGACGCGATCGCCGACCTGCAGCGAGGTCGGGCAGGGGAAGATCGTGTCTGCTTGAACCCGGCCGCTCTCCAAGGCACCCAGAGCGGTCACGAGCTTGAAGGTTGAGGCCGGCGGGTAATCGCCACCAAAGGCCCGGCCGAGCAGCGGTGCGCGAGGGTCGTTGTTGAGTTCCTGCCAGCGTTGGTCCTTGATGCCGAAGACAAACTCGTTGGGGTCGAAGCCAGGGTTGGAGGCCATGGCCAGGATGTGGCCGTTGCGAATGTCCATGATCACCATGGCGCCGCCGTTTTTGGCGTGTTTGCCCAGTGCATTTTCGGCGTGGCGCTGCAGGTTGTAGTCCAGGGTGGTGACAATGGTGTGGCCGGGGATTGGCCGCTTCAAGGTTTCCTCGGAAAGCAAATGGCCCTGCGCGTCGAAAAGAAGGCTGATTTCTCCGGGCTGCCCCTTGAGCTGGGCATCGAATGCCATTTCAAGGCCCTGTCTGCCTTCCATGGCTTCGAACAACGGGTCGCCGTCCGCAATCGGGCCTTCGGGCAGGCGGCGCTCGCGCCCCGTCCAGCCCAGCAGATGGCTGGAGCTGTCGCCCTTGGGGTAATAGCGGATGTAGGCCGGTTGGATGAGGAGCTCCCCGCTTCGCAGCAACGGGCCCAATTTGGCCTGTTCCTCGTTGCTGAGTTCCTGGTAGATGCCGTCAGTGATGGAGAAAACCAAGGGCAGCCAACGGCGGTTTTGATAATGGGAGAGCAGTCGCTCGTCGGGAAGATTCCATTGCTTTCCCAGCAATTCGTTGGCCTTGGCCATCTTCTCCCGCGCCAGTGAGATGATCTGCGCTGCAGTGGCGCGGTCCATGAAGGGAAAGTTGAGCGCGAGATAGGACACCACTCGGTTCTGGGCGAGAACCACACCGTTTCGATCCACGATCAGGCCGCGCGGGGCCGGAATCTGAAGCCTCATGGTGCGGGCCTCTCGCTGTGTGCTGAGTGTTGCGGCAAGCTCCTGTCTGCGCGCGGGCTTGAGCGGCTCCGGCGGTGCCGAGGCCTGAGCCTGCTCGGGTTGCGCAGAACTAGACACTCCGCCTTGGGGACTGGCCGTTGCCGCTTGGTCCTGCGCCGTGGCGGCAGCGAGGCGGGCTTCGCTGCCAACGCAAAGGCCGCCGATCAGCGTTAGGCGCAGAAAAAGACAAAGGGCACGGGGCAACACGCAGGGCATGATGATGCCGCAGACCCTGTGGCCAGTCAAGCCAGTGAGGGGGTGAGCCGCTTCAACAGTGTCGCCGCGAGGGCAAAGCCGACGCTACCGGTCATTGCGGTATCGGCGCCGAGGCCAGCCCTGCAATCGAGTTTCAGGCCCTGAGCTCGGTCTGCAGCGGGCCTGAGGCCGCAAGTGCCGTCGGGAAGTGGGTAAATGGCCTTTTCGATGGAGTAGACACAAGGAACATCCCAGAAGTGGAGGTTGCCTCGGGCCACAGGGAGGACTTCGGGGTGATTTTGGCGCAGGTGCCGGCGCGTGGCCGCCAAAAGTGGGTCGCCGCCAGACTGCCCCAGATCCGCGCACCTCAGCTGCAGCGGGTCGCGTCGGCCACCTGCGCTGCCGCTGGCCACCAGAGGAATCTGCAGGGACCGTGCCCTTGCGATCATCAGCGCCTTGATGGCTGGAGCGTCCACGGCGTCAATCATGCCGCCAATGCCTCCGTGCAGGAGGCGCTCGGCATTGCCCATGCTGAGGAATTCAGGGATGGCGTGCACATTGCATTCGGGATTGATTTCACGCACCCGCTGGGCCAGCACCGCCACCTTGCTTTGCCCCACTGTGGAGCTGAGAGTGTGCAGTTGCCGATTGCTATTGCTGATGCAGATGTCGTCCAGGTCAATCAGAGTGAGTTCGCCCACGCCACTGCGCGCCAGCGCCTCCACTGCCCAGGAACCTACGCCGCCGACCCCAATGACGGCGAAATGGGAGTTGGCGAGGCGACGGAGGGCTTGCAGCCCGTGCAGGCGGGCGATGCCGCCAAAGCGATCCAGATCAGGGTTCAGACTCATTGGCTTTGACGCCTCGGTTGGCCTCAGGTCTGTGGGCCGGGTCGGAGCCAGTACAGCACGCTCATGCGCACGGCGATTCCATTCTCGACCTGCGTATTGATCAGGCTTCGTTCGTAGGCCATGCCGCGGTCTGTGATCTCAACTCCGCGGTTGACGGGGCCAGGATGCATCAACCACAGGCCGCGTTCGCGCAGGACTTCCACCCGGGCGTCAGTGAGGCCGTAGCGCAGGTGGTATTCTCTCGGCGAGGGGAAGAAGGGTTCATCGAGTCGCTCGCTTTGCACCCGCAGCAGGTACACCACCTGCGGGGCCCAGTTCAGGGCGTCATCCCAGTTGCCAAAGCACTGGATTTCCGCGGGGGTCTCGCGGGGCATGAGTGAGCCGGGCGCGAGATAGGCCACCTGCATGCCGAGACGGCGTAGAATGAGGCTGGTGCTGCGGGCCACGCGGCTGTGCTGGATGTCGCCGACGATCAAACAGCGGCCGCCGCGGAGATTGCCCAGGGTTTCGCGGAGGGTGAAGGCGTCGAGAAGGGCCTGCGTGGGATGTGCGTGCCAACCGTCACCGGCGTTGACGACGCTGGCGCGCGTGTTGCGGGCAATCAATGAGGCAATGCCTGCCTGCTTGTGACGCACGACGATGTAGTCCACCTTCATGGACTCCAGAGTGGCCACGGTGTCGAGCACGGACTCGCCCTTGACCACGCTGGAGGACTCGATGTCAAAGGTGATCACATCGGCGGAGAGGCGGCTGGCAGCGACTTCGAAGCTCGAGCGCGTGCGGGTGCTCGGCTCATAAAACAAGGTGAGCATGGAGCGGCCCTTGAGTGTCGGTACCTTTTTGACGCTGCGCTTGAAGAGGTCCTTCA
>JAURHS010000016.1 GCA_030833205.1 Prosthecobacter sp.
CATGCTGCGGCTCCTTGAGAACGCCTGCAACGCCTGCAACGCCTGCAACGCCTGCAACGCCTGCAACGCCTGCAACGCCTGCAACGCCTGCAACGCCTGCAACGCCTGCAACGCCTCAGCGGGTGCGGTGAGGCGCAGGCGCGGGGCGACGGATTCTGCCTTGCTGGGGCCTTGTGCCCCAGGTCATGGGTTCGGGGGTTTAGGCCAGCTCCTGCACGGGCAGCCAGCGGCGTTCAGCCCAGCTTTGCAGGCCCAGTTCGGCGAGTTGCACGCCCTTGGCGCCTTCGCGCAGCGTCCATGGAAAGGGCTTGTCGATGGCGACATGCTTGAGGAACTCCTCCCACTGAATCTTGAAGGCGTTGTCGTAGCTGGTGGTGTCAGGCACTTCCTGCCAGCCTTCGAAGAAGTTGATGGGCTGGTCAATGTCCGGGTTCCAGGTGGGGCGCGGGGTGGTGCCAAGGCTTTGCACCCAGCATTTGCGCAGGCCAACGATGGCGCTGCCGTGGGTGCCGTCCACCTGCATGGTCAGCAGGTCGTCGCGGCGCACGCGCACGGTCCAACTGCTGTTGAATTGGCAGATGACGCCGTTGTCGCATTCAAAGGTGGCGTAGCAGGCGTCGTCGCTGGTGCAGGCGTAGGGCTTGCCGCGTTCATCGAGGCGCTTGGGCACATGGGTGGCGCCCAGGCAGCTCACGGCCTTGACCTTGCCGAAGAGGTCGTCAATGACATAGCGCCAGTGGCAGAGCATGTCCACAATGATGCCGCCGCCGTCTTCCTTGCGGTAGTTCCAGGAGGGGCGCTGGGCGGGTTGATCGCCGTCCTCGCCGGTGAAGACCCAGTAGCCGAATTCACCGCGCACGCTGAGGATGCGTCCCAGCAGGCCCTGATCGCGGATCATGCGAAATTTGCGAATGCCAGAGAGCCAGAGCTTGTCCTGCACGACGCCGTTTTTCAGGCCGGCGTCCTCGCAGAGTTTGGCCAGGCGCAGGGCCTCGGCGCATTCCACGGCGGTGGGCTTTTCGCAGTAGATGGCCTTGCGGGCCTTGACGGCTTTTTCCACAAAGCCGGCGCGTTGCAGGGTGCCGCTGGCATCAAAGAAAATGGCGTCTTCAGGGTTGGCCAGGGCAGCATCCACATCCGTGGTGAAGCGGCTCACGCCGGTGCGCGCAGCGAGGGCGGCGAGCTTGTCGTGATTGCGGCCGGTGAGGATGGGGTCGGGCATCAGGACCAGGTCATCGCCAACGCGCACGCCGCCTTGGTCGCGGATGGCCTTGATTGAGCGGATGAGGTGCTGGTTGGTGCCCATGCGCCCGGTGACGCCGTTCATGATGATGCCGATTCGTTGGATATTCATGGAGGTGGAGAAGGTGGCGGGGATTGTTGGGGAATCAATGCGCAGATCAGTCAGGGGCAGGCGGGCTTGAGGCCCTGGGGGGAGTGGCAAGGCGCAGGGCAGGGCCACAACATGCTGAAAATGGCCGCAATCTTGCTGCTGGTAAAATCGTGATTTCTGGTCAGTGTTGCTGGAAAAACCGATGGAACTTTACCAGCTCAAATACTTTCTTGAGGCGGCCAGGCAGAGCAACTTCAGCCGCGCCGCTGCCAGCCTCAATCTTGCCCAGGCGGCTCTCAGCGAGCAGATGCGCAAGCTGGAGCAGGAGCTGGGCACGCCCTTGTTTCATCGCGGTGGCCGTGCGACGACGCTGACGGCTGCCGGCCAGACCCTGCGCCGTCATGCCGAGGACCTTGTGGACCGTGCGCGGGCGGCGCGCCAGGCGGTGCAGGATTTGGTGGGCCTGCATCAAGGGCGCCTGGTGCTGGGGGCGATCCCGTCGGTGAGCGCCTGCCTGCTGCCGGCGGTCATCGCCAGCTTTCGCCGCCGTCATCCGCGCATTGAGTTGTCCCTGCAGGAGGGCACCTCGGAGGAGGTGGCGCAGTGGGTGGACCGCGGGCGGGTGGAGCTGGGCGTGGTGCAGCATCCGCTGCAAAGTGCGCATCTCACGGCCGCGTCCCTGTTCACCGAGCCCTTTGTGTTGCTGCTGCCGAGGCAGCATGGCTTGGCCAAGCAACGCCGCGTGGCCTTGAGCAGGTTGGCGCAGGAGCCCTTTGTTCTCTACAAGGGGCGAGCGCGCAGCACGGCCTTGGAGGCCTGTCGCCAGGCGGGCTTTGAGCCGCGCATTGTGTGTGAAAGCAGCGAGCTGGATACGGTGCGTTCGTTGGTGGCAGCGGGATTGGGGCTGGCCATCCTGCCGCAGTTGGCGGCCAGACAAAAACTCGCCGGCTGCAAGACGCTGCCGCTCAGCGGTGAGCCGGTGCAACGCGAGGTGCTGTTGATTCGCCGCGCCGGGCACGCGGACTCACCCAGTGCCCATGTCTTTGCCGGGTTGCTGGCCAAGGCCTGCGCTTCGCGGTTGTCACAGTGAACGAGAAGTTCTTCGGTCTCTGCGGTGTTTTTTGTGTGCACCATGGCGTCAAAGGCCTCGAGGTGGCCGGCGCCGGGTTGGTGTTGAGGAATCTCAGGACACAGAGGCAAACCCAGGGCAGGCAACGGAGCTTCATGGAGACGGGCGCTTAGGATTGACCCAGCGCACCGCATTTTCAACCACGCGCAGGCACTCGGCCTGCTGAAAAATCGGGTAGGTTTCATGGCCGGGCCGGAAATAAAACACCTGCCCCTTGCCCACCGTCCACAGGCAACCGCTGCGGAAGTGCTCGCCCTTGTCCCAGCGCTCCTCAAAGATCAGCGCATCAGGCGGCGGCACATGGAAGGGCTCGCCGTACATCTCCGTGCGCGCAATGTCCCAGTGCTGCGGCAGGCCTGCGGCAATCGGGTGCTCTGGCAGCAGCGTGCGCACATGCGAAGGCTGGCCATCGTTGCGGTACACGGGAAACACGCAGGCCGGCAGGGTCAGACGCCAAGTCCCGCCATCGCCTTTTTCGACAAAGGGCGTGAGGCGCGCCGCACGGCCCACCATCTTGGAGTAGGGCGCCTCGTTGACCAACTCCCAACGCGCTGTCGCCCGCTCGCCTGCCGGCAGGGAGGCCAAGGCATCGGCCTTTGCCCGCTCCTGCATCAAGCGCACAAAGGGCTTGGCCCAATGCGCGGAATGCAGCGCCACCAAACCCAGTCTGCCTTGCATCACCCGCTGCACCACGGCCTCAGCCCGCGCATCATCCTGTTGCCGCACGCGGCGATGACTCCAAAACACCAAGACCTCATGCTCATCAAGCAGGGCATCACTGAGGCCCTGCTGCGCATCATCCATGCGCACCGAATGCACCACCAGCCCGGGCTGCTTGGCCAAATGCGCCGCCAGCGTGCCGCCGAGAAAAGTCTTGCCATAGGCCTGCTCCTGCTCGGGTTGCTGCTCATCCCAAACCAGCACCCGCAGCGGCTGCGCCGCCCCTGCCTGCCTGCCTGCACCTGGGAGCAACCCAAAGCCAAGCGCCAGCACCAAAACCCATGACATGAAGAGGCGGAAGTGTTTCATCGCGGCGATGATGAGCCCTGGCCCCATCGCCTGCAACCCCGCAGTCATGGTGCCGCCTGCGCAGCGAGCTTGGGCGGGTTGCTGCTGCCAAAGGAAACGCGACCTCCTCATCGCGTGACCCTGCAACCGCGTTGCGTGCATGCCCGCAGCGCCCGCGCAGGCTTATCGCAAGGACTTGCGATGAATGCGCTTGGGCACACGCTCCTCATCGAGGGCCAGCCCGATGCCGTCTAGGGGAGGGCTGGCCAGGTCCGCGGGGCGATGATGCAATGGAAGCACAAAGGCTGCGGTGGCCAGGGTGCCGATCGAAACCCCAGGCTCGCCCCTTTTCAAGACGCCAGAGCCTGCCCTTGCTGACCAACAGGCGCGAGGCCATGTCCGCTGTGGAGATGCGACGCTTGCGTCTGGCCAAGGCCAACTCGCGGCCCAAGTTGCGCAGCGCACGAACCGCAGGCAGGGGCGTGGAGTTCAAGCTCCATGGAAATGATCATCTCGGTCATCTCAGTTTTTGAATTCAATAAAATCTGTTTTCGCAGATCTTATTTGATGATTTCTGAGTGAAATGGAAGCTGGGAGCCTGGGGCTCAGGGGCCGGTGAGGATCAGGCCTTGGTTGGGGTCGGGTTGGGCGAGGCGGAGGCGGGCGCGGTTGCTCTTGGTCTTGCCGTCGGGGCCTTGGGTGGCCTTGTTTTCGGCGATGAGGAAGCGGCCGCCGCTGATCGGGACGATGCCCACGGAGGCGTTGAAGTCCCAGCGGCCGGTGCATCGCAGTTGGGCGTTGGCGCGCAGCAGGACGGCGGGCTTGCCATAGCATCCAAACCAGAATTGGCCTTGGTGATGGGCTGCGGTTTGAATGCCCATGAGGCTGTAGCCGCTGCCGAGTTGATGCGCCTTGAGGAAGTGGAAGTCGGCGTCGTACTCGTAGACCAGGTTGTCTTTTGCGCCTGGGGGCAGGCCGCCCACCACAAAGAAATGTCCAGCGCGCCAAGTGATGCCGCCGGCGCCGTGCAGGACTTCGGGAAGGGGATGGCGGGCGAGTTCGCGCAGGTCATCGGCGGCGTAAACATAGACCCAGTTGTCGGCTTCACCTGCTGGGCGGTTGAATTTGCCAAGGTTGGTGGCGACATGAATGCGGCCTTGGTGATGGCATAAGTCGCCGTGGTGACTTTGCACTTCGATGCGCTTGAGCAGGCGGCCATCGCGGTCGGTTTTGACGAGGCAATCGGTCCAGCACCAGTAGATGGCGTCCCTGTCATTGGTGCAGACGCCCTGCAGGTGTCGGGGATAACTGCCCTCGCAGGTGGCGGGATGGAAGTCGGCTTGGGCTTGAGGCTGGGCCTGCGTCTGCGCGGGCGCTGCGGTGGATGGGGCGCTGAGTGATGGTGGGATCAGCAGGCTGAATGCAGGCAGGAGAAGGAGGGTGCGCATGGGGCCGGGCTTGAGCAGGGCTTAGGCGGATTCAGGCATGAAGGTGGGGAAGACAATGCCCTTGGAATCGATGCCGATGGGCGCGGTGGCTTGGGCCACATGCAACTCCACATTGCGCGCGCCCCAGGCGTAGGCGGTTTGCACCAGTCTGCTGGCCTTGCAGGGGGCGAGGAAGACGAGGCTGCGGCCGCGCAGGTTGTCGAGGGCCTGCCAGAGCAGGGCAATGGCGGTGGCTTCATCGGCGGCAAGGCCGGGGCCGATCATGGTGAAGGAGGGATGAGTGCTCATGGCCAGGAAGCCGTTGATGGGCTGGCCTTGGGGTTGGGAGAGCAGCATGCGCCATGAGCCCACTTCGTTGCGCAGGAAGAAGGCGAAGTCCTTGTCGCGGCGAATGCCTTGATGGGTCTGCTCGAAATCCGCGATGGCGGCAATGTCTTGGGCTTGGGCTTCGCGCAGGGCCTCGAGGCCTGCAGGTGCGGCGGCGCTCAGGCCGTTTTCAGGCACGCTGATGAGCAGGTCCTGGTAGATGGGGCCGGGCACAAAACCCAGGCGGGTGTAGAGCGAGAAGGAGTCGAGGTTGAGCAGGCTGGAGACCAGGCGCGCGGGTTTGCCAAGGGCCTTGGCCTTTTCCAGAACGCGGGCCATCATGCGGCGCGCCAGGCCGCGGCCTGCGGCCTGCGGTGAGGTGGCGACGATGCCCACCGCGACATGGGTGGGGCGCTCGTGCGAGAAACACACGCCGAGGATGCTGCCATCAGCGCTGCGCGCGGTGACGCATTCGCCGGGGTCGAGGGCCTCGTAGACTGCGGGGAAGAGGGTGAACGGCTCGGGGCTGTCGCCAAAGCGGTGGCCTTGGCGCAGGCGGCTTTCATACCAATCCACCAGCGAGTGATGCAGCAGGCGCGCCACGGCTTGATGATCTGCGGCGCTCAGTGGGGTGAAGTCAATGGTCTCGCTCATGGTTCAAAGCAGTTCCCAGCCCTTGCGGTAGTCTTCCTTGATGAAGGCATCGGCAGCGGGCAGGCCGGTGGCCTTCATGGCGGCTGCATCCCAGGCGATGGGTTGTTGGCTGCGCAGGGAGAGCACCCCCAGCAGGGCGATTTCGGTGAGATGCGCGGCGTAGTCAAAGGGGCTGGTGGCCGGTTCGCCGCCCTTGCAGGCGAGGATCCAATCGAGGTGGTGGCCGGCGCTGCGCTTGAGCCTGGGCTCGGGCTTGCGGAAGGATTCGCGCAGGGCGGCGGGATAAAGGCGCGGTTGCCCGCCGCCGCCGTCGCATTGGATGACGCCCTTCTCGCCGATGAACAAACAGCCGCGTCGGGGCAGCTTGGCTCCCGCCATGGCCTCGGGCGTGGGCGGCATCATGCCGCCGTCGTACCAGGTCATGCGGATCTCTGGCCGCGCTGCCGCTGCGGGGAAGGTGTAGTAAATCAGCGCGCCATGCGGCGCGATGTCCTTGTCCATTTTGCCCACGGCATGGGCCTCCACCCGCGAGGGCAGCGGCAGGTCAAAGGCGCGCACCGCGCTGTTCATGTCGTGGCAGGCAAAGTCGCCAATGCCGGTGCAGCCAAAGTCCCAGAAGTCGCGCCAGGCCACGGGGAAGTAGGCGGGGTGAAAGGGGCGTTGCTGACGCGGCCCAAGCCAGAGGTCCCAGTTCAGTCCGGCTGGCACGGGAGCGCTCTCATTGGGCCGTCCGGTGAGTGCGGGGTTCCAGCGGCTGGCGCCCACCCAGACATGAATCTCGCGCACGGCACCGATGGCGCCGGCCTGGATGTATTCAATGGTTTCGCGGGTGCCAAGTGAGGAGTGTCCCTGACTGCCCAATTGCGTGGCCACGCCGGTTTCTGTAGCGATCTTGGCGACCTGCCTGGCCTCCCAGATGTTATGGGTCAGGGGCTTTTCGCAGTACACATGCTTGCCTGCGCGCATGGCCACCACGGCAGCGTAGGCATGCAGGTGATCCGGCGTGGCGATGAGCACGGCATCAATGGATTTTTCCTGCTCGAGCATCTCGCGGAAATCCACGAAATCCCGGCAGCGGAATTTGGGATTCTGGGCACTGTAATGCTTCTCGATCTCGGCCTTCACAGGCAGGCGGCCGCCCATGCCCTTGAAGTAAAAGTTCTCGAGGCTGAAGGACTCGGCAGGATCGGCCACCGCCATGATCTGGCATTGGTCAATGGGCAGGAGATTGCGCACATTGGAGCGGCCCTGGCCGCCGGTGCCAATGATGGCCACATTGACCTTTTCACTGGGCGGCACATGGCGCGGGCCGCCCAGAACATGTCGCGGCACAATTTGGAAACCGGCAAGCGCGGTCGCAGCTGTCTTGAGGAAATCACGGCGAGGCAGGGCGGAGGAAGGCATCTGCTTGATACGCGGCATCCGCCCTCAACCTTCCTTGGGCTGCTCGGCAGGTTCTGGTCGGTGGGGTGGGCGGGCCAGTGCTTGATCCTCGCTGGGCTTGGGGCTTGCAGGCATGGGCCCCTGGCGAATGCTGACGCCGCTGGAGCTGTGATCGGCGGATGGGTCGAGGGCCAATTCAGCGGCGGCATCGTTGACGACATCGGCGAAGAGTTGGGAGAGGGCCTTGGCATCGTTGGCGAGGATGGCGGCGAGGTAGCGCTCGGCCTGGCCTTCGGTGTTCAGGAAGCCCTCGCCGATGTTGAGATTGATGTTCGTGTTGGGTGAGGGTTTGATGCCCTTGACCTGCATGGCCAATGGCATGGCTTCGCCAAACTGTCTGCCCAGCTCAGGCTTGCGCCGGCCCTCATGCCATTGCCGAGGTTGTGCTGCGGCTGGTTTGCCGCTGCTCACCAAGTCTGCCTTGAGCCATGGGCAGCCTTGGCCTGTTCGAGGAGGCGTTGGCGGTCTTCGGGGAGAAGAAAGCCCTCGTCCTGCAGTGTCTTGGCGGCCTTGGCGAGGCGCTGCAGGTAGTCGGCAGGCGTGGGGTAGCGTTCCTGCAGGGAGGGCCGCGGGTCGCCGCGTCGCTGGCGCTCGGCCTTGGTCTTGGCAAAGGGCAGGAACATGCCGTCGAGGGGCGAGAGCATCTCGGCGGCGCCTGCGTTGGGTGAGCGCAGATTCCAGCCGGTGTGAGTGCCCAAGGGAACGGCGACTTCAGGCAGGCGAATGCCGCTGGTCTCATTGCCGTCGGCGTCCACGGCGGGCAGCAGGGTGACCATGGCCTTGCCGGTTTTTGGCGGCAGGATGTCGGCAATGCCTTGAGTGTGGAAACGCGGGCCGAAGTCCAGACGCGGCGGTTGATAGGCATGGCTGGGCAGATTCAGGCCGGGCAGTTTGGGGAACTGGGCCTTCCACTCCTCGAAGCGCACCAGGCTGTGATCCGCAAGCCTGGGGTGGCGGTTGGGTGGCGGGGCCTTGCCCTCCTTCACCCACCGCAGCAGATGCAGCAGCATGGCGCGCAGCACCGGACCGCGATCATCCAGAGTGTTGCGCGGTTGCTGACAGATGCCTGGGCTGCCGTCGCTCTTGCCCAGGTGTTGCGCACCGGCCACCAGATAGAGGCGCAGATCCTCGGGCAGCTTGAGGTCGGTCCTGCCTTCAAGGTCGCTGTGCAGCAGCGAGGCCGCGCGGCTCCAGTATTCGGTGGAGGATTGGGTGAAGATCAGGCGGGGCAGTTGCCCGGCCTTGCGAGTGCGCTCAAGGGAATCGCCGCTGGCGCCGGTGACCGGGTCAGTTTGTTGAACCGGCGCCAGCGGAAAGAATTCGCTGCCGGAGAGATGGCCCTCATGTTGCGTGCCGAAATCCGTGCTCATGCGGAAGCGATGATTGAAGGCGCCCTTGCCTGCGCCGGCCACATGGATCAAGGCGCCGTCAAAGACCTGCCTTCCGGCTTCATCGCCATTGAGGCCTTCATGCAGGAAGTGGTGAATGACGCGTCCGGATTGTGAGATGCCAAAGACCAGTGTCTTGTCAATGGCCTTGGCCATGGGGTTGAGTGTGGCATCGCCATGGCGCATGAGGGCCACGGCGTCGCGGATCGCGCAGAGGCCCAGGCCACTGACGCGCGGGGCCTTTGCAGTGTAAACCAAATCATAGAGCCAGCCAGGGCGCAGGCCGTCGCGGACATGCAGATAGGTGGGGTCGGGGATGAGTTGGCCATGTTCCCAGCGGCCAAAGGCCCATTGAGCAGGCTCAAGGCGGATCGCTGGTGCGGCGCGATGCGGGCGCATGCTAAGCGAGGCGTGTTGCGGATTGAGATCGGCAGCGGCAAAGGCAGCGCCAATGCCCCATGGACTCCAGGAAAAGGCCCGGCTCAAGACGGGCTCGGTGCTGCTGATTTCCAGATGGGCCAAGCCGGTGATGGTCTTGCCATTCTCGCTGGCCAGCGGCAATCCGCAGAGCAGGCGCTGCGTGTCATCGGCCTGCACCTCGCCATTCCAGCCGCAGCACAACAGCGAGAAGCCGTGGCGCATCAAAAAGCCCTGACCGGCGTGGGCGGCGGTCTTGGGGTCATTGCTGCGCTCGCCATCATTGAAGGTCCAAAGGGCCAGCATGTTGCCGCGATTGTTGACCTCAAAGAGCAGGGTGCCGTTGCCCTTGCCGGCGTCCACAGGCTTGAGCAGGAAGAAGTCCGTCCAGCTCTCGACCATGCCGCGCGCGTTGCGTGGGGCGAGCTTCAGATCGCTGATGCGCGCATTGGCCGGGTGAAGGGGATCGGTTTCCAGATGCAGGCGGCCGCGCAGTCGTTCATAAGGGCCTGCATCGGCCTCACCTGCCTTGCTCCAGGGCTGGCGGCCTTCCGCAAAAAGGCTGCGTTCGAGGATTTCCACGCGCCGCACCTCGGCCTGCGCAAGTCCGCTGAGGCTCAGGGCCAGCGCGGGCAGAAGGGCCCGCGCAAGCCAGGCAAGGAGCGATGATGGTTTTGGTTGGGGATGGCGCGCAGGGCGTGAGTTGGCGTGGGTCGTGCAGGGCATGGGGAAGATGAGCGGCCAGTCTCCATACGCGAGACAGCGGCAGATTCTCCGATGGGCGAGAGAATCTTGGTCTGGCTTGGATGGGTGGTCTGGGGCAAGCCCGTCAGTCCGCGAGCCTGAGGCGGGCCGAGTGAATGTCGCCGTAGAGTTCATCCGCTGAGGCTTTGATCTGAGCCCAAATGGCAAGGATGCTGCCATCGGCAAGTTCGGTCAGGCTGGGGTAGCAAATGGACCAACCGCCAACCTTGGCGGGTCGATCTGCCAGCAGTGTGGGCTCGCTCCATGTCCGGCCCTCATCCCGCGAGCTGCGCAGCAGCAGGGGAAACCGCAGGGGCACGGGCCCTGGATTGGAAGTCAGGATCAGTCGGCCCTGACGGGTGCTCAGCAGATGGCTGGCGCTTGAGGTGGCAGTAAGTCCGGTCTTGTGCGCGGCACTCCAGGTTTCTCCCTGATCTTGGCTGATTGAGCGCCAGAGATGGCCGTCCTTGGTGCGCAGGATCATGTGCACGGCACCGGATGAGGTTTCGGCAATGCTGGGCTCGCCGCCTTGTCCATCGGGGTTGGCAACGGCGCCGAATCGCTTCCAGGTCTTGCCTCCGTCCTTTGATTTCAACACGGCTCCGGCCTTGGTGCCGCGCAGGTGCAGCGGGACGAGAAGGTCGCCGCTGCTGAGACGGATGCCGTTGGAGCGTGTCGTGTGATTGGGTTGGTTTAATTTCACCGCCTCGGTCCAGGTCTTGGCGGAATCGCTGCTGCGGCGGAAGTAGATGTCGATCTGTGGTGTGAATGCGGAGAAGAAGAAAAAAGTCTCGCCGCCACTGACGAAGAGCACCGGGTCGAAATCGGCGCGGCCGACAAAGTCCTGCAGCACGCTGGCCTTGCTCCAACTGCGGCCCTGATCCGAGGAAAAAGCCTGCAGGATGCGCTGCGACTCAGCGCCCTCGGATGGCGAAGAGAACCAGGCCGCCATCACTCGTCCATCGGGCAGCAGGGCAAGGCTGGGTCCCAGATTGAAGCCCGAAGTGTTGGCGGGGTCCTTGGCGTCAGTGCTGCTGTGGGTAAAGACCAGGGCGCGATCAGTGATCTGGATGGCAGCGGGCGCAGCGCCAGGCAAGGCGCTTGGCATCTGAATCGCCAGAGCCAAACCAAGCAAAGAAAGTCGGGGCATGCAGCCATTACGACTGACCCGCGAGGATGTTGCAGTCGGCAAGGACCGCGGGGCAAGAGGCAGGACGCCAGAGGGATCAGGGTCTGTGGTCCTGCTGGATCCGGGCTAATTGAGCAGGAGGTGAAACACGCGCAGGGCGCTGCGGCCCCCGGCGGGGTTGCCCAGCAAGCGCACGCGGACTTGGTGCGGGCCGGCTTGGAGTTGGTCATCAAGGATCAGGGCCCATGGCAGGTGCAGGCCACGGCTCCAGTGGGTGAGGGTGTCGAGTTGGCGTGTGGGGCCGTTGTCGATGGAGAACTCGATGCGCCCGGCATCAGGGCCTGAGGCGATGAAGAGACCGCAGCCGCGGCCTTCAAAGGCGAAGCAGAACTCGGCGCCGGGTTCGCTGGCCACGAGGGCGGGCACATGGACAAAACCCTCGCGCACGCCAATGGGTTTGCCGTTGGGTTGGATGTCGTCGTCGTCGGGTTTCCATGAGGGCAGCAGGGCAAAGCCCTTGAGTTGATTGGCCTCGGCGATGTTGCCCAGGCGTCCCTGCGCATAACTCTGGGCGTCGATGGCGGCGGGCAGTGAGTGGGCCTTGCAGGCCTTGGCAAGGGGCCCGGCAAAGGCGGCGTTGAACAAACGCGCGATGCTGTTGGCGTAAAGGCCGTGGCCAAAGGGCGAGGGGTGCAGGTTCTTGAAGTCATCAGCCCAGGTGAATTCACCCGCGTCAATGCGGTCGGTGACTTCGTGAGCCAGATCCAGCGAGGCATTGCCATAGGCCTTGGCCACGCGCTCGTGTTGGGCAATGGCCACGGGCAGGCGACCGGCGCGGTAGTCCTGCAGATGCGGCTCCATCACAAAGTGCAGTTGAATGATGTCAGTCAGCGGGCTGGCTTGGCGCATGTGGCGCACCACGCCCTCCATGCCGCGCAGCATCAACTCGGGTTGGTTGGGGATGTTGGAGCTGTCATTGACGGCGGCTTCCACAAACAGCAGGTCCACAGGCCCCTTGGCCAAGACATCGCGCTGCAGGCGGAAGGCGTGGGGCACGGAGCCCATCGAGCCAATGCCGGCGTTGATGAATTCAAATTGGGTCTTTGGGAAACGGCGGCGGAGGTCTTCGCCGACGAGTTGCCGCCAGCCGCCGCCCGCGGTGATGCTACCGCCAAGAAAGACCACGCGGCCGGTTTTCCTCTCGGTGAATTGGCGTCGGCAGTTGGCCAACCCATCGCGCAGTTCAAAGTAATCTCGGCCCTTGGGCAGTTGGTCGGGATGGTAGGATGGCGCGGCGCAGGCAGGCTCGGGCCCGCATGCAATCGTGGCGGTCAGGCAGGCAAGCAGGGGCAACAGTCGGCGCATGGCAGGAATACTGCGGCAGTGGCGTGCATCTCGCAGAAAAGCCCGTGGGCCCGGCGCGGCAGGGTGCTTGAAGTCTTCGCTGCTGTGGCGGTGGTTCCTGAGGTGGCTCAGACTCTGGCGCCCATGAGAACCTTCATCACATCGTCCATGGTGATCCAGCCGGCGAGGCTGCCGTCGGGTGCGTCAACCAGAGCGGCGACTTCGTGATGCTCAAGAAAGAGGGCAAGGAGTTTGGTCAGGGAGGCGCTGGCCTCCACATGCAAGGCTGGGCGGATCAGGTCTTGCCAAGGCTGGGGTTGATTGTCGTGCATGGCCTGCACGAAGAGCTCGCGCACGCGGACATAGCCACAGACTTGGGCTGAGCCAGGGTCCATCAAGGCCGCATCACCAGGCGCAGCGCGGCCATCAGGTCGAGGCGGCGAAAGCTCAGGCCGCTGGCCGGGTCTTCGACTGGCACGCCACTTTGAACCATCAACGCCATCATGGCTGCGGGCAGGTTGGGGCCGTGCCGCCTCCAATCGTAGCCGCTGACTTCAATGGCCTCGCGCAGGATCATGGCGCAGCCACAGAGAATGGCGTTGGAACTGCTGGTGGCACGCGCGGGCACCAGCAAATCAATCTTGGTGCTGCGGTCCAAAATGACCACATCCTTGCCGGGTTTGACGGCGCCGACGGCAAAGCAATTGGGCTGGCAGGCCGGCCAAGAAATGCCTTTGGTGAATTGATGATTGCCGGCCGGCGCACTGACCCAGATGCCCAGTTCACGCAGCCTGGCGAGCTTGGCATCAATCTCCGTGGCCACCGCCTGCGCATGCTCCAAATCATCAACTGGGGCCAGGTTGACCGTGGTGATGCGGTGCTCGGCATGGTGGTCAATGACCCATTGCAGGGCGCGGGCCAGCGAGGGGCTATCGCCAATCTTGCAATGGCAGCACTCGAGGCTGCGCACCACGGCGATCTGATTGTTGAAGGCCACGCCGCGCAGCCCGCCGTGATTGACCGAGGAGGGAATGCCAATCGTGCTGCCGTGATAGCCGCGGCCTTCGTGACTGGGGTCAGCATCGCCGTCCACCGCATCGTGGGTGACCCGCACTTTCTCGCCCTGCCATTCCGGGCGTCTCATGTCGCAGCCATCATCGAGCAGGGCGAGGGTCTGCCCACGGCCAAAGCTCAGCACTTGGCCATAGGCCTGCCATGCGGCCAACACTCCGGCATGGGCAAACTCCTCGGGTTGTGCAGGCTTGGGCGCAGGCTCTGCGCGCTCAGCCTTGGACAAGGAGGTTGCCGTCGTTGCGGCAGCGCTGGCTGCGGTCAGGCTTGCTGCCGCAGACAGCAGGGAGGCGGCAAGGCCCGTGGCCAGGGAAAGAAGCAGGAGTTTCACCACAGCCTCAAACGGATCAGGCCCCGCCCGAGTTGCAGGCGGTCACCCTCCATTGGATCAGCAGATCTCTGGGCTCGTGTCCGTTTTGGGCGCGATGATGGGCCCATAGCCGAAGTTCTCTGGCGGCCTCGGTGCAGAGGCGCTGCGGCTTGGGCTCAATGCCCACGCGGCCAAGGTCAAGGCGGTCGGCGTCCCAGCAGGCCTGCAGCGTGGGGTCGCCATCCACCAAGCCATCGGTGTGCAGGCGCGCCGCCTCGTAGAGCAATTCAAAGTCGCTGTCGTTGAGATGAATCTGCGTGCCGCGCAGGCTGCGGGCAAACTCTGCGCCGCGCAGGCCGTGGTCCTCGTCCCAGTATTCGTTGACCCGTCGCGAGTCATGGAACAGGGCAAAGAGCATGACCACCTCAGGGTTGGCGCCATTGCGCTGGGCGATGCGCAGGCCGTTTTCGAGCACGCGGGCCCAGTGCACCAATCCGTGGGTGCCGCGCACCGGCAGTGAGTACTCCCGTAAAATGTGGGGCAGAAGCACTGCCGGATCGTGTCTGAAGGGCGGGAACATGAGGGGCCTTCAAGCCTGATGAGTTCAAGCCAATTCGTCAAGCGGTGGGGCGTCCTTGTCTGGTCTTATCTGACCCAAATGTCACGGGGGCTGCTGTCCATCTCCTGCTCCCAGGCCTTGAGGCGCTGCTTGAGGTCTTCAAGGATGGCGGGATGTTGGTAGCCGAGATTGTGGCGCTCGCCAATGTCCTCCTTGAGGTTGAAGAGCAGGTCCATGCTGTTGCCGTCGTTGAGGTATTTCCATTGACCATGGCGGATCGCCTTCTGCTTGCGATTGCTGCGGTCAATGCGCCAGAACAGGCTGCGTTCCTGCGCCTTGGCTTGGCCGGTGAGCAGTGGGATGAGGTCCACGCCATCGAGGGCTTTCTGCGCCGAGGGCTTGGCTCCTGCGGCAGCGGCAAAGGTGGCATGCAGGTCCATGGTGATGGCGACCTGATCGGTGACCTTGCCCTTGGGCAATTTGGCTGGCCAGCGCATCAGGCAGGGCACGCGGATGCCGCCCTCCCAGAGGGTGGCCTTGTGGTGAAAGAGTGGAGCGTTGCGGCTGTAGCGCTCGCCGCCGTTGTCACTGGAGAACACGACCAGGGTGTTGTCGCTGATGCCGCTTTGATCAAGTTGATCGAGGATCATGCCCACGCCTTGATCAATGCGTTCGACCATGGCCTTGTAAATGGCGCGGCTGCCATGGTGCATGCTGTCCTTGGTGACCTTTGGTGTTTGCGGGGCGTCAGGGGCTTGAAAGGGGGCGTGTACGGCGAGGTGCGGCACATACAGAAAAAAGGGCCCTGCAGCGTGTTTGCGAATGAACTGCACGGCGCGTTGATTGACCAGATCGGTAAAGTAGCCTTTGGCGACAACCGGCTTGAGACCTTCACGCAGGGCCGGTGTGCCATCGTAGTAGGCGTGTTGGTAGTAGTCGCAGTGCCCCAGCAGTTCACCGAAGTATTCATCGAAGCCGCGGCGAATGGGGTTGTACTCATCCTTGAAGCCCAGATGCCATTTGCCGAAGGCACCGGTGGCATAACCGGCGTCCTTGAGCTTTTGCGCCAGCGTGATCTCACCCAAGGGCAGGCCGAGTCCGTGGATGTCCTTGAAGGGCACCCATTCGCCCTTGATGCGGGTGAATTGCTCCACCTGATAGCCGAAGGCAAACTCAATGCCGCAGCGCTGCTGCCAGCGTCCGGTCATGAAGCCGGTGCGGGTGGGCGTGCAGACCGGTGCATTGGCGTAGAAGTCGGTGAACTTCACGCCCTGGGCGGCGAGGCGATCGAGGTGGGGCGTGGCGATGTCGCTGCCCCCCATGCAACCCAGATCGCCGTAGCCAAAGTCATCGGCGAGGATGAAGATGAGGTTTGGCGCGGCGGCCTGCAGGGGGCAGGCCAGGGCAAGCAGGACCAGAAGCAGGAGAGGCATTGGCGAAGGATGCCCGAGAAGTCTCAGGCTTGTCCACTCAAAGTGAAGGATGGCCCTGTTGGGCCGCAGGCCCTTGGGCATGGTGACTCATCCCCTCAGCCTGGTTGGCGCAGGCGTTGCAGTTTGATCGGGTAGGTTTGGTTGGCGTTCCACTGGCAGACGATGAGATCGCCATTGTCGAGCACGCAGACATCATGGCCGTGGTCAAACACGCGCTGGGCCTGTTGCAGTGGCTTGAGTTGCCCGTTGTCATAGACTGGAGCGCTGCCGCCAGGCGCGCTGACCACGCGCTGTTGTGCATCGAGAATGACGGTGAAGCCCGAGGGGTTTTGCGGCAGGGCATTGATCTGCGGGGTCTTTGACCAGCAGACGCCGGCGTAGAGATGTTGGCCGGAGATCACCGGGCGGCACACCATCGCGCCGGGCACGGCGATGCTTTCCAGATACTGCCCCTCAAGGCTGAAGCGGCGGAAGGATTGATCAGCGCGCGAGGTGACCAGCAGCGTGGGCTTGCCGCCGCGCTCATCCAAGGCGATGCCATGGGCATTGTTGAGGCGTTGCTCCGCGGGGACGCCGTCCTTGCCGCCAAAGCGTTTGATGAACTGACCGCGGGCGTTGTAGTGCAGCACAAACTGCGAACCATAACCATCCACCACAAAGATGTCGCCGTTGGGCGCAATGGCGGTTTCCGTGGGGTTGAAGACCATCTCAGGTTCATAGGCGCCCACGCTCATGGGATGGCTGATGGAAAGGATCTCGCGGCCACTGAGATCAACCTTGGTGACGCGGCCGGTTTGCCGATAACTCAGGCCGCCGGTCTTCCACAAGCCACTGTCGGTGATGAAGAGGAACTCCTCGCCGTTTTCCCGCGCCAGGCTGAGGCCGTGGCCGCCGGGCCACTGCGCGCCCCAGGACTCGAGGATTTTGCCCTCGGGGTTGAAGACCAGCATTTGATGGTCCCAGTGGTCGCCGATCATGAACAGGCGTCCATCGGCCACCTGCACCATTTCATGGCAGTTGAGGATGGGATGGTGCCGGCCCTGATTGGGGCTGACCCAGTCCTTGATGACGCGGTAGCGAAAATCGCCATGGCCAAGGATCAACTCATCGGCTGCGACGGCGGCCTCAAGCGGCTGAGTCCAAGTCGCGGCCAGGGCGCTGCCCAATCCTCCAAGAAAAACACGGCGCGTGGCGGGCGATGCTGGCCTGAGGCATGAGGTCATGTGGCAGCCTTTCACAGGTGGCGCGGCAAGGCAAGCCTGCGGCCGATGAGTGGTGATCGCCGCCTGGCGCTGCGGTCAGTGCCAGCGCTTCAGCGTGGCGGTGCGTTGGTTTCCGGCTTGCGGTATAGGAAGGCGTCGCTGGTGAGCAGGGATCCAAGCAAGGCCTTCATGCTGCCGCCGCTTTGGCGATAGGCTTGGTGGGCAGCCTGCAGCACGGGGGCGTCGTTGAGCGTCTCGTTGCGGCCCATCCAGAAGCGGAAGGCGTGGCGCACGAAGACCTGCTCAACGCGCTGGCTTTGCGCCAATTTGCGAATCATCTCCAGAGCATTGGCCACGGGCCCGTCCAAGGCCGGGTCGCCGCTGTCAATGATCTCGCCGCTGCTGTCCACGGGTTGGTTGAGTTCGGTGCGGCGGTAGATGCCGGCATGGTTGTACATTTCAAAGGGTAGGCCGAGGGGATCCATCTTTTGGTGGCAGCTCCAGCAGTAGGTCTTGCGGGTGACGCGCATGCGCTCACGCAGCGTGTGCTGAGGCTCCGCGGGCAACTGGGCATCCACGGTGATGGGCACATCGGGGATGCCTCCGCCAAGCAGTCGTTCACGGATCCAAATGCCGCGATGAATGGCATGGTTGTCCATGGCATCGGATTGTGAGACCAGCCATGAGGGATGGGTGAGCAGGCCGAGGCGTTGATCGGCCGGCAGATTGACGAGTTGGCGCTCGGGCTTCATGCTGCCGCTGCCAAAGCTGGGGCGGCTCACCCGCGCAAATTCGGGGCTGCCCTTCAGCGTTGCCGGTGCCACCAGTTGCGCCTGGGTGGCGTTGCGGGCGCGTTGGCGCTGGGCATTTTTTTGCTCCTTCTCGGTGCTGGCCAGAAGGCGTTGTTGAGCGGCGAGCTGCTGTTGGGCGCGGCGGTCATCTGGCTGGGTCTTGAGAGTCTGCTGCCAACGCGTCACCTCAGCCTTCAGCGCTTCAAGCTTGGCCTGTTCCTGTCGTCTGAGGACGGCTTCCTGCTGCCTGCGCGCGGCGGCAGCAGAAGCCACTTCGCCCTCGTCGAGTCTGCGTCCAAAATAAATCGCGTCCTTTGGCGTGACCACGGCGCGGGTGGTGGTGAGCAGTTCGCGCAGCACCTCGCGGTCTTCCTGCAGAATGATTTCAATCAGGCGCTCAGTGCTGGCGTTGGCATCAAACATGGCGGCGTAATGATCGGCGCCTCGGTTGGTGGCGCCGCTTTCGGTCAGAGCCTTGTTGTCCTTGCAGATCGTGCCGCCAAGATCGTAGTCGAAGTAGTCGCGGAAGAACTGCAGGAGCCTTGGTTTGCGCAGACTGGGGTCGTCAAGCATGCGGGTCAATTCGCGCTGCACATCCTCGCGGCTGCGCATGCGGCCCTGCACGATGGCCTCGCGCAGCATGGGGTCAGGCTTGAGGTAGCCCAGGGCATGGTTGAGGGCGAGGCCGAGCTCCCAGTCCTGCAGCATCACGCGGCCATGCGCATCGGGTCGGCCAGCCTTGACCAACTCGGGCCGGAACAAGGCATCGCGATCGAGAAAGATGGCGGATAGCCCCATGACCACGCCGTCCTTTCGGCCCACCTTGGCCACGCTGTCGCGCACCAGCGCGGTGTAGGTTTGAGTCTCCTGTTGTGTTGGTGGCCGAAAGGTCAGCGCCTCGAAGAGATGGTTCACCGCCGCCTGCAGTCTGGCTTCATCGAGAACTTCAGAGGCCATCAGATCCTGCATCGGTGTCTTGGGGCGTTTGTCCTTGGGGCTGTAAACAATGGAGGTGGGCTGGCCGCGGATGTCGCCTGGGGGCTTGACCCTGTCATAGCTTTTGGGGTCATTGGTGATCTGCTCCGGCAGGCTGACCAGACTGCGCACGCCAAAGGCCATGAAGTTGAGGATGTCTGCGGCCTTGCCCAGAATCTGCGTGGACTCGGCGCTGTTGACCGAGGTCAGCGTGGGGTAGTTTTTCAGGCCGATTTTGCGTGGCGGTGAAAGCACGGCAGGCACTCCCTTGACGGCCGTGGCATAGGCCACGGTGCCGCCGTCCACGCGCAGGATCTGGTCAATGCCGAAGTAGAGTTTGAGCTCGCCGCCGTGATTGGTGGGAACGCTGTCTCCATGGCTGCGCAGGCCGGGTCGGGCAGGCTGGTAGGGTGGCTCCACATTGATGAGTTCATTGAGGCGCGTGATGTGCTCCTGAGGCGTGAGACGCCAGAGTCTGGCCGGCGAGGAAGTCGGCTCCAGTTCAATGCCCGAGGGCAGGGGCCCAAACAGCAACTCGTGGTCCACAAAGTTGCCCCTCTTGGGGTCAAGGTGATCGGCAAAGCCGCCCTTGTCGCGCAGGCTTTGCCCGAGTTCGGTGAGGATCCACTCGGTGAAACGCAGACGGTCCAGCACCTGGGGGGCCTCCTTCTTTTTGGGTGGCATCTGCCGCAGCGCCACCTGCGCCCAGATGCTCTTCCACAAGGCCGCATTGGTCTCATCCACGGGCCCGAGATCGGTCAGTGAGAGGTTGCCTTTTTTGCTCTCGTCATCGTGGCACTCCAGGCAGTGCTGCTGGATAAACCCCTGCGCCAAATCCTTGAAGGGGGCGATGAGGGGCCGGCCGGGGCGATAGGGTTCGGCGGCGGACAGGGCGGCGCTGAAGATGAGGCCGCCGAGCAGGGCAAGGGCCTTGGGCATCACGCGAGGAGTTCCCTGATTGGGCCGTTGCCGGCGTCAAACTGCGCCGCCATTTTCTCGCTCATGTTGAAGCGCGCAACATCGACGCCGCTGGCCTTCAGCAGGGTGGCGTAGAGGGCGTTGATGGGCCGCTTGCCATCGAGTTGGGTGAAGCGCCCGCTCTTGAAAACACCACCGCAGTTGCCAATCAGCATCACTGGCCAAGTGGCCCCGTTGGTGTGTTGCCGATCGGCGTTGTTGCTGGTGTAAACGATGAGGGTGTTGTCCATCATGCTGCCGCTGCCCTCCAGCACGCTTTCAAGTTCCTCGACCAGCCGCATGAGCATCCGGCTGTTGTATTGGCGGATCTTGATCCAGATGGGATTGTCGGGCTGCTCCATGTGGCCGAGGTTGTGACCCTGCTCCTGCACACCAATGCCCTTCCAGGAGCCAAAGATTTCACCGCGTCCAGAGCCCAGGGTCAGCACGCTGGTGATGCCGGACTTCAGGGCGGAGATGCCCAACTCCAGCAGGCTGTCGTGCCAGTCGGTTTCGAAGCGTGGGTTGGTGTAGCGTTCATCGAACTTGGGCGCGAATTTCTGCAGGTGCCCGGCGACCCCGTTGAGCTTGGCGCGCAGGCCGTTGATGTCTTCAAAGCCGCGAACAAATTGTTGGTAGCGCGCCTGATCGGCCATCGGCAGGCCTTGGCCCTGGGCCGCTGCGAGCTGCTCGATGCGGTCGAAGAGATGGGAGCGTGCCTCATGCTGCCGCCGAATCTCACCCTGTGAGATGCCGCCGTAGAGCATCTGGTAAAGGTGGTTGGGATTGGAGTGCATGAAGATGGGTTGCCCAGCGCCGCTGGCCGAGAGCGTGGCCACGGTGGGCTTGGCGCGCATGTTCTCCATCGAGTCCATGCCAATGCAGAGCAGCGGCAGCAGGGTCTCGGGCAGCACGCGGCTGAGTTCATGGTCAATGGTGGGACCAAGAGGCGGGGAGCCGTCGTCGCCGCGGTAACCGCCCAGAGCGCCAAAGAAGGCACTGTGCGCCGGGCTGGTGTGCAGCCCGTGTAGGCCATTGATGATGTGCAGGCGCTCCTTGATGGGTTCGAGGGCGGCGATGGGCTCTGGCAGTTTGGCCTTGGCCAGCGAGCCGCTTTGCTGCATCCCGGCGGGAATGCAGGTCTTGGGGTCAAAGCCTTGGTTCTGCAAAAAAAACACCACGCGCTTGGGGCCGCCAACATGGGCGCGGCCGCTGACGCTGCGGGCTGCGCTGGCCTCAGCCAGGCCGGGCAGCAGTGGGGTGGCCAGGGCCGTGCCCATGGAGCTCAGGGCCTGGGCGAGGAGGGTTCGGCGGGCGATCATGCTGCGGCTGTAAACGCCCGAGCAGCAGCCATTTCTCATCGGCCTGCAAGGATTTTGGAGGGGCAGGCAGGGGTCAGTGGTTTGGCAAGCCTGCGCGCGGGGCGTGCTGCGCGGCTCCCGATGGAAAGGCGCCGTTGTGGGGCTAGCCTAAAGCGCTGGCGTTCATCAGTGGGGCGGATTGTTCCCGCGCTCTGATGATCAATCTCTTGGGGAATGTCTTGCCATCAGCCCCGGAGACAGGCAAACTCAAGGTCTCCGCAGTTCAGGTCAGGAAGGCGGCCTCACTCACCCCTCCATGGACTTGATTCTCCTCGCACTGAAAGTTGTTGTTTCCCTTGGCATTCTCAATGTCTGGCTGTTGCGGCGGGATCGGGCCACGGCCTTCCGCGGCCGCGACGCCACCACCATGCGTGAGGAGTTTGCGGTCTATGGCCTGGGCTACCGGATGTATTGTGTGGTCGGCCTGCTGAAGGTCGCTCTCGCAGTGGCCTTGCTGGCCTCCATCTTCTGGCCGGTTCTTGAGCAGCCCGCCGCCATGGGCATGGCTCTGCTGATGTTGGTGGCCTTTGTCATGCACCAGAAGGTGCGCGACCCGCTGGTCAAGGCCCTGCCTTCCCTCGCTGTATTGGCCATGTGCGCGGCCATTGCCTGGCGTTGAGCCATCAGGCCCCAAAGCCCTTGAGGCAAAGGTAGGCGGTGAGCCCAAGATAAAGCAGGGCTGGCAGCGTTTGTTGCAGGCTGTCGTTGATGCGCCAGCGCACCGCCGTGGCCACCAGCATCATCAAGGCCAGGCCGGCTGCAGCCGCCTGCCCCATCCAGGGCTGCCAAAGCCCGGCCAGCAGGCCCGCTGCGGCCAGCCATTGCAAAAGGCCCACGGCTCGACGCTGGCCATCCATGCCGTAGCGTTGGAATTCAGCGCGCATCCGCGCCGTGCCAAGACAGGCGCTGCCATAGACCATGAAGGAGAGGGCCGTGAAGAGGATGAGCGCTTGATTCAAGAGGTTTGGGCAGCTCAGAAGACCCAATGGCCACCCATGCGCCCCTGCCTTACGCCTGTCACCGCATCCACGCGGCAAGATTGTGAAGCAGCGAGGGCTGGCCGATCTCGGCGGTCGGCCTCAGGCCGGCGGGGTGCTGCTGACGGCGGCGCGGTAGGCGGCCTGAAGTGCCGGGTCATTTTGCGTGTGGCGGCCGCGGTAAACCAGCAGCAGGCCCAGACGCGGGAAGTCGCTGAGATTGGGCGCGCTGTGGTGAATGGTCTGGCAATGGTGGATCAGCGCGTCGCCAGGTTCCAGCAGGCCGCAGAACTGATCTTCGAGCGGCAGCGTCGGCGGCTGTGCCAGGCCAATCGAGTTGCCCTTCACCCCCGAGGGCTTGGTGGGCAGCATGCCGCCGAGATGCGAGCCGCGCACATAATAAACCGGCCCATTGGCCGGGGTCACCGCATCCAGCGCGATCCAAATGGTGAGCATGTCCGGTGGGCTCTGGCAGAAGTAGGCGTTGTCCTGATGCGCGGGCACTGCGCTACCGACGCGCGCCGCCTTGTTGAAGGTCTCCACGCCAACCAGCAGCGGCTCGCCCTGCACCAGGGCGGCGACCAACTGCAGCAACTCAGGCTTCTCCAACATGGGCAGCAGCGCGGGATGGTGGCGCTCGAGGCGCCACAGATTGCGCACCGTTTGTCCATCGGGTTCCAGCGTGCGCGCGTCGGCGGGTTTGCTGGCCAAGTCCTCGGCCATGTAGCGCTCAAGCTCGGCACGCAGTGCGGCGATTTGGGCGGCATCAAACAGGCCGCGCAGGGCAATGACCCCATCGCGTTGGTAGTCGTGCAGCAGGCTGGGGATCTCAGGCAGGCTCATCCTGTGATCATGGCATCATCCCGCTCCTGCTTGCCAGACCAAATCGCGCCGGTTTGCATCGCCATCGGGGGCCTTGCGGCCTGCGGTTTACGGAGTTGCTGGCATGGCCTCGAAGGCGCACTCGGCCAGGAAGAAGACGGAGAGGTTGAGTTTGCTGTAGTCGTAGTGGCGGATGGCCTGCTCAATGGCCTTGCGCGCTTGGGTCGCTGTGGGAGTGGCGCGATCCGATGGCGGGGGTGAAGTCTGAGGCAGATGCGGCAGGGCATGGGCAAGGATCGCGGCGGCGGCCAGCGGGTTGCGCATCAGTCGAGTCTCGTAGGACTTGCGTTGGCCCAGGACATCCTTGTCGCCCATCTCCGCAAGTTTCTGCGCATCGGCCTGCGTGCGTTGGGCAAACCAATGCGGATAGCCACGGCGCCAATCGGCATGGCCAAAGACATCGCGATTGTCGTTGTTGAAGCGCCGTTGCGCTTCGATGGCGGGCATGGCGTTGCCGGCATTGATGACCAGGCCGCGGCGGAAGGCGGCGCGTTTGGCCGGGTCGGTTTCCAAGGCCAGCAGATCGCTCAAAGCGGCCTGGCAACCGACATAGATCCAGAGGTTGTGCTCATCAATGTTGGGGATGAGGCTGCGGTCGGGGCCATAGCCCAGCGCGCAGAGTTGCACCCGATCCTGCTTGGCCTGATGGGGCGCCTGCGCACAGGCTTGTTGGTAGCGTTGCAGCCAGATGGCCTCACCGGTGATGGCGTGGGTGAGCCGCAACAGATGCAGGTAGCGCACGGCGTCGCGGAAGAGATGGCCTTGATAGCCGCCGCGGAAGTCGCCCTGAAAACTGCCGTCGCAGGGGCACTTCCAGCCACTGGACTCGAGGGCCTGTGCCACTGTGCTGACCTTGGCGCGGATCTGTTGGCGCTGGGTTGGCGTGGCCAGTGGGCTTTTGAAAAAGGCGTAGAGCCCGAGAAACCAAGGGTGGGTTTGATCGTCTGAGCCCAGAGGGTAATGGCAATGGCCATCGCTGCCCACGCCGCGGCCAATGAAGCCCTGCACCTCGGAGAGCGAGGCGCATTTCAGCAGGCCCTGCATGAGGCGGGCGGCTGCTGCCTGATCCTGCGCGCTGCCGCTGCGCAGGGCGCGTTGGCAGGCCGCAGGAAGATAAAGACCGGTGAACATGGGACCGTTTTCAATCGGACTCCACCAGCCAATGGCATTGGGGCGGCCGAGGCGGCAGTCCTCCGGGCTGGGGCTCTCACCGACGAAGTCCAGCACAATGCCGTGAGCGTCGATCATGCGGCTCATGAATTGTTGGTGGGCCTGCTCCAGGGCCGCAGTCAGCGAGGGATGAGCAGGGGGGTAGTCCTGCGCTTGGGCTTGGGTCCCTGGCTTGGCAGCGTTGGGGGTTTGCGCCTGCAGGGTGAGTTGCAGAGCGATCAAGGCGAGCGTGAAAAGCCAGGCGGGTCGTTGAGAAAAGGACATGCGTGCAGGAAGGAAAAGAAAGGAGCAATGAGCAGTTGAGGCCAGTGGGCTGAAGGCAAGATCAAGGTCCTGGGCTTACAGCGGCAGGTCCTGATAGAGCTTGGGAAAGTAGGTCTCCAAGACATTGGCGTCAAAGACGGGGCTGAGGGCTCCCTTGGGGGAGGGCGAGTCCAGCAGGCCGACCTGCAGAGCCTTGGCAATGAGCTTGGTGCCGGTGGCGGGGCTGACTCCTGCCACTCGGCAGGCATGGCCGCGATCCATCTCGCCTTCGATGAGGGCTGCCTTGAGGATGCGTGCGATGGACTCGCGTTCCTTGCTGCGCCAGCTTGGATAGGTGAGGTGCACATGAGTTTGCATCCGGGAGGCGAGGCTCTGCAAATCAAGCAATGAAGCCATGAAGTCGATTTGGTCGAGCATGCTGCGCAGGAAGAAAAGGCAGAACTCGGCCAGGCCGGCATCAGAGAGATTGCCGCGTCCATCAAGATCGCCGCGTCGGCTCTCGTCGGCAGCCCGCAGTGATGCGTAGTACTCGCTGCGTTGTCGGGCAAGAGCGCGCGAGATGGTCCACAGACCCTCGCCATCGGCCTGACAGCGGATCAGCCAGGCTTGGGAATGCAGACGCGCGATGCGGCCGTTGCCGTCGCCAAAGGGGTGGATCCAGGCGAGGCGGTGATGGGCGGCGGCCAGGGCCACGAGTTGATTGGTGGCAAGGATGCGCTGGCTGGAATAAAAGTGCTCGAAGCGCTGCATGAAGTCGGGCAATCGGGCGTGAGGCGGCGGTTGGTGCGCGCCGACATCGACTTCAAAGTCGCGCAGCTTGCCCGAGGCAAGGGGATAGCGCCTGCCGTTTTGGTGTTGCCCGCTCTGCAACTCGGCGGGCAGCAGGCGATAAAACTCATGATGCAGCCAAGTGATGAAGTCTGTGCTTTGGATGCAGAGTTTGGGCTCCTGGGCGAGGCGGCTGCGCATCAGTCGCTCGACGCTGATGTGGGCCTTGGCGAGGTGTTGATTGTGGCGACTCTCGGAGCGTTCATCAAAGTCGTTGCGCATGGCGCGCTCGATCTCGCGGGGGAAAGTTTTGTGGCCTTCGATGAGGTTGGAGTAGTAGCTGTTCATCTCGTGGACCAGGGCGGCAATGCGCTGGCGCGAGATGACTGAGGGGATGCGCTGAATCAGTGCTTGGGAGCGGCCGATGATGTCAACGCTGAGCTGCGCCAGCTCTGGCCGCCGGGCACTGGGCAGTAGGGGCTCCATCGAGCTGACGAGCGTGGGAACAGGAATTTCCTTCAGGGGCTTTTTCATGGATTAAATTAGGAATCCAGTTTACGCTCTGTTTAAGCCTCTAGGCTGTTTTGGCGACGCCAAAACAGCCTAGAGGCTTAAACAGAGCTTGTCAACAACCATAAAATAATCAATAGGATATAAAATAAGAGCACATCATCAGCGATTTAAGAGGAAAAATATATCCTCATCTTTTTAAATGATCTGGCATGATAAGCAATGCAAGATCAAGATCTTCTTGCTGCCGGAAATCCGCCCTGCGGACGACTCAAGCAGGGCGCCAAGCGGCGGCCTGGCGGTCTGGGCTTCACCAGCGCCGTGGGTCAGATCTGGCGCAGGCTAACGCTGGGGAAACCCCTGCTGCAGAAGGAGCGTCATCGGCGGGGCCTGAGCTGCGCCCTCATCCAAAAAGCCGCTGTCGGCCCGTCCGCCGTGGAAGTGGATGCGTTCCTTCACCTCTTCTCCCAGCAGCAGGCCCTGAAGTTGCAACTGCTCGATTTTGTCCTCGGCGCGTACGGCGAGTTGGCTGCGGTAAACCGCGCAGTCGCGGATGCGGACACGGGCGCCACCGCGTGGGCCGGGACCGCGAACGCGCAGAGCCACTTCATTGTCGTCAAAGACGCAGTGGCGGATTTCGGCGTCCACCTGTTCCTTGAGATTGAGTGCGGCAATGGTGCTGATCTGCGAGGGTTGGTTCCAGCCTTGCAGCAGGCAGTTGCGGATGATGAGTTGGCAGCGTTGGCCATCGGGCCTGGTCTTGGAGTCGAAGGCGTTTTCACCGGGGCGCTGTCCTGCCTTGAAGCCAAGGGCATCGGCGGGCAGCGGGCCGGTCCAGAGCTTGCAATCCTCGATGAGCAGGCTGCCCTGGGAGGCGCGATCGGGGTCAAACTGAATGCAGTCGCCGGAGGTGTGCGAGATCTCGCAGTTGCGGATGCTCACCTCGCCCCAGCGCCCGGTGATGCCGTGGGCGTCGTTTTGTGTTTCGTAACTGCCATTGAGGAGGTGATGGATGCGGCAGCTCTCGATCTTCACGCGGCTGCCAAACACCCCAATGCCATTGCCCCTGGCATTGAAGATTTCGCAGTGGCGCAGGGTGACATCGTCCGCACTGATCTTGACGATGTTGCCCGAGGCGCCCTGGGCATCAATGAGGTAGTTTTCATACAGGCCGGGTTGAGTGATGTGCAGCCTGTCCAGGGTCTTGGGATTGGCCAGGCAGCCGACGCTGCCTGAAGTGCCCACGGGCTTCGGCGCTTGGGCTGGGGCAGAGTTGCAGGCCAGCATCAGCGTGGCCAAGCCAGTGGTGAGTTTGCAAAGGGCGCGCATGAGAACCGTGCTGCCCTGATGAGGCCATCGAGGCAGGCAGGCAAGCCAAAAGCAGGGAAGACCAACTTCAGGGGGTTGCCTGCTTCAAGACTTGGCGATGTCTTTGATTGGTCGCCTCGTTCCAACGGTCACCTTGAAGAGTCCAGATGGAAAAGGCAAAGACAAAAACGGCTTCTGCCCCCCCGCGTTGACTGCTCCAGGAGCAAAGGCACTGCGCTCATCGAAGTCCAAAAAGACCACGGCTTGGCAGCGGCACTTTTGGCGAATTTGAGCCGCCTCTCGGTTGTCCAACCCTTTGCTTTTCGATGCCCAGCTTGAGCCGACCAAGACGGCCTGGAGCCACAACAGTTGCTGTTTCCTCTGCAATGGGTGGCGCGAGCTCAGCTGGCATGTCTGACCCTGTGGAGAGATCGACAATCACCTTGCCAAGTTGATTGGGATCAGGCGGGCGTTTGGAATCTCGGCAATGCGAGACCAAACTTGAGCGCTCATGCGCCGGCAAGCATGCCCATTTTCAAACCACACAACAGCTGAAATACAGCTGAAATCTCAAGGCAGGCTTGCCTGACAGGCTGCGGCCATGTTGTGATGCCGCCATGAGACCGATGTTGCGCCGCTGTTTTTGCGCCGGGTTGAGTGCAGGCCTTGTGTCTCGGGTTGCGGCGCAGGCGCTGGAGTCGCCGCCTTGGGCCAAGGCAATGGAGGGCTTGCGTCAACAGCATGGGCTTCCCGCGTTGGCCGCGGCGATGGTCAATGAGCAGGGAGCGCAGGCCATGGCTGTCTGTGGGCTGCGCAAGCAGGGCGCCACGCCTGCGGTCAGGTTGGAGGACCTTTGGCATCTGGGCAGCAACACCAAGGCGATGACCGCCACGCTGGCCGCCTTGGCGGTGCAGGAGGGGTTGCTGCGCTGGGACAGCAGCCTAGGTGAGGTCTTCGCCAGGGAGACGCGCAGGCATCAATCCCCCTTGGCCAAGGCCAGTCTGACGCAGTTGCTGAGTCATGGGTCGGGATTGCCGGCCAATGCGCCATGGGGCCTGCTCAACGCCGCAGGCGAGGGGCAGTTGCGCGCGCAACGCCGCGCCGCGCTGGAGCTTGCCTTGCGCCAGACTGCCCTGCCTGCTCCCGGCAGCAGGCATGAGTATTCCAACTGGGGTTATGTGTTGGCCGGCCACATGCTTGAGGAGGTCTGGCAGAGCTCGTGGGAGGATCTGATGCGTCGCCGTTTGTTTGCTCCCCTGGGCATGGTGCAGGGTGGTTTTGGTGGGGTGGGCAGCGAGGGCAGGCTGGATCAACCCTGGCCGCATGCCGCAAGCGGTGAGCCCATGCCCATCAATGGCCCGAAGATGGACAACCCTGCGCTGCTTGGGCCTGCGGGCACCGTGCATCTCTGCCTCGCCGATTGGGCGCGTTTCATTGCCGAGCACTTGGCCGGGCGCGCCGGCCATGGAACCTTGCTCAAGACCAAGGCTGCCTACGAGAAGCTGCATCAGCCTGCGCAGGAAGGCTCGCCCCATGCTCTGGGCTGGCTGAGTGTGCCTCGGCGTTGGGGCGGGCAGGTGCTCAATCACAACGGCTCCAACACCATGAATCACAGCGTGGCCTGGTTGGCGCCAGAGCGGGGCTTTGCCGTGATTGCCTGCACCAACAGCGGTTCGCCCAAGGCAGCCAAGGCCCTCGATGAGTTGGTCGGTCTGCTCATTGCGGGGCGCGCCAAGTCATGAGCCTGCGGGCCGCCAGCTCACGGGCCTGCATGCACTCGATCGAGGCCAAGGGGCTTGCCGGTCACGAGGCCTGTTGGCCTCAGCGATTGAGTTTGGCGTCGAGTTCAGCCAGCTTGAAACGCACGCTTACCACATAGGCCTCTTCGCCCTCGGTCCAGTGGCCGTAGGTGGTGGTGACAAAGCTGCCATCGGGCAGCAGTTCGATGCCGGGGTAGGTGCAGTCCTGTCCCTTTTTGTTGTCCATGATGCGCACGCGGTACTGGCCCTCGCTGCCCTTGACGATGTCCTCGTACCTGCCCACCCAACCGACCCAATCGCCCTTGGTGGCGCTGACATGGGTGGTGTCGCGGAAGCTGATGAAGAGTCTGCCGTCGGGAGCGTATTTGGCGACATGGCGATCGCCGGTGAGGGCGGCGGGAAGTTCGCGCGGCTGGGTCCAGGTCTGGCCCTCATCATTGCTGAAGATCACAAAGCTGTTGTACTTGCGGCTGTTTTCCCGCAGCAGGACGGCGATCTGTTTGCCATCGGGTGAGCGCAGCGCACCGGGCTCGCAGAGATTGGCGTCGGGCAGCATGGCAATGGGCGTGGGCGCACTCCAGTTCAGGCCGCCATCGCGCGACAGGCAGGTGTAAACCCAGAAGCGCCAGGGCTTGCCGCTGGAGGCGGCGTAGCCCGGGGCGTGCGGGCTGCTGATGCGGTACTTGTCGCTGTCGCCGCCGCGGATGAAGCGGCCATCGTCGTGGAAGAAGGCCAGATAGTGCCCCGGGGTCTTGAGGCCGATCAGCGATGCCATGGCGACGATGCCACCATAGTTGCCGATTGGCTTGAGCGGACTCCAGTTGGCGCCATCATCCTCGCTGACGGCCATGCGGATGGGGTGCAGGCCGCTGAAGAGAATCAGGCGCTTGCGTCCCGCAGCATCCACCACGCGGTGCAGCGTGGGAACCTCGAGGGAACTTTGCCAGTTCTCCGGTGTGGGCAGGCGTTGGCTACAGATCAGGCCGGCGTCCTCGCTGCGTTTGTAGACAATGGCGCCGCGGCCATGGCCCTTGGGGTAGACCGCCAGCATGGTTTTTTGATCTTCCAGAAGCACCGTGGTGGGATGGCCGAGGTACTGGCCCTTTTCGCGGTCCACCACGACTTGGCGCTGAGTCTCAGCGCTGATGTCCACCACCGGGATGCTGTAGCCGGCAGGCAGCTTGGTCTTGAGGTTCTTGGGTGGACCGGCTTGCAGCGTCACATCGGCCCTCTGCAGCCTGGTTTGCGCAGCGGCGGGCAGGGCAAGCCATGTTGCGCCAAGAAGCGCGAGCCAGGCGCGCAGGCCGCAGGTCAGGCAGGCAGAGGCTTGAGTCTTGGGCCATGAGCAGGGCAGGTGCATGGGGGTTCAACGCAGGCCAAGTGCCGGCTCTAGCTTGAGTCATGGGCTTTGAGTCCGGCGGGCCGCAAAGAGCAGTTGCCCGCCGCGTTGAGCCGTGCTTGCTGGGCCGCATGTTGATCCCACAAGACCCCTGGGCGAAAGAGCGCGCGGCGCCCGGCTTGGGCCCATGGACCCAAGGCCTGAGGAACTTGGCCTGCCTTGGTCTGGCAGGTCTTGCGCTGCTGTTGGGCCAGGCCTTGAGTGCAGAGGCCGCGGCGCAGAGCAAGCCCGGTCTTGGCGCAAAGCCCTTGGCGGCGTCCGCCTTGCCGCGTGAGGTCAGCGGGATTTATCCCTCGCTGGCGATGTTCAACCGCGAAGGCGAATGTGGCACCGGAGGTGTGGTGCCGTGGGCGGGGCGCTTGTGGGTGATGACTTATGGGCCGCATCTGCCGTTGGGCTCCAGTGACAAGCTCTATGAAATCACGCCGCAGTTGCAGCAGGTGGTGCGCCCGGAGAGCGTTGGCGGCACACCGGCCAATCGCCTCATTCACGATGAGTCCAAGCAGCTCTTGCTGGGGCCCTATGTGATTGACGCGCAGGGCGGGGTGCGCGTGCTGCCGCCAAGCCGCATGCCTGGCCGCCTCACCGGCACCGCCAGACACCTGAGCGATCCGGCCAACAAGGTTTATTACGCCACGATGGAGGAGGGGCTTTATGAGGTGGATGTGCGCAGCCTTGAGGTGCGCAACCTGATCGCCGATGGCAATGCCATCCCCAAGGGCTTCAAGCTGGAAACGCCGCTGGCAGGCTTGAGCTCAACCCTGCCTGGCTATCACGGCAAGGGTTTGTACAGCGGCCAGGGACGGTTGATTTACGCCAACAACGGCGAGCGCAGCGAGGCGGCGCTGAGGGATCCCACCACCCCCAGCGGCGCCTTGGCACAGTGGCAGGGCGAAGGCGATTGGCAGTTGCTGCGCCGCAATCAATTCACGGAAGTCACCGGCCCCGGAGGCCTGCATGGCAATGGACCCGATGACCCGATCTGGAGCCTGGGCTGGGATGCAAAGTCCCTGTTGCTGATGTTGCTGGATCATGGGCAATGGTCGAGCTTCCGCCTGCCCAAGGTCAGTCACAGTTACGATGGCGCCCATGGTTGGAACACCGAGTGGCCGCGGATTCGCGACATTGGCGAGTCGGAGTTGCTCATGACCATGCACGGAGCCTTTTGGCGTTTCCCCCGAGACTTTAGTGCGGCACAGACCAAGGGAATCCGCGTGCGCGGAGCCTACCTGAAGGTCATTGGCGATTTCTGCCGCTGGAATGATCGCTTGGTCTTTGGTTGTGATGATTCCGCCAAGTCCGAGTTCCTCAACAAGCGCCGCATCAAGGGCGGCATTGACAGCATCGGCCAGTCGCAGAGCAATCTGTGGTTTGCGCGCGCCGGGGATCTGGATCGTCTGGGTCCGCCGCATGCCAGTGGCGCGTTGTGGCTGCATGAGCCCGTCAGGCGTGGCCAGCTCAGCGATCCCTTTCTGGTGGCGGGTTGGAAGCATCGCAGCCTGTGGTTGGTGGACCATGCGCGCGGCAGCTCTCAGCGCTTCGACATTGAGGAGGGGCGCGAGTGGCTGCAGCAGCGCTGCGATCAGGACAGCGCGGACTTCAGTGCGGTGATCACGCTGGCGGCCCCGGAGCTGCGTGGCAGGGCGGCCGATCCCATCTTTGAGGGCTTGACGCGGGCCACGCAGAGGCCCGGGCTGACGGGTTTGTTTCGGCCGCGCGGCGAGGACAAGCGCAGCTTGAGCCTGGTCAATGAGTCCGGTTATTATGAGCTCGATGCGCAGCTTGAGCTGCGCAAGGTCGAGGACAAGGCGGCGCGGGATTGGGTGGCCAAGCGCGTGGCCCTGCCCAAGGATGTGGTCACCTTGGATGAGGCCAGCGTCCTGATTGTTGATGATCGCCAGCGGCGCTGGCGTTTGCCGCGGGCCACTCAGGCCTTGGATGCGGCGACACGCGCCGGGCAGTTGCGCCTTTGCCGCGAGGTGGCCACGGAACGCGACATGCTCAATGTGGCCGGCACTTTCTTTGAGTTGCCAGCGGAGAACGCCGATGGCTTTGCGAAGATTCGCCCCGTGTGCTCGCACGACCTGCGCATTCAGGATTTTGGTGGATACCGCGGGATGTTCCTGATGACAGGTCTGCGTGCGGATGCGGCGGCAGGACCGCATGTGCTGCGCAGCAGCGATGGCAAGGCGGCCTTGTGGGCCGGGGTCACTGAGGACCTGTGGAAGCTGGGCAAGCCACGGGGTGAAGGCGGGCCTTGGAAGCAGACGGCGGTCAAGGCCGGGCAGCCCAGTGATCCCTATCTCCTCTGGGGCTATGATCGCCGCGCCCTTAGCCTGGAGCACGACGGCCAGCAGCCGGTGCAGTTTGAGGTGGAGCTGGATCTCACCGGCACCGGCCTGTGGGTGACTTGGCTGCGGCGCGAAGTTTCCCCTGGCGAGTCGCTGCGCCTGGAATTGGAGCCGGCGGTGCAGGCGCGTTGGCTGCGCGTTTCCAGCAGCGAGGACTGCCGTGCCACGGCCTGGCTGATTTACGATTGACTGCAGACTGAGGTGCTCAGGGCCACTGGCTCTGGCTAGCTCCGGCTCAGAAATGTGCGACGCCCTCGTGGTTGGACCTTCTGGGCGCGCTGTCAGCGGGAGTCATTGCGGTGTCGATGATGAGGTGCCCTTTTTCTGTGTGGCCGATCGCCTTGACTCAGGCTCTCGGCAGCTTGAGCCGCAACCGGCGCAGGTGAGCGGGTGCGGAATCATTCAGGGCGCGGGCCAAACGGTCCAGCTCGGTGGATGGATTTGCGGAAGGCTGTGTTCCGGCATCCAGATGATATTGGCGCACATACTCGGCTGATTCGACTGCCTGCGGCCACTGGTCGATGAAGCATGTTGCTCAGCGTGTCCCTCTCCAACCGTTCGTCTCGCGGGAAACCCGATGGGCGTTCAGGTCCCCATGGGTAGCTTTCTTTCTGAGGACTCCAGTCACGGCTGAACCATGTCTGCGGGCGTGCGTTGGGGTAAGCTCTGAGTGATTCGTGCCAGATCCTCTCTCGGGTCGCTGCCACGCGATACGAATAGCGGGTCCCTTTGATGGCGAGCACTACCTCGAAGGCTGTCGGCGACTCCGGCTCGCTGGGGCGCAGGGCAAAGGGCTCGATTTGGGGGATGAGGTAGCCTCCTTTCCCAACGGTTGGGCGGTGCAACCGAAGTGCAGGCAGCGCCCTGAGTGCCTGCCCGTGGGTGGGTTGGAGGCGGAGCGCCGGGGTTATTTGTTGAGGGACTCGTCGAGGTTGAGGACGAGGTTGGCCAGCAGGGTCCAGGCGGCGAGTTCGCTGGGGTTGAGGCTGGGGTCGGCTTTGGATTCGCCGTTGGCGATGGCCTTGGCGGCTTGATCGGGTTTGGCGCGGTAGTCCTGCAGGTGCTGGTTGAGGGCGCGCTTGAGCACGGCCAGTTCCTGGGCGCTGGGTTGGCGGCTGGTGGCGCTGCGGAAGAGTTGCCCCAGGCGCGCGTCTTCAGGGCCGCCTGCCTTGAGGCTGCGTTGTGCCATGGCGCGTGCGGCCTCGAAGAATTGCACATCGTTCATCAGGGTGAGGGCCTGCAGCGGGGTGTTGCTGCGTTCGCGGCGCAGGCAGTAACTTTCGCGGTTGGGGGCGTCGAAGGCCGTCATGTTGGGCGGCGGTGCGGTGCGCTTCCAGAAGGTGTATAGGCTGCGCCGATACAGGGCTTCGCCGTGGTCCTGAATGTAATTTCGGGTGTTGCTGCCGCCAAAGCCCACTGGCTCCCAGATGTTTTCGGGTTGGTAGGGTTTGACGCCCTTGCCGCCAATTCGTGGGCTGAGCAGGCCGCTGATTGACAGGGCGCTGTCGCGCAGCACTTCAGCATCGAGGCGGAAGCGTGGGCCGCGGGCCAGCAGGCGGTTTTCCGGGTCTTGCTGGGCCGCATCGGCGCGCCACTGCGCGCTTTGGCGGTAGGTGTGCGAGGTGACCAGCAGGCGGATGAAGCGCTTCATGTCCCAGCTCTGTTCGCGGAAGGTGACGGCCAGCCAGTCGAGGAGTTCGGGGTGGCTGGGTGGTTCGCCTTGGGAGCCGAAGTCATTGCTGGTCTTCACCAGGCCGTTGCCAAAGAACTGTTGCCAGAAGCGGTTGACCTGCACCCGCGCGGTGAGTGGATGTTGTGGGCTCAGCAGCCACTGCGCCAGATCCAGACGCGTGGGCTCAGGTTTACTGGGCAGGGGCGGAAAGATGGCCGGGGTGCCGCGGCTGACTTTTTCCTTGGGCTTGTCGTATTGGCCGCGCTCCATCACGAAGCTGTCGCGTGGCTGTGGCAGGTCAGCCATGATGAAGGTGGCGGGGATGACATCCTCCAGGGCCTTGCGCTTGGCCTCGAGATCGAGTTTCTCGGCGCGCAGGCCATCCACCAACTCGCGGGCGCTTTGGCATTCGTTTTCAAACCACCACTCCTTGAGGCGTTTGATGTCCGCCGCCGGCCATTGCTCCGCTTTCTTGCCGCGCACCAGGGTTTGCAGATCATTGGGCAGGCCCTCGACGCGGCGGCCCTGGTTTTTTTGCACCCAGATTTTCCAGGACCACTGCGGGTCCTTGGCAGGGTCCACGCGCGAACTCATCGCCAATTGGTCCCAGGTGACGGTGCCATCGAATTGCGTGAAGGCAAAGCCGTTGACCTTCATGCCGGGCTTCAGGCCAAGGCGATCGGCGGCAACTTCAAGCTTCACCCACTTGCCCAACTCCGGCAGGGCTGCGACGCGCACGCGCTCCGGTGTGCGAACGCGGCCATAGGGGATGGCGCCTTCTTCGCCCCAGACAGCGCGATGATTCCAGCCGGCGGTGTGGAACTGCAGCATCACGGCCTTGGGCGGGTCCTTGGGGTCGAGGTAACACTGCACGCTGAGCTTGCCGTTGGGTGGGATTTCGTAAGTTCCGCCGTTGGTGAAGAAATCCTGCGCCACGCCCTTGGCCTTGCGTTGCAGGGCCTGCCTGCCACTGAACACAGGACCCTGATTGGCTTGAATGAGGCGGGTGGGCGCGCCTGAGCTGGCCACCTTGGCCTCGGCAGGGAAGTTGTCCTCGAACCAAACCACCTTGCTGGTTTGCACCGCTGGCGGGGGTTGTTGATCCGCAGGATCGCGGTAGTTGAGTTTGGCGATGGCCTCGCGCATGCGGCCCTGAGTGGCGGCAATGGCCTGATCGTATTGGGCAAGCTGCGCAGCCTGCTGCGGTGTGCTCAGGCGCAGGGTGGGCGGGGTGAGCAGGATGTTGCCGTCCATGGCCGGATCTGCGGCGCTGTTGAAGAAGGCATAAAGCGAGTAGAACTCTTTCTGGCTGATGGGGTCGAACTTGTGATCGTGGCAGACGGCGCAGCCAGCGGTCAGGCCCATCCACACGGCAACCGTGGTCTCGGTGCGATCCACGGCATAGCGGAACACAAACTCCTCGTTGATGCTGCCGCCCTCGCTGGTGGTGACATTGCAGCGGTTGAAGCCCGAGGCGATCTTCTGCTCCATGCTCGCCTCAGGCAGCAGGTCCCCGGCGAGTTGCCAGATGGTGAATTGATCAAAGGGCAGGTTTTGATTGAAGGCGCGCACGACCCAATCGCGGTAGGGCCACATGCTGCGCTCGTTGTCCAGATGCAGGCCATGGGTGTCGGCGTAGCGGGCCACATCCAGCCACAGCCGCCCCTGATGCTCGCCGAAGCGCTCGGATTTCAGCAGGCGATCGACGAGGCGTTCATAGGCATCGGGTTTGGCATCGGCGAGGAAGGCGTCGATCTCCCTCAGCGTGGGTGGCAGGCCGGTGAGGTCGAGGGTCACGCGGCGGATGAGTTCTTCGCGACTGGCTTCGGCGGCCGGGGCGAGGCGTTGCCTGCCCAGCCTGTCCTGGATGAAGGCGTCAATGGGGTTGCGCTGTGGGCCGCTGGCCTTGGGCACTGCCGGCTTGAGGGGCGCTTCAAAGCTCCAATGCCGTTGGTAGGCGGCGCCCTCGCGGATCCAGCGCTCGATGGTTTGGATCTGCGCTGCATTGAGGGGCTTGTGTGTTTCTGGCGGCGGCATCACCTCATCGGGATCGCGGCTGACCATGCGCTGCATCACGCTGCTGGCCTTGGGGTCACCGGGCTTGATGGGAGCATGGCCCTTGATGGCTTGGTAGGCTCCCTCGGCCGTGTCCAGGCGCAGGCCGGCCTTGCGTTTCTTGGCATCAAAGCCATGGCAGGCAAAGCAGTGATCGCTGAGGATGGGGCGGATGTCGCGGTTGAACTCCAGTGGCTCGGCAGCCTTGGCGCTGAGGCTCAGGCCGAGGAGCAGGATGGGCAGGTTGACGCGTGGGATCATGAGGCGGCGCGTTGGAGTTTAGGCCAGCAGGGCCTTGACGGGGTGGTGCTCGTTGACGCCGGTGAGGCGTTGATCCAAGCCCTGAAACTTGAAGGTGAACCTGCGGTGATCAATGCCCATGAGGTGCAGGATGGTGGCGTTGAGGTCGTTGATGTGCACCGCGTCGCGGGTGATGTTGTAGCTGAAGTCATCGGTCTCGCCGTGTTCGATGCCGCCTTTCACGCCGCCGCCGGCCATCCACATGGTGAAGCAGCGCGGGTGGTGATCGCGACCGTAGTTGTCCCGAGACAAGGTGCCTTGGGAGTAAACCGTGCGGCCAAACTCACCACCCCAGACCACCAGCGTGTCCTCGAGCAGACCGCGCTGCCTCAAGTCCGTGATCAGGGCGGCACAGGCGCGTTCGCTGTCCTCGACCTGACCGCGCAGCAATCGCGGCAGGCTGTTGTGCTGGTCCCAGCCTCGGTGCAGGATCTGCACCACACGCGTGCCGCGCTCAATGAGGCGGCGGGCCATGATGGCGCTGTGCGTGAAGCTGCCACTGCGCTGAACATCGGGGCCGTAAAGATCGAGCGTGGCCTTGCTTTCGCGGCTCAAGTCGGTGAGCTCCGGCACGCTGGTCTGCATGCGAAAGGCCATCTCGTACTGCGCGATGCGGGTCTGGATTTCCGGGTCGCCAAGGCGGCTGTAGTTCAGTTCGTTGAGTTGATTCAGCGCGCTGAGCATGGCGCGACGATCGCCAGGGTCCACGCCTGGCGGATTCTTGACATAGAGCACCGGGTCGCCCTGACCGCGCAGGGCCACGCCGCTGTAGGTGGTTGGCAGAAAGCCACTGCTCCACATGCGGGTAAACAGCGCCTGCGCCTGGCTGGCGGCGGGGAAGCTCGGTGTGAAGACCACAAAGGCCGGCAGGTCATTGCTCTCGCTGCCCAAGCCATAGGCCAGCCACGAGCCGATGCTTGGTTTGCCGGGCACCTCGCTGCCGGTCATCACAAAGGTGCAGGCCGGGTCATGGTTGATGGCGCTGGTGTGAACGCTTTTGATCACCGCGAGTTCATCCACCACCTTGGCGGTGTGCGGCAGCAGCTCACTGACCCAGCGACCGCACTGCCCGTGCTGGTTGAACTTGAACATGCTTGGCGCCACGGGCAGACGGGCCTGACCACTGGTCATCGTGGTGATGCGTTGGCCGTTGCGAATGCTTTCAGGCAGGTCCTTGTCGAATTGCGCGGCCAAGCCTGGCTTGTGGTCCCAGAGATCCAGCTGCGAGGGCGCCCCGTTCATGTGCAGGTAGATCAAGCGCTTGGCCTTGGGCGCAAAGTGCGGCAGGCTTGGCAGCGATTGGTGCAGCGGCGCGGCCAACATTTCGCGACCCATCATGGAGGCCAAAGCGATGTTGCCGGCGCGCAGGCCCACTTGGCCAAAAAATTGGCGGCGGCTTTGCTGCTGATGGTATTCGAGGAAGGGGTCCATGGCTGGGGAGACGGTGCAGAGTCAACTACGATGCAGCCCCGCGCTTCTGCTCGGAAAGACCGCAAATGCACAGCAGCGGGCAGAATCCTCGCGGTCGCCGGGAATGGGCGCTCCGGACCCGATCAATGAGCGAAC